>NZ_CP108996.1:6454565-6761925 GCF_036226565.1 Kribbella sp. NBC_00709
AGCGCTCCGAGGACATGTACGGGTACAAGGTCCATGACGCGCGCCCGGACGAGCGCTGGTCGGTCACGCCGTACCTGACCGGTGCCGAGGAGCCGGCCTGGCGCCGTTTCTTCGAAGGCGTCGGCATGGAGACCCCAGCCCGGTTCGGACCGGCCGCCGGCGAGTTCGCCGTACGGCTGGATCTCAGCACCACCGAGGACCTGGGCGACGTGCAGGCCCGACTCGACGCGTACCAGGTGACGCGGACTGCGGCCGGGCTCGAGATCGTGGACCCGGACGGGCAGCTAGTGGTGGTGCACGGATGATCGCCGTACGGCGGGCCGAGCCCAGCGACGTCGACGCGATCCGGCAGATCGGTCTGACGACCTGGCCGGTGGCGTACGGCGGACTGGTGCCGGAGGAGTTCATCACCGACGGACTGGCCCAGTGGTGGTCCGCAGAGGCCGTGGAACGCGGCATCAGCAAAGGCATCACCCTGGTGGCAACCGAGGGTGACGCTCTCCTGGGCATGGTCGGTCTAGGCCGCGAGGGCGACTCCTGGGTGATGTGGAAGCTCTACGTGCTACCCGACCACCAAGGCAAGGGCATCGGCAAGGCACTGCTCGACGCCGCGATCGCAGCCCTGCCGGACGGTACGCCGGAGCTCCTGCTCGACGTCCTGGTCGCGAACGAGCAGGCGATCGGCTTCTACCGCGCTCAAGGCTTCACCGAGGCGACGCGGACCCCGGACCGCGATCTCGGTGCGGACTTGATGTGGATGGTCATTGACCTCGACCGCACCTGAACATGCAGGATGCGGCCATGACGACAGTGATGCCCGGGCGGCTGCGCGACGATCCGGACTTCCGGCGGTACTGGCTGGCCCGCGCGCTGTCGATCACCGGGTCGATGGTCACCGCGATCGCGCTCCCGGTGCTCGTGTACCGGCTCAGCGGTTCGACCGTCCTGACCGCGGTGGTGACAGCGCTCGAGTCAGCGCCGTACCTGCTGGCCGGCCTGTTCGCCGGTGCGCTCGCGGACCGCTGGAACCGGCGGCGGACGATGGTCACCGCGGACTGCGTGAACGCCGTACTCGTCGGGTCGGTGCCAGTCGCGCATCTGCTCGGGGTGCTGACTGTCGCGCAGGTGCTAGTGGTCGCGTTCACGGTGCAGGCCGTCTACACGTTCTTCGACGGCGCGAACTTCGGTGCACTGCCGGTCCTGGTCGGCCGGGCGCGGGTGGCGCAGGCCAACTCCGCGGTCTGGACGGCGTCGAGCCTGATCGAGTTGTTCGTCCCGCCGTTGACCGGTCTGACCCTCGCCGTACTCGATCCGGCCAGTCTGCTCACGCTGGACGCGCTCAGCTTCGCGGCGTCCGCGTTCGCCGTCCGCGGGATCGTGCGCGCGATGTCGGAGTCGCGCGAGGGTCAGCCGCCGCTGCGGCCGCGGGTAGTACTGACCGACATCGGTGACGGCCTGCGGTATCTCATCGGGCATGCCGGTGTGCGGACGATGACGATCGTCGGCAGCGTGCAGTCGTTCGCCGGCGGTGGATTCATGGCGCTGATCGTGGTCTGGTGCGACCGCGTCCTTCACGTCGGTACGTCGGGACTCCGGTTCGGACTGGTCTGGGGAACGTGGGGGATCGGCGGACTGATCGCAGCGCTCAGTCTGCCGCGGTTGCTGAAGCGGATGCCGCCCGCGGCGATCACGCTGTACGCACTGCCGGTCTCGGCGCTCCTAGGCGTGCTGTCCCCGCTATCGCCTAACTGGGTGATCGCAGCGCTGGCATTGCTCGTCTGGGGTTCGGCGTACGTGCTGGTGATCGTCAACGCGATCTCGTACCGCCAGCAGGTGACGCCCGAGAAGCTGCTCGGCCGAGTCAACACAGCGGGCCGGATGCTGTCCTGGGGCGTCGGGTGGACGCTGGGCTCCGTGCTCGGCGGTGTGCTCGGCAACGCCTTCGGACCGCGGACCGGGATGGTGCTGATGGGACTGTGCGGGGGCGTCGGCGTCGTCTTCGCCTGGACCTCACCGCTGCGCCGGATCGCGGCCGGTCAGGACAGCCAGGCGGTCTGACCGCGGACCTGTTTTGTACGTGCGGGGCGATCATCCGCTAGGTTCTGCGCGTGGGCGTACGGGTTCTCGGTCCTCGCGACCTCGCGGCGGCGCGCGCGGTCATCGGCCGCGATCCAGTGGTGAACGTGTTCGTCGACAGTCTCGTGCAGGCGTCCGGACTCGACCCGCGGCGCGGCGCCGAGGTCTGGGGGTACGTCGAGAAGGGTGCGCTCGAGGCGCTGTGTCACGCCGGCGGAAACATGGTGCCGGTCGGCGCGGACGACGCGGCGCTGCGGGCGTTCGCGGCGTACGCGATGCGACGGGGGCGGAACTGCTTCCAGATCCTCGGCCAGGCCCGCGCTGTCGACCAGCTGTGGAGCATCCTCGAGCCGCACTGGGGTCCGGCCCGCGAGGTGCGCGACGACCAGCCGTTCATGGTGATCGAGGGGTCGCCGCTGATCGCGCCGGATCCGCTGGTCCGCGCGGTCGAGCCGGTGGAGCTGCCGATCCTGTACCCGGCCTGCGTGGCAATGTACACCGAGGAGGTCGGCGTACCGCCGCAGACCGGACCGGACGGGACGTTCTACCGGTCGCGGGTGGCGGAGCTGATCCGGGTCGGGCGTGCGTTCGCGCGGATCGAGGACGGCCGGGTCGTGTTCAAGGCCGAGGTCGGATCGGTCGGGTCGGGCGTGTGCCAGATCCAGGGCGTGTGGGTCGACCCGGAGTACCGCGGTCGTGGGCTCGCGGCGCCCGGGATGGCGGCCGTGGTCGAGTTGGCCCGGCAGATCGCGCCGGTGGTGACGCTGTACGTCAACGCGTTCAACCTGCCGGCGCGGGCGGCGTACGAGCGCGTCGGCTTCCGGACCATCGAGACGTTCGCGACGATTCTGTTCTGATACTGCTCACTGTCCGTGATCCGGCGATTGCCGGTCGTCGGGTTGGCTGGTCGGCATGCGAAGGATTGCGGTTCTTCTCTGCACCCTTGCCCTGATGTTCATGTCCTCGACGGCGTACTCGTCGGTCGAAGCGACGTACTACGGCGGGTATCACACCACCGCGGGACATGAGCAGCACAATGCCGCTGTCGCCGCGGCGCACCCGGACCTGGTGAAGCTCTACGACATCGGCGATTCGTGGAAGAAGGTGAAGGGGCAGGGCGGGCACGACATCCAGGCTTTGTGCATCACCAAGCTCGCGGCCGGCGACTGCGCGTTGAGCAGCACCGGGAAGAAGCCCAGGTTCGTCCTGCACGCGCAGATCCATGCGCGCGAGCTGGCGACCGGCGAGATCGCCTACCGATGGATCGATCTGCTCGTCTCGTCGTACGGCGTCGATCCCGAGATCACCGCCTTGCTGGACTCTCGAGAGCTGTGGGTGGTGCCGATCGCGAACCCGGACGGAGTGGACGTGGTCGCATCGAACCCGACGCGCCCGCTCCTGCAGCGGAAGAACGTCGACGACAGTGCCGGCGGCTGCCTGGCGTCCTATCCCGGCGTCGACCTGAATCGGAACTCGTCGTTCCAGTGGGACGTGAACCAGGGCGGTCCGTGCGACGAGACCTACCCGGGCGCGAAGGCGTCGTCCGAGCCGGAGACCGTAGCGATCCAGGGTTTCCTGGACAGGATCTTTCCCGACACGAAGGGTGCTTTGGACGACCCGGCCGCCGCGAGTACGACCGGCGTCTTCGTGACGCTGCACAGCTACGGCGACGACATCCTGGCCCCGTGGGGCTACACCGGTACGGCCGCGCCGGACCGGGACGCGTTGGTGGCCCTAGGCAACAAGATGGGTGGGTTCACGGGCTATCCGGTGTTCACCGGGGACGGCGGGATCGGGTACTTCACGCCGGGCTCGACCACCGACTGGTTGTACGGGACGCGCGGCGTGCCGTCGTACACCTTCGAGATCGGGCCGAAGACCGGTTGGTGCGCCGGGTTCCTGCCGGCGTACTCGTGTGTTGCGTCGACGTTCTGGCCGTTGGTCGAACCAGCGTTGGTCTATGCCGCTCAGGCCGCCGCTGCGCCGTACGGGCACCTGCCGTGATTACCGTCGGGTAAGCTCCGGCGCATGTCGCGGAGCAAGACCACCACCGGCCTGGCCGTGCTGTTCGGCGTGCTCGGATCGCTGCATTTCCTGAAGCCGGAACCGTTCGAGCAGATCGTGCCGAAGGTGCTGCCGCGGAAGAAGGAGCTCGTCTACGCCTCGGGTGTGGCGGAGCTCGCCTGCGCGGCCGGCCTGCTGCACCCGCGCACGCGCCGGTTGGCGGGTCTGGCGAGCGCCGGCCTACTGGTGGCGGTCTTCCCGGCGAACGTGCAGATGGCGGCCGACCTGCAGAAGAAGGGATCGCCGACGGCCCGCGCGCTCGCGTACGCGCGGTTGCCGCTGCAGGTCCCGTTGATCCGCTGGGCGCTGAAGGCCGCGCGTGAGGGCCGGTCAGGATGAGTCCGGTGTGTGCCTGTGGATAACGTGGTGAGAGCATGTCCGCCAGGCGGATATTCTCTGTGACGTCCTGATTTCTACTTTTGCATCGCTTGGAGACTCCCGTGATTTTGCGTATGTCGTCGCTGTTCCTCCGCACGCTTCGCGAGGACCCGGCGGACGCGGAGGTCCCGAGCCACAAGCTGCTCGTCCGCGCCGGGTACATCCGGCGGGCCGCACCCGGCATCTACACCTGGCTGCCGCTGGGGTTGCGGGTGCTGCGCAACGTCGAGCGGATCGTGCGCGAGGAGATGGACGCGATCGGCGCGCAGGAGCTGGTGTTCCCGGCGCTGCTGCCGCGCGAGCCCTACGAGGCCACCGGCCGCTGGACGGAGTACGGGCCGAACATCTTCCGGCTGAAGGACCGCAAGGGCGCCGACATGCTGCTCGGTCCGACGCACGAGGAGATGTTCACGCTGGTCGTGAAGGACCTCTACTCGTCGTACAAGGACCTTCCGCTGTCGATCTACCAGATCCAGAACAAGTACCGCGACGAGTCGCGGCCGCGGGCCGGCGTGCTGCGCGGGCGCGAGTTCGTGATGAAGGACTCGTACTCCTTCGACATCGACGACGACGGCCTCGCCGCGTCGTACGAGAAGCATCGCGAGGCGTACATCAAGATCTTCGACCGGCTCGGCTTCGACTACGTGATCGTCAAGGCGATGTCCGGTGCGATGGGCGGTTCGCGGTCCGAGGAGTTCCTCGCGATCGCGGAGAACGGTGAGGACACTTTCGTCCGCTCCCCGGGTGGGTACGCCGCCAACGTCGAGGCGGTCGTGGTGCCGCAGGCCGCGGCGATCGACGCGTCCGGCGTGCCGGCCGCCGAGGTCGTGGACACGCCGGACACACCCACGATCGACACGCTCGTCGACGCTCTGAACGCGAAGCACGCACGAACCGACGGCCGCGACTGGACGGCCGCGGACACGTTGAAGAACGTGCTCGTGATGCTCGTGCACCCGGACGGGACGCGTGAGCCGCTGGCGATCGGTGTGCCGGGCGACCGGGCGATCGACGAGAAGCGGCTCGGCGCGCAGGTCGAGCCGGCCGAGGTCGCGGCCTTCGAGGAGGCCGACTTCGAGAAGCACCCGTCGCTGGCGAAGGGCTACATCGGCCCCGGCGTGCTGGGCAAGGAGAATTCGTCCGGCATCCGCTACCTGCTCGACCCGCGGGTCGCCGAGGGTTCGGCGTGGGTGACGGGTGCGGACAAGTCCGGCTTCCACGTCGTCAACCTGGTGCACGGGCGCGACTTCACCGCGGACGGGACGATCCAGGCCGCCGAGGTGCGCGACGGCGACGAGGCGCCGGACGGTTCGGGTCCGCTGGCGGCGGCGCGCGGGATCGAGATGGGCCACATCTTCCAGCTCGGCCGCAATTACGCCGACGCGCTCGACCTGAAGGTGCTCGACCAGAACGGCAAGCTCGTCACGGTCACCATGGGCTCGTACGGCGTCGGCGTCACCCGTGCGGTGGCGGCGATCGCCGAAGGCAACCACGACGAGCTCGGTCTGGTCTGGCCGCGGGAGATCGCGCCGGCCGACGTACACCTCGTTGCCACCGGCAAGGATTCCGAGGTCTTCGAGAAGGCGGCCGAGATCGCCGCGGAGCTGGAGTCGCGCGGCCTCAGCGTCATCTACGACGACCGCGAGAAGGTCTCCCCGGGCGTGAAGTTCAAGGACGCCGAGCTGATCGGCGTGCCGACGATCGCCGTGGTCGGCAAGGGCCTCGTCGACGGCGCCATCGAGGTCAAGGACCGCCGCAGCAACACCCGCACCGACATCCCGGTGGCCGACGTGGTGGACCACCTGGTCACCACCGTCCGCAGCTGATCGTCGTCCGGCCGGCCCCGTTCCCGTCAGGGAGCGGGGCCGGTTTCGTACTTTCTTCGGCCGAGCATGTCGAGGAATGCCGGTCGGCTCCGATCCCGGGGGTGAGACGCCGAGGGGGCGTCTGGGATGTGAGGAGTGACGATGACGGAATCAGTGGTGGTTGGCCGGGGGATCGACGGGCTTCGGGAGGTCGTGGTCGGCGAGGTGATCGCCGACGGCGACGCGGGGTACGCCGACGCCCGGCGGGTGGTGTCGGTCGAGGGGCGGCCGCAGGTTGTGGTGCGGTGCGCCGGGGCGGCCGATGTGGTGGCTGCATTGAGGTACGCCGAGGCGCAGCAGCTGCCCGTCGCGGTACGGAGCGGTGGGCATCACGCGGCCGGATTCGGCACGAACGACGGTGGCGTGGTGATCGACGTACGGCCGATGGATGAGGTCAGGGTGCTGCCGGACGATGTCGTCCGGGTCGGCGCCGGAGCGACCTGGGGCGAGGTGGCGGCGCGACTCGCGAAGCTCGGCCTCGCGATCTCGTCGGGCGACACGGCGAGCGTCGGCGTTGGCGGGTTGATGGCCGGTGGCGGCGTCGGCTGGATGGTTCGCAAGCACGGGCTGGCGATCGACAACGTGATGTCGGCCGAGGTGGTCACAGCGGACGGTTCGGTACGCCGGGTCGACGCCGCCAACGAACCGGAGTTGTTCTGGGGCCTGCGCGGTGCCGCGGGCAGCCTCGGCGTGGTCACGTCGTACGACGTCGCCGCCGTACGGCAGCCGACCGTGCACTTCGGCACCCTGCTGTACCCGTGGACCCAAGCGGAGCAGGTGCTCAACGGCTGGGCGGAGTACGCCGCGACTGCGCCCGAGAGCCTCACGTCGTCGCTGCAGCTCGCACCGACGATGATGGCCGACCGTCAGGTCCCGGTCGCCGTGATGGTGTGTGTCGCCGGAGACCCCGCGGTCCTGGAGCCGCTGCGCAACCTCGGCACGTTGCTGACCGACAAGGTCACCGAGGTGCCGTACGCCGAAGTGTTGTCGGAGATGTCGATGCCGGCGGACTGGCAGCCGCGGATCCGCAACGGCCTCTTCGACATGTGGTGGCCCGACCTCACGGGCAGGCTGCTCGAGGCACGCCAGCAGATGCCGGCGATGGCGATGGAGATCCGGGCACTCGGCGGCGCGTTCGGTGCGATGCCGGGGGACGCGACCGCGTTCGCGCACCGCGATGCACAGTTCATGGTCAACTCGGTGCTGATGGGGACGGTCGAAGCCCAGGGGTCGCAGCCGGAGGAGTTCGACGCCTTCTGGCAGACCCTGCGGCCGAACGGCGCCTACGTGAACTTCCTGTCCGACCCGACCGACGCGGACCTCGACCTGTGCTACCCGGCATCACACCGCGCCCGGCTCGCCGCGCTCAAGCAGTCGGTCGACCCGGGACACGTGTTCCGCAGCGCGATCAGCGTGCCGCCGCGGGCCTAGACGAGATGGGCGATGCGGTCGCGGAGGTAGTTCTGTTCGGCCGTGTTCCGGGTGCGCTCCAGAGCCGCGAGGTAGTTGGAGCGGGCCTGGTCCGGCCGGCCGGCCAGCTCGTGCAGGTGGGCGAGAACCGACAGGCGGCGATGGTGCTCGCCGAGGTACCGGTCGTCGGCCAGCCCTTCGACGATCGCGATGCCGGCCTCTGGGCCGTCGGTCATCGCGACGGCGACGGCAGCGCCGAGTGTCACCATCGGACTCGGGTCGACCTTCTCGAGGATCCGGTAGAGGCCGGCGATCTGTTCCCAGTCGGTGGTCTCGACCGAGTCGGCCTCGCTGTGCACCGCCGCGATCGCCGCCTCCAGCTGGTACGGGCCGACGGCGCCGGAGCGCAGCGTCTCCTCGACGAGGCGGGTACCTTCGGCGATCTCGTCGGCGTACCAGCGGGACCGGTCCTGCCGGTCGGCCGGGATCAGGTTGCCGCCAGGCCCGGTCCGCGCGTCCCGGCGGGCGTGGGTGAGGATCATCAACGCCAGCAGGCCGGTCACCTCGCCCGACTCGCCGGTGGCCTGATGCAGCAACCGGGTGATGCGGAGCGCTTCCGCGGCCAGGTCCACCCGCTGCAGTGCCTCACCCGCGCTGGCGGTGTGCCCTTCGTTGAAGATCAGGTAGAGAACCTGCAGTACGGCGCGCAGCCGCGCGTCGTACTCCTGAGCCGTCGGCAGCTCGAACCGCGCGTCCTTGATCAGCCGCTTCGCCCGGCTGATGCGCTGGGCGACCGTGGTCTCGCTGACGAGCAGTGCGGCCGCCACCTCGGCGGTCGTGAGACCGCCGACCGAGCGCAGCGTCAGGGCGATCTGTGAAGCCGGAGTCAGCGCCGGGTGGCAGCACAGCACCAGCAGCCGGACCGTGTCGTCGGCGTCCTCGTGGTACTCGTCCGGGTCGTACTGATCGGCCGGCGCACGCAGGAAGTCGTTCAGCTCGCGTTGCCGGCGCGCGTTGTCGCGCCGCCAGCCGTCCATCATCCGGCGGGACGCGACGCTGATCAGCCACCCGATCGGCTGCTCCGGTACGCCGTTCGCGCCCCACTGCACGAACGCGTCGACCAGCGCCTCCTGGACCGCGTCCTCGCACTGGTCGAACGCGTCGTACCGCCGGACCAGTGCCGCCAATGCCCGCGGCGCCGCCGCCCGAATCGCCGCCTCGAGCTCGGACACCGCATCGGTCACGGTTCGCCGGCCCCCGTGAAGTCGTCGAGCTGGCCGAGGAAGTCGTCCTGGTCGAGGCGGATCTCGCGGAACTCGACGCGCCGGAACTCCACCAGCGGGATCCGCGCCGCGATCTCCAGCGCCCGCTCGACCGACGCGCACTGCAGCACCATCGCGCCGGCCAGGAACTCCTTCGTCTCCAGCAGCGGACGGTCCGAGATCACCGGCGTACCGGCGACCAGCTGGATGTCCTTCTCCTCGCCCGGATCGTTGAGCGCGAGAACCGACACCAGCTCCCCGGTCGTCAGCAGCTCCCGGGCGGTCGCGGCGATCTGCTGGGGACCGCCGGACATCTCGACCAGCTCCTGCTCGGTGTACTTCTCGAGTGCCTCGGCGTTGTTGTGGATCAGCAGTAGGAACTTCACCCCACCATTCTGGCGGATCGGGTGTCATACCTCTCATTCAGCGGTGTAAAGGTTGAGTCGTACTACGCCCTTACCTGATCATCGGGTCCGTGAGGACGTGCCGCGGTGCCTGATATTTCGTTGTGGACGTTGCTGTTCCTGGTGATCGCCGCGTTCGCGGCCGGCTGGATCGACGCCGTGGTCGGTGGCGGGGGACTGCTGCAGCTGCCCGCGATGCTGCTCGGCCTGCCGAACGCCTCGCCGGCGCAGATCCTGTCGACCAACAAGATCTCGTCGCTGTGCGGTACGACGACCAGCGCGGTCACGTTCGGTGTCAAAGTGCGCCCCGACAAGAAGACCGTCCTGCCGCTGGCGCTCCTCGCCGGACTCGGCGCCGCGACCGGGGCGCTGGTGGCGACGAAGATCCCGATGTCGTGGTTCAAGCCGATCGTGCTGGTGCTGCTGGTCGTGGTCGCGATCTACACCGCGATGAAGCCGTCCCTCGGTGCGCGGACCGCGTTGCGGTTCGACGGTCGCGACCACTACCTCGCGGCGAGCGGGGTCGGCGTACTGATCGGGTTCTACGACGGCGCGGTCGGGCCGGGGACGGGATCCTTCCTGATCTTCGCGCTGGTCGGCCTGCTCGGGTACAACTTCCTGCAGGCCAGCGCGAAGGCGAAGATCGCCAACGTCGCCACCAACCTGGGCGCGATCCTCGTCTTCGCACTCCACGGCGCACCGCTGTGGGGTCTCGGCCTGATCATGGGCGCGGCCAACATGCTCGGCGGTCTGCTCGGCGCCAGGACGGCCGTCGCCCGCGGCAGCCGCTTCGTCCGCGTGATCTTCCTGGTCGTGGTCTCCGCGCTCATCCTGCGGCTCGCGTACGACGTCTTCCTCGGAGGATAAGCTCTGGAGCATGGTCGATTACAACGGTCGGATGGGCAGTGTGTATGTCGCGGGCCGGGGGATGCCGCCGGCCGAAGTGCGTCGCTGGACCGCGGCGTTCGGCACCTACCTCCCCGAGCGGCGTCCGCTGGACGTGCTCGATCTCGGGAGCGGGACCGGGCGGCTCAGCCCCGGTCTGGCCGCGGAGTTCCAGGGCCAGGTGTACGGCGTGGAGCCGTCGGACCGGATGCGTGCGAGTGCCGAACAGGCGCCGCATCCGGGCGTGACCTATCTGCCGGGCAGCGCCGAGGAGATTCCGTTGCCTGAGGCATCGGTTGACGCGGTGCTGATGTTCCTGTCGTTCCATCACTTCCCGGACCAGTTGCAGGGGCTGCGCGAGGTCCGCCGGGTCCTGCGGCCCGGGGGAGTGGCGTTGCTGCGCAGCCAGTTCTCGGACGTGATGCCGGACCTGTTCTGGTACGAGTACTTCCCGTCCGCGCGCGAGGTCGATGCGGCGATGTACATCTCGGTCGCGGAGGCGAAGGCGCTCGCGACGGAAGCAGGACTGGCGCCGGCCGAGGACGTCGTACGGATCACTGCCGAGGAGCCGCGGACTCTGCGCGAGAGCTACCAGCGGCTCAGTCTGCGGGCGATGTCGACGTTCGAGCGCCTGCCGGCCGACGAGCTCGAGCCCGGGTTCGAGCGGTTCGCGGCTACTGCCGAGCGCGGTCCGGATCGGCTGATGCCGGTCTACTCGGCGACGATGCTGGTCCTCACGCGTCCCAGCTGACCCGCAGGGCCGACGGCTTGCGGAAGACCAGTCCGCGCGGCGGTGGCGAGTCCGCGGCCAGGCGGAGGCCGGGGAGGCGGAGTACGGCTTCCAGGGCGGTGAGGGTCTCCAGGCGGGTCAGGTGCATGCCGAGGCAGATGTGCGGTCCGCTGGCGAAGGCGAGATGGCGGCGCGCGTTCGCCCGCCGTACGTCGTACTCGTCGGGCGACTCGAACACCTCGGGATCACGGCCGGCGCCGGCGAGCGAGACGGTGACCATATCGCCGCCGCGGATCTGGGTGCCGGCGAGCTCGACGTCACGGGTCGCGTAGCGGTCGACGACGGCGGCGGCCGGTTCGAGGCGGAGTGACTCCTCCATCGCGTTGGGCAGGAGGGACGGGTCGGCCAGGACGAGATCGAGTTGGTCGCGGTTGGTCAGCAGGTGCCAGAGGGCGTTGGTGATCATGCCTTCGGTGGTCTCGATACCGCCGAACATGAGTACGGCGGCATTGGCGACGACCTCGTCCACGCCGAGCCCGGCATGCGCGGCCGCGGCGATCAGCGAGTCCGACGAGTCGATGCCGGCAGCAACATGTTTGTGCAGCTCGGCGAACGCCGCGCCGCCCTCGACGGTGACCGGCCGGCCGGCCGAGACCCCGGTCACGGAGTCGGAGATCGCGGTGTACCACTCGAGCACCGTCGAGGCCGACGCCGGCGGCAGGCCGAGCGACAACGCAACCACCGCGACGGACAGAGGTCCGGCGAGCGCCGTGCGGAGATCAGCAGGTTGCTCGAGAGCCGCCATCAGGTCGTCGACGGTTTGCTGGACCGGTTCCGTGAAGCGGCGGCGCGTTTCAGCAAGGGTGAAGGGTGACTCGAAGGGGTCGCGGTGGGCTTTGTGCGGACCGCCGTCGAGGGACAGCATCGACGGGCCGACCACCTGAGCGGTCGAGAACCGCGGATCGTCGACCGTGAACGTGTCCGGATCCCGCAGGACGGTCAGCGCGAGCGCGCGGGACGTGACGACCCAGCTGTTCAGCGCCTCGATCCACCCGATCGGCCGCACCAGCGCGAGGGTCGGATGCGGATCGGCCTCGAGTTCTTCGACAGTCACCACCGGACCAGCGTAATGATAAGACCACTAACCACGCTGGTATTGCTGAGACAGATTGGATATGAACGACTCAGCAGGCCTCCGGGTTACGAATCCTTCAGGAACGCCCTCTAGGGTGTGGGCCATGTCAGACAATCTGGTGCTGTTGCCTGCCGTCGATGTGGCAGACGGACAGGCCGTTCGCCTGGTGCAGGGAGAGGCCGGGAGCGAGACGTCGTACGGCGATCCGCTGGCCGCCGCGATGGCCTGGCAGGACGCCGGCGCGGAGTGGATCCACCTGGTCGACCTGGACGCGGCGTTCGGCCGCGGCAGCAACCGCGAACTGCTCGCCGAGGTGACCGGCAAGCTCGACGTCCAGGTCGAGCTGTCCGGCGGCATCCGCGACGACGACTCGCTCGAGGCCGCGCTGGCGACCGGCGCCCGCCGCGTCAACATCGGTACGGCGGCGCTCGAGGACCCGGAGTGGTGCGACCGGATCATCCAGCAGTACGGCGACCGCGTGGCGATCGGGCTCGACGTCCGCGGCCGGACCCTGGCCGCCCGTGGCTGGACCAAGGAGGGCGGCGACCTGTACGAGGTGCTCGACCGGCTGGAAGCGGCCGGCTGCGAGCGCTACGTGGTCACCGACGTCACCAAGGACGGCATGCTGCAGGGCCTGAACCTGGACCTGTACCGCGACCTGTGCGCGCGCACCGACAAGCCGATCATCGCGTCCGGCGGCGTCTCGAGCCTCGACGACCTCAAGGCCCTGAGCACCCTGGTCGCGGACGGCGTCGAAGGCGTGATCGTCGGCAAGGCCCTGTACGCCGGCGCGTTCACCCTGACCGAGGCACTCGAGCTCACGCGTGGAGGCGACAAGTGAGTCTGGCCGACAAGCTCAAGGACAAGAAGGTCCTGGTCACCGGCGTCACCGGATTCGTCGGTGAGGCACTGCTGCACCGGATCATCGGCGACCTGCCCGGCACCACCGTGGTCGCGATCATCCGGCCGAAGGGTTCGATGTCCGGCACCGACCGGATGGCACAGCTGCTGCGCAAGGACATCTTCAAGCCGTTCTACGGCGACGGCACGGAGCACGCCGACGCGGAGGCGCTGTCCGCGGCGCGGATCCAGGTCATCGACGGCGACCTGTCCGACGTACCGGAGTTGCCGAACGATCTCGACATCGTCGTGCACTGCGCCGGCGACGTCAGCTTCGACCCGCCGATCCACGAGGCGTTCACGACCAACGTGCTCGGCACGAAGAGCCTGCTCGAGCGCATCGATGAAAGCCGCGCAGGGACCGACCGCCGTATTCATTACGTGCACATCTCCACCGCCTACACCGCGGGCCGCCGCCGGGGCGCGATCCCGGAGGCACCGGTCGAGCACCTGGTCGACTGGCGGACCGAGGCCGAGGCCGGGATGGCGATGAAGGCCCGGATCGAGGAGCAGTCCCGGTCCGCGCCGATGCTGGTGAAGTTCCGCAAGGAGGCCGAGAAGCTGCACCGCCGAGCCGGTCACCTGACCGCCGCGGCCGACACCGAGCGGCGTCGGATCGAGTGGGTCGCGAAGAAGCTGGTCGAGACCGGCACCGAGCGGGCCCGCAGCCTCGGCTGGACGGACTGCTACACGTTCACCAAGGCACTCGGCGAGCGCGTGGTCGAGGAGTTCGCCGGCAAGCTACCGACGTCGATCGTCCGGCCGGCCATCATCGAGTCCGCGCTGCAGTCCCCGCATCCGGGCTGGATCGAGGGCTTCAAGATGGCCGAGCCGCTGATCCTGGCGTACGGCCGCGGCGAGCTGCCGGAGTTCCCGGCGAGCCCGGACTCGGTGATCGAGATCATCCCGGTCGACCACGTGGTCGGCGCGATCTGTGCGGTGATGGCGACCGAGCCCGAGCTGAGCAAGCCGGAGTACTACCACATCGGCTCCGGCGCCCGGAACCCGCTGACCTTCGAGCAGCTGTACGCCGGGGTCCGCGCGTACTTCTCCAAGCACCCGTTCGACCTGGGCGAGCGCGGCGCGGTCCGGCTGCCGGTCTGGAAGTTCCCGGGCGGCGACTCGGTCGAGACGATGCTGCGGTACGGCGAGAAGGCCCACAAGATCGCCGACCGGATCATCACGACGGTGCCGCGCAGCGAACGCGTCCGCAAGTACGCCCGCGAGCTCGACGTACAGAAGCGCCGCCTCGACTTCCTCCGCCGCTACATGGACCTGTACTCCGAGTACGCGCAGGCCGAGCTGCAGTTCATCGACGACAACGTGCTCGCGCTGCACAACGCGCTCGAGGGTGACGACAAGGAGAAGTTCGCCTGCGACACCGCGGTCGTCGACTGGCAGTACTACCTGCAGGAGCTGCACTGCCCGAGCGTCACGGAGTCGATGCGCCGGCTGGACGTCGTCCGCAAGAAGCGGAACAAGGCGCTCGCCGAGTCCGCCGGCGTATTGAAGAAGGTCGAGCCTTCGTCGGAGTCCAAGGTGATCGCGGCCTTCGACATGGACGGCACGCTGCTGTCGTCGAACGTGATCGAGACCTACCTGTGGATGCGGCTGCCCGAGCTCGACGGTCCGCAGCGGGCCGGTGAGATCGGCGCGATGCTCCGCAAGCTGCCGAAGCTCATCGCGGCCGAGCGGAAGGACCGCGGCACGTTCCTCCGGACGATCTACCGCCGGTACGCCGGCGCGGATCTGGAGGAGCTGAACCAGATCGTCGACGAGATCCTCGCCGAGCACGTGCTGGAACGGCTGAGTGGCGCCGCCGTCCGGCGGATCCGCGAGCATCGCGCCGCCGGGCACAAGACGATCCTGATCACCGGTGCCGTGCGACCGCTGACCCGGCCGCTGGAGCCGTTGTTCGACGAGATCGTCGCCGCCGAGCTGGCGGTCGACGACCGCGGCCGCTGCACCGGCTTCCTGTCCGGTCCGCCGCTGGTCGGTGAGTCGCGGGCAGCGTGGATCAAGCACCACGCCCGGCAGACGAACATCGATCTGTCCAAGTCGTACGCCTACGCGGACAGCCACTCGGACCTCCCGATGCTGGAGACCGTCGGCAATCCGGTCGCGGTCTCGCCGGACGTGTCGCTGTTCCGGGCTGCCCGGGCCGCGCGCTGGCAGATCGTCGACTGGAAGACCTCGTCCACCACGTCCCGTCTGGAGCTCCCAGGGGTGAACGCCCGATGATGCTCGCCCTCGAGATGTACCGGTCGCCGGCCAAGTTCCTGGCGGCCAAGGCGGTCGGCGGCCGCATTCCCGGCATCCTGACCGGACCGGCCGCGCCGCTGCGACTCGTCACGATCAACGAGCCGAAGGCCGAGCGGCCCGGCTGGGCGCGGATCCGGCCGATCCTGTCCGGCATCTGCGGCTCGGACCTCGGCATGGTGACCGGCTCGACCAAGCTGTACTTCTCCGCGGTGGTCTCGATGCCGTTCGTCCCCGGTCACGAGGTCGTCGGCGAACTGCTCGACGACTGCGAGGACCTGCCGAAGGGCACCCGGGTCGTGATGGACTCCGTGCTCACCTGCGCGGCCCGCGGTGTCGAGCCGTGCGAGAACTGCGTCAGCGGCAACACCAACCGGTGCGACCGGATCACGGTCGGCCACGTGGCGCCAGGTCTGCAGACCGGGTTCTGCCAGGACACCGGCGGCGGCTGGGGCAATGTGCTCGTCGCCCACCGCAGCCAGCTGTACGCCGTACCGGACGGACTGTCCGACGAGCGCGCCGTCCTGGTGGAGCCGTTGGCCGGTGCGGTGCATGCCGCCCTCCGGGCCAAGATCACGCCGGGACAGTCGGTGCTGGTCAGTGGCGCCGGAGCGGTCGGACTGTTCGCAACGCTCGCGCTGCGGGAGCTGACCCAGGCCGGCCGGATCACTGTGGTGGCCAAGCACGCCAAGCAGCGCGAGCTGGCGCGGGCGTTCGGCGCCAGCGACGTGGTCGCGCCGGACGAGGTGTTCCGCGGCGTCCGGCGCTCGACCGGCGCGTTCCGGCTCAAGCCGGACTTCGGCGCGGGGGAATTCCTGCTCGGCGGCGTGGACGTCGCGGTCGACGCGGTCGGCAGCAAGGACTCGATCGACACCGTGCTGCGGGTGACCAAGGCCGGTGGCCGGGTGGTGCTGTCCGGGATGCCGGCCAGTGGCGCCGACCTGTCGCCGGTGTGGTTCCGCGAGCTGGAGGTGACCGGCACCTACGCGTCCGCGCGGGAGGAGCCGAACGGCCGCCCGGCGTTCGAGACCGCGCTGGAGCTGGCCGGCCGGGCCCCGCTGGACGGGATCGTCGGGGCGCGGTATCCGCTGTACCGCTGGCGCGAGGCGCTGGACCACGCGCACTCCGCCGGCCGACTGGGAACAGTCAAGGTTGCTTTCGATGTGAGGGCCTCATGAGGGCGCTGAACGTACGACGAGAGAGGTTCTGAACATGTCTCGGCCAGGTTTCGTGCTTGAGGTGGACGACCGGACGCCGCCGCTGCTGGTGCACAACGGTGAGGGCTTCCTGCTGGAGCGGTTCCCGCTCGGCACCCGGGTGGTGTACCCGCCGGAGGCACTGCCGGCGGTCCGGGACGTCGACGAGGCGATCCAGAGCGCACTGCTGAACCCGATCGAGTCCGAGCCGCTGCCGGACCTGCTGCGGGCGGGCATGCGGCTGACGATCGCCTTCGACGACATCTCGATCCCGCTGCCGCCGATGAAGAAGCCGGACATCCGGCAGCGCATCATCGAGGCCGTGCTGGAGCTGGCCGCGCGGGCCGGTGTGGACGACGTCGAGCTGATCTCGGCGAACGCGCTGCACCGCCGGCTCACCCCGAACGAGCTGCGCGACATCGTCGGCGAGCGGGTGTTCCGGTCGTTCTTCCCCGACGGCAAGCTCTACAACTTCGACGCCGAGGACGCCGCCAACCTGACCCACCTGGGCCAGACCCGGCACGGCGAGGACGTCGAGATCTCCAAGCGGGCGGCCGAGTCGGACCTGCTGGTCTACGTGAACGTGAACCTGGTGGCGATGGACGGCGGCCACAAGTCGACGTCGATCGGCCTGGCGTCGTACAAGTCGCTGAAGCACCACCACAACAGCCACACGATGATCCACTCGCGGTCCTTCATGGACCACAAGCGGTCGAAGATGCACGAGTCGGCCTGGCGGATGGGCGAGATCCTCACCCAGCACGTCAAGGTGTTCCAGATCGAGACCACACTGAACAACGACATCTTCGGCGGTCCGCTGGAGTTCCTGCAGAAGCGCGAGTGGGAGTGGTCGGTCAAGGACCAGGCCTCGATGCTCGGCACCAAGCGCGCGCTCGCCGCGGCGCCGGGCAAGCTGCGGCACAAGATCTTCACCGACGTCCGCTCGAACTACGGCCTGACCGGCGTCCACGCCGGCAAGATCGAGCCGGTGCACGACAAGACGCTCGAGAACGTGCACCGCCAGCACCTGGTCGAGGTGCAGGGCCAGTCCGACGTCGCGATCATGGGCGTGCCGTTCATCGGCCCGTACAACGTGAACTCGGTGATGAACCCGATCCTGGCCGCCTGCATGGGCCTGGGCTACTACTTCAACTCGTACCGGGGCAACCCGATCGTCCGCAAGGACGGCGCGGTCATCCTGTACCACCCGGTCGACTACGAGTTCAGCCAGCTGCACCACCCGTCGTACGTCGACTTCTTCGAGGAAGTGCTTGCCGAGAGCACCGATCCGGCGACGATCGAGGCGAAGTTCGAGAAGCAGTACGCCGAGGACCCGTGGTACATCCACCTGTACCGGACGTCGTACGCGTACCACGGCGTGCACCCGTTCTACATGTGGTACTGGATCTCGCACGCGCTGGACCACTGCGGCGACATCGTCTGGGTCGGCGCGAACCGCAAGACCGTCGAGCGGATGGGCTTCCGGTCCGCGTCGACGCTGCAGGACGCGCTCGAGATGGTCAGCCACTCGGTCGGCCGGTCGCCGTCGATCACCTACCTGCACAACCCGCCGCACCTGCTCGCGGACGTGCGCTGATGGGGACCAGCCTGGTGAAGTTCAGCCGGGACACCGCGCGCGACGTGAAGCAGGTCGCGCGTGGGTGGCGGTGGGGCCGCCGGCCGCAGGTACCGCGGTCGGCCGAGCCGTACGTGATCCCGAAGGAGTCCACGGTCTTCCCGACCAAGTGGGCCCGGACGCCGGCCGCGATCGCGGTCCGCGACCTGATCCAGAAGGGCCCGCTGAACGCGGTCCTGAACTTCGAGGTCAGCCCGCAGGTCAGCGGTCTCGACTCGCTGCTCAAGCTCGACGGCCCGGCGATCATCGTCGCGAACCACTCGTCGCACCTCGACACCCCGCTGCTGCTGCTGTCGCTGCCGGACGCGATGCGCCGCAAGACGGCGTTCGCGGCGGCGGCCGACTACTTCTTCGACACCTGGTGGCGGGCGGCCGGGTCGGCGATCGTGTTCAACACGTTCCCGATCGAGCGCCGCGGCGGCAACCTGAGCTCGACGCCGGGCGATCTGCTCGCCGACGGCTGGAACGTGGTCGTGTTCCCGGAGGGCACGCGGTCGCCGGACGGCTGGATCCAGCGGTTCCGGATGGGCGCGGCGTACCTGGCCGTCGAGCACGGTGTGCCGGTGATTCCGGTCGGCATCAAGGGTTCGTTCGCCGCGATGCCGCGCGGCCGTGGCTGGCCGGTCCCCGGCCGCCCGGCGGTGCACGTGCGGTACGGCGATCCGCTGCGGCCCGCCGAGGGTGAGAGCGCACGGGACTTCGCGCCCCGCATCGCCGCCGCGGTCTCGGCGCTGCTCGACGAGGAGTCGACCACCTGGTACGAGGCCCGTCGCCGCGCCGCGATCGGCGCCTCACCGGCCCAGACCGGCCCCGACGCCGCCCGCTGGCGCCGCGTCTGGGAGTCGACCCGCCCGATGAAGTCGACCGACGGCCGCCGTCGCGCCTGGAAGTAGCCCAAGCCGCTTACGTCCGAAGAAGTGGTGAGACGTCTCTCCACTTCTTCGGACGTAACCGGTTAGGCGTCGGGTTCGGTGACGGCGTACCAGGCGATCAGTAGGTGCACCGGGATGCCGTCGGGGTCGTCGTCCTCGAGGGCGTCGAACTCGGCCTGCAGCGCGAGCAGCCGGCGCCGGAACTCGGCGGCCCGGTCGCGGCTCACCCGGCCGACCATGCCGCGCCCGATCAGCAGGCCGAGCGGCGTCTCGGCCTCCGCGCCGATCGGCACCCGCCCGGCGCTCAGGTTGGCGACCAGCTCGGTGCGGAACTCACTGAACAGTGCCGACAAGGTGTCGGCGAACTCGCCGGACGCCGCCTCGTTGGTGACCAGGTCGCGGCTGATGGTGAAGTCCAGCTGGGCGGTCCGGTACCGCTGCTCCTGGATGCCGGACACCAGCCGGGTCTCCGCGACCCGGATCAGGTCGGCCGCCTCGAGCTGCTTGAGGTGGCGGTAGAGCTTCGTCTGCGGTTCGCCGAGCGCGGCTGCCAGCTCCTTGGCCGACATCACCGGCGGCGCCGCCCGGTCGCCGGTCATCAGCAGGCGCAGGATCGCGACCCGCGTCGGATCCGACATCGCCCGCATCGTCTCCACGTCGGTGATCGCCCGGACCGGCTCCGGTTGCTGCATGGCGGCTCCCTCGGTTTACGTCTTGCGCAATGTTCGCACATCTGCCAATGTTCACGCCAACGTGAATAGGTGGGAGCCGGGAATGAAGAACGAACTGCTGGAGCGCTTCGCCGACCTGGTCGTCCGCGTGGGCGTGAACGTGCAACCTGGCCAGGGCGTGGTGCTGCATGCCGACATCGCCCAGGCCGAGATCGCCAGGGCGGTGGTCGAGCGTGCGTACGTGGCCGGGGCGAAATGGGTGGAGGTGCTCTGGACCGACGGCCTGGTCCGCCGGTCGGACCTGACCCACAGCGATCTGGAGACGTTGACCGCCGACCGGTCCTGGGCGCTGGAGCGCGTCCGCGGCTGGTCCGAGGAGGGGATCGCGTCGATCGCTCTGACCGGTACGCCGGACCCCGGGCTGTACGCCGGGATCGATCCCGCGCGGATGGCCGCCGTACGGAGACAGGAAATGAGGGCCCGGCAGCAGGCGGTCATGAGCGGGCGGTGGCGGTGGACGGTCGTGGCCGCTCCGAATGCCCAGTGGGCAACCCAGGTGTACGGCGAGCCGGACGTCGACCGGCTGTGGGGCGTGGTCGCCCGGGCCATGCGACTCGACGAATCCGATCCGGTCGCGGCCTGGCGGGAGCGGTCGGCGGCCCTCGCGGCCCGGTGTGCGGTCCTCGACGCGATGCAGATCAGCGAACTTCGGTACGTCGGTGAAGGTACGGACCTGACCGTCGGACTGCTGCCCGACTGCCGCTGGACCGGAGGCTCGGTGGTCGACCCGGCCGGCATCGCGTACCTGCCGAACATCCCGACCGAGGAGGTCTTCACCAGCCCCGACCGGCGGCGTGCGGACGGTGTGGTCCGGCTGACGAAGCCCGTCGTGATCGCGGGTGAACTCGTCGAGGGTCTGCGGCTCACGTTCGCCGGCGGCCGGATCACCGCGGTCTCGGCCACGACCGGCGCGGACGTGGTCCTTGCCCAGCTCGACTCCGACCCGGGCGCTCGCAGTCTCGGTGAGGTGGCGCTGGTGGACAAGGAGTCCCGGATCGCGCAGTCGGGTGTCGTCTTCCACAACACCCTGTTCGACGAGAACGCCGGCTGCCATGTCGCGTGGGGGCAGAGCTTCCCCTTCGCCCTCGAGAAGGGGGTGGAGATGACAGCCGACGAGCGGTACGCCCGCGGGCTCAACAACGCGGCCGTCCATACCGACGTCGTCGTGGGCGGCGAAGGTCTCACGGTCACCGCCACCACCCCGAACGGTCCCGTGGTCCTGCTACGCGACGACACCTGGCTACCCGCGACCTGATTCACGAGCACGACGCGGACCGTCGGCCGCACGGCGGTTCGGGAAGGGGCCGCAGGTGACTGTTGCCTGCGGCCCCTTTCCTACGTGCCGAGTGCCTCGGCGGCCGCGGCCGCCAGTGCGGCGTAGCCTGCGTCGTTGGGATGCAGGTGGTCGCCGGAGTCGAGGGCTGGATCGAGTCTCTGCTCGTCCGACGGATCTCCGACCGCGCGGGCGAAGTCAGCCACCGCGTCGTACGCGCCGGACGTGCGGATCCACTCGTTGACCTGCACCCGGATCGCCTCGGCGCGGGCGAACTCGTCCGGCTGCATGTAGTCGGCCTTGAACGGCAGGATGGTGCCTCCGACGATCCGCACCCCACGAGCGTGCGCGGCGGCGATCAGCCGCCGGTGACCGGCGATGAGTTGCTCCGCGGTGACCTGCGCGGTCTGGCCACAGCCGAAGTTGTGCTCGCTGTCCCAGATGTCGTTCTCGCCTTCCTCGACGATGACCGTGTAGACACCCGGCTGGGTCAGCGCGTCGCGCTCGAATCTGCTCACACCGGATGCGCCGAAGCAGGGCAACTCGTTCAGCAGCAGGTTGCCGCTGATGCCGACGTTGGCGACACCGACCCGGGGGAGTCGCGGCGCGAGGTAGTCGGAGTACCGGTGGTCTGCGTCCGGTGTCGAGTTGTGCCCGTTGGTGATCGAGTCGCCGAACGTCACGACCGCGCCCCTCGCCCCGGTCACGTCGACGCCGGTGAGGTAGTAGACCGAGTGACTGGTCTCGCCGCCGGTTGCGTTGTCGTGCAGATGGTTGCCGTCGGCCGCGTACGTCGTGGTGAGGCCGTCCTCGTGAAAGGTGGCCGGCCCGGTGGCTCCGTCGACGTACAACGCGATGGCGAGTTGCTCGCCGGCGGTGGTTGTGAGCTGCACCGGATCCGAGGTGATCGTCCGGCCGGGCGCGATGGTGACGTGCGGCGAGCCGTAGAAGGTCGCCGTGAGGTGTCGCGAGCCCACGGTCAGGCCGGTGAGGTGTAGCGGCTTCGCGCCGTACTGGTTCGAGAGCCGGATCCGCAGACTCCGGCCGCCGGTGCTGAGCCGGATCGTCTGCCGGATCGTCTGGTGATCGAATCCCGCCGTGCTCCAGTTGTCGGCTGCCGGGGTGGGATGTTGCATCGCCGTCGTCCAGGAAGCCGACCAGGCAGGATCCCGCGGCTCGGCCTGAGCCGGCGACGTCACGAGCGCCGCGGCCGTCAGGGTGATCGCGGCGATCAAGGGGGTGCGCATCATGCGTCCTCTCGTAGGGAGGGCTCGATAGTTGCATTGCCTCTAGTTGCAATGCAACTAGATTTCGGTGTACACGGGTTTGCGAAGTGCGAGTCGGTACCCTTTCCCCGTGACTCTTGCCGTGCGCGTGATCCCCTGTTTGGACGTCGATGCCGGGCGGGTGGTCA
Organism: Kribbella sp. NBC_00709; assembly: GCF_036226565.1. Taxonomy (GTDB): domain Bacteria; phylum Actinomycetota; class Actinomycetes; order Propionibacteriales; family Kribbellaceae; genus Kribbella. Next base: position 6,477,056 of record NZ_CP108996.1, read on the forward strand.
AGGGCGTGAACTTCGCCGACCTGCGCGATGCGGGCGACCCGGTCGAGATGGCGAAGGTGTACGACGCCGAGGGCGCCGACGAGCTCACGTTCCTCGACATCACCGCGTCGTCGGGCTCGCGCGAGACGACGTACGACGTGGTCGGGCGGACCGCCGAGCAGGTGTTCATCCCGCTGACCGTGGGCGGTGGTGTCCGCGAGGTCGGCGACGTGGACCGGCTGCTGCGGGCCGGCGCGGACAAGGTCGGCATCAACACCGGCGCGATCGCGCGGCCGGACGTGATCCGCGAGATCGCGCACCGGTTCGGCAATCAGGTCCTGGTGCTGTCCCTCGACGTACGGCGTTCCGCCGAGCAGCCGAGCGGGTTCGAGGTGACCACCCACGGCGGCCGCAAGTCCGCCGGGCTGGACGCGATCGAGTGGGCACAGCGCGGGTGTGAGCTGGGCGCGGGGGAGATCCTGCTGAACTCGATGGACGCCGACGGGACCAAGCAGGGGTTCGACCTGGAGTTGATCAAGGCGGTTCGCGCGGTGGTCGACGTACCGCTGATCGCCAGCGGGGGAGCGGGGGCGCCGGAGCACTTCCCGCCCGCGGTCCAGGCCGGGGCGGACGCGGTACTCGCGGCCAGCGTGTTCCACTTCGGCGACTTCCGGATCGCCGACGTGAAGAAGGCCCTCCGCGACGCCGGGATCGTGGTCCGGTGAGCACCCCGGCACACGTCCGCGCCACCGAGTCGACCAGCCAGACCGGCCAGACAGGCAAGACCGAGCCGACCGGGCGGTCCGAGCCGACCGAGCGGTCCGAGGCGATGGTGGCGGCGATCGAGCAGGAGTTGTCGGCGCTGTTCCGCCGTTCGCGGTCGGCCTCGCTCCGGCTGGCCCGCCGTGTGCACCCCGAGATGGACGCCGCCGGCTACGCGTTGATCTCCCAGATCGAGATGGGCACCGGCAACGGCGCCGGCGTCCGGGCCTCCGATGTCGCCCAGGTCCTCGGCCTGGACAAGTCCACCGTCAGCCGCGGGATCACCCAGCTGGAGACCCTCGGCCTGATCGAACGCGTCGGCGACCCCGACGACGGCCGCGCCCGGCTGCTGCGGCTCACCACCACCGGCGCCGACCGGTACGAGGCGATGCGCACCCAGCGGCAGACCGAGTTCCGCGCGATCCTCGACCGCTGGAACCCGACCGATCTGGCCGATCTGGGTCGTCTGCTCGCCCGCCTGAACACCGACCTCGGCTGAGTTCTCACTACTCGTAGCCAGTTATCCACAGCCTGGGCATATGGTTGTGGAAACCAACTATTTGAGTATATAGTTGGGTTATGCAACTAGCTCAGCAACCCCTCGTCCCGGGGGTAGAGCGGGATGCGGCCGCCCAGGAGCTGCTCGAAGGGGTCAGCTCGCTGGTGCGCGCCGTGCGGTGTATCGAGCACCGGCACCTGACCAGCGAGAGCGGCCTGCGCCGTTCCGACGCCAGTGTGCTCAAGGTGCTGATGAAAGACGGCGAGCAGCGCGGCGGAGAGATCGCCGGCAAGCTCGGCGTCGACGCTTCGGTGGTGAGCCGGCAGCTGACCGCGCTGGAGGCCGACGGACTGGTGAGCCGTCGACCGGACCCGGCCGATGCCCGGGTCGGGCTGGTCAGTCTCTCGTCCCGGGGGAAGGCCCAGCTCGAGGCTCTCTACTCGTCCTACACCCAGCAACTGCGAACCGCCTTGGCGGACCTCGACGACGACGCGATGACCGCGGCCGCTGCCACCATGCAGCGGGTTGCGATCGCGATCACCGAGGCCAACAAGGTCGTGAGGCGTTCACAACCAACAGGAGACTGATGACTGTCACCGAGACCCGGCGCCAACTGCCCAGCGCGCCGGAACTCACCCACCGCGAGATCCTCGAGATCCTGATCGGCCTGCTCGCCGCGCTGTTCACGGCGATGCTCAGCTCGACCATCGTCAGCAATGCCCTGCCGACGATCATCGCCGACCTCGAGGGCACCCAGACGCAGTACACCTGGGTCCTCACCGCGAGCCTGTTGGCGACCACGGTGTCCACCCCGATCTGGGGCAAGCTCGCGGACCTGGTGAGCAAGAAACTGCTGGTCCAGGTCGCGATCTCGGTCTTCGTGATCGGGTCCGCGCTGGCCGGCCTGTCCCACAGCGTGCCGTTCCTGATCGGCGCCCGGGTGCTGCAGGGCCTCGCGATGGGCGGTCTGATGGCGCTGGCCCAGGCCATCATCGGCGCCGCGATCCCACCCCGGTCGCGAGGCCGGTACTCCGGCTACATGGGCGCTGTGATGGCGGTCGCGACTGTCAGCGGCCCGCTCATCGGCGGCGTTATCGTCGACACCTCGTGGCTCGGCTGGCGCTGGTGCTTCTACGTCTGCGTCCCGCTGGCCGTGATCAGCCTGGTGATCCTGCAGAAGTACCTGCACCTGCCGACGTTCAAGCGTGAGGTCCGGATCGACTACCTCGGTGCGATCCTGATCAGCATCACCGCGAGCCTCCCGCTGCTGTGGGTCAGCTTCGCCGGCACGGACTTCGCCTGGATCTCCTGGCAGTCGGCCCTGTTCGTCGGCGGCACCCTGCTCTTCGGCATCCTCGCCGTGGTGGTCGAGAGCAAGACTCCGGAGCCGCTGGTTCCGCTGAAGGTCGTCAAGCAGCGGACCACCGCGCTGGCGATCGTCGCCAGCGTCGCTGTCGGTGTCGCGATGTTCGGCAGCGCGCTGTTCCTCGGGCAGTACTTCCAGATCGCTCGTGGCTACAGCCCGACCGAGGCCGGCCTGCTGACGATCCCGATGATGCTCGGCTCGTTCCTCGGGTCGATCGGCTCGGGGCAGATGATCACCCGCTTCGGCAAGTGGAAGCGGTATCTGGTCAGTGGCGCCGTCCTGCTGGTGATCGGGCTGGTCCTGCTCGGCACGATCGACCACACCACGCCGTACTGGTACACCGGTCTCGGCATGCTGTCGATGGGGCTCGGCATGGGCATGACCATGCAGAACCTGGTCCTCGCCGTACAGAACACCGTCGATGTCCGCGAGATCGGCGCGTCGAGTGCCACGGTGTCGTTCTTCCGCAGCCTGGGTGGTGCGGTCGGCGTGGCGGTGCTGGGTGCCATACTCGCGGCTCGGGTGAAGGACCTGATCATCACCGGTCTGCTCGCCGGCCCCGGTGGCGCGGACGCGGCGCGGAAGCTGCAGGAGGGTGGATCTGGCGGCACGAGCCTGCTGGACGTCAACCACCTGCCACCGCAGTTGGCGGAGCTGGTGCGGCAGTCGTACGGCGACGCGACCGGACGGATCTTCCTGATCGCGGCCGCATGTTCTCTGGTCAGTCTGGTTGCCGTGTTCTTCATCAAGGAGGTCCCGCTCCGCAAGACCGTCGCCAAGGTCGACGACGTCGAGGACCTCGCCGACCGGGCTGTTCACGACTAGAACTCAGGTGGCTCCAGCCCGTCGAGCCGGTGGGTCCGGAGATTGGGTGAGCCGATCAGCCACAGTACGGCGAGGAGGCCGCCGGCCGCGGACACGAGGAGGGTTTCCCGGACACCGATCCAGGTGCCGAGCAATCCTCCGACGACCGCGCCGAGCGGCCTGATGCCGTAGTTGATGCTGCTGTAGGCGCCCGACACCCGGCTCCGCATGTAGTCGTGGGTGACGGCGGCCTGCATCGAGTTGTTCGGAATGTCGTAACACATCACCGCGAAGGTTGCGACGAACATGCCGGCGGCCAGTGCAGCCGCGCGGACCCACTCCGGTCCTTGCGCGAGGAGTACGAACGCCATCGCACCGGGGAAGACGACCGCTCCGCCTGCGATCAGCCGGCCGGCCCCGAAGATCCGGCTCAGCGGTGCGGCGGCGACCGCGCCGAGCAGCCCGCCGGAGGAGCCGATCCCGAAGGCGAGGCCGATCGTGCCGGCCGAGAGTCCGAGGTCGCGGCTGGCGAACAGCACGAGCAGCGCCGTACCCATCAGGTTGAAGAAGTTGACCGTGGTCGAGCAGGCAAGACTCCGGCGGAGATACGGATGCTTCAGTAGATAGCGCATCCCGGCCCGGGCCCGGGTGAGCAGCGGCTCCGCTGTCTCGTCGGCCTCGCCGGGAGTGACGTCGAGACGGCTGATCCGGAACGCCGAGAACACGAACGACAGCGCGTCGACGAGGATCGCCACCGGTGCGGTCAGCCACTGCATCAGCAGGCCGCCGATAGCGGGACCGCCCATGAACGAGATCGACCGGGTCGCGGACAGCTTGCTGTTGGCCTCGAGGAACTGGTCCCGGCCGACCAGCCGGACGAAGAACGATGCGTAGGCGGTCCCGAACACGACACCCGCGATACCGGTCAGGATCGCGATCGCGTAGAGCTGCCCGAGGGTGAGCAGGTCCAGCCAGTACGCCACCGGGAGCGAGAGCAGCAGGATCGTCCGGGCCAGATCGGCGGCGATCATCAGCGGGCGCTTGTCGCGGCGGTGGTCGACCCAGGTGCCGATGAACAGCGACGCGAGGTTCGGCGCCCACACCGCCGCGGTGAGGAAGCCGACCTGGCTGGGGGAGGCGTTGAGCATGGTGACGGCGATCAGCGGCAACGCGAGTTCGGTGATCCGGTCGCCGAACTCGGACACGCCCTGCGCGGACCAGAAGGTCCGGAAGCGGCGGTCCCGCCAGAGACTGGTGGCGGACAAGGTGCTCACGGCGTTCCCCCGGTTCAGATGGTTGCTTCGGGCAAGGTGATCCGCAGATAGCGGACCGAGCCGGCGCCCGCCGGCGTCTCGCCGCGGTCGCGGCGCTGGACGTACGGCGCGAGCAGTTGCTCGATCGCGGACTCGATCTCCTCGGCCTCGGCCGGTGTGACGACCAGGCGAGTGTTCGCGGATCCGGCCGCGCGGCTCCACTCGGGGTCGAGGCTCGGCTCGGTCTCGGCCAGCCATTGCTGGGCCGCGCCGAGCGACTGCTTGATCATCTCGGCCCGGAGCAGCCCGGCCGCCTCGGCGCCTTCCGGGGTATCGGGCATGTCGTACCGGAACCCGTGCGCGACCGCGCTCCACCAGCGTTGGCGCCGGTCCGTCCCGGACGGCGGCGGTCCGTCGGTGACGAGCCCGAAGCCGGCGAGATGCCGCAGATGCCAGCTGGTCACCGAGGGCGAGGCGCCCACGTGCTCCGAGAGTTGGGTGGCCGTCGCGGGGCCGTTCTTCTGCAGCCAGGACAGCGCGGCGAGCCGGACCGGATGCGCCAGTGCGCGCATCGCCTGCGGGTCGGTGATCTCGAAATCGCCGTACGGATTTCTGAGAGACATGTTTCGAGAGTAATCTCTCAGATCTCTGGAAGGCAACCTCTGTCGCTGGAGCGGGTACGGCGGGACACTGGCCGCGTGCAGGACGACAGCGATCCAGCTGCGGACATGGCCGCGCTCTATTGGCGGACCTGGCCGCGGCTGGTCGGCGTACTGGTGTCGATCGGGGGATCGCAGGCGGGCGCCGAGGCTGTGGCCCAGGACTCGTACGTGAAGCTGCTCGGCCGCTGGGACGCGATCCGCCGGTACGAGGATCCGGAGGCCTGGGTGCGCGGGCTCGCCGTGCGCACGATGGTCAGCCGGCTGCGCCGACGGCAGGTCGTGGCCGAGGCGTTCGGCAGGCTTGTCGGCCGCGAGGATCCGGAGCGTGGGCCGGCCGAGGATGTGGCGGCCGCCCTGGCCCGGATCACGCCGGAGCAGCGCGCGGTCGTCGTACTGCACGACGTGATGGAGCTGCCGGTCGAGCAACTCGCTGTGGACCTGCAACTTGCGGCCGGTGCGGTGAGGTCCCGGCTGACGCGGGCGCGACGGGCACTCGGGCCTGGGCTTGAGCTGACCGAGTACGTCGATGCGCGGACGCCGGATGAGGCACCACCGGTCGAGGATGTCGAACTGGCTGTCAAGGAGCGGCGCAGGCGACGGTACGTGGTGTCAGCGGCCGTTGCCGCAGTCGTGATCGTGGCCGGCATTTCGGCCGGTCTCGCTGTCCCCAGCGGCGAGACGGAACCGACGATCGGCCTGGAGATGCCGCCGTACACCGTCGACGGGCCGGCCCCGCAGCAGTACAAGATCGGTACGACGACCATCCTGCTGCGCGGCGAGATCGCGGTGACCTCGGCGCGCGTGGATCCGGACCACCTGTCGGTGCTGTCCGTCGGGATCGAACCCGACGAGGTCGCGATCGAGCCGTGCCTGCCGAACACGGTCGTCCGGATCCTGGCGCAGGACGCCTACTCGGTCCGGATCGCGGCGTACCGGTACGGCGTCGGCCCGGACCAGAACGAAGGTCACCAATGCACGAACCCTGGCCCGGCGCCGACCACCGTCCGGGTCGACCTGGAGAGCGTGATCGGGAGCCGCACGGTGTACGCCGGCAGCACGGGGGAGCGCGTCGTGCTGAGGGCCCGCGGCTGTCTCAGGCCGGCTGGATCGTTCGCCGCCAGATGTCGCTGATCAGGTCGGGGCGCATGCCGACACCGGTGTAGAGCGCGACGGCGGGAGTCGGGTTGCTGCTGTCGACGTGCAGGATGGTCCCGGACCGTCCGGCGGCCGCATCGACCGCAAACGCGTTGTGCAGAAGGAACTTCGCGAACCCGCGGCCGCGTGCGGACGGTACGACGGCGAGCCGGCCGACGTAGCCGCAGTTGTCGGTGCTGACGAAGTTGTCGTTGCACTCGGTCATGGCGACGGCCTGCCCGTCGAGCTCGAGTGTGGTCACCTGCGACCAGTCGAACGTCGACCGACTCTCCCGCGACGCCGCCCACTCGTCGAACGGTCGCGGCAGCGTCGCGGGTTGCCCGGCGAAGGCCTCCATCAGTACGCCGTGCGCAGCCCGCCGACTCGCCTCATCCGGTGCCCCACGCCGTACCACCACGTTGTCCGGCACCGCGGGCGGCAGCACCTCCCCATCGAAGGTGATCCGCATCCGCTGCACCGAAGTACCCACCGCAAACCCCCGCGCAGCAAGCACCTCAGGCAACAGTTGGTCCTGCCGAATCGCACCGACCTGCAGCACAACCTCGTGTCGGCCGGTCGCGTGGGCGCGGCGTTCGGTCTGGTCGAGCAGCCAGTTCAGGACGGCTGGGTTGTTGCTCAGGATGTCGATGTTGACGTGGGTTCCGCCGGTGATCTGGACTGCGGTGGCTGAGCCGGCGAAGTTGCCGTTGGGGTCGAGGACTACCCAGGCGTCGGTGGTGAGGTTGATGCCGGGGTCGCGGAGGTAGTTGGCGACGTCTTCCGGGCTGTGTTTGGGGAAGCCGAGCAGGGCGGAGGTGTAGACCGCGGACCGCTCGGCGATCAGCGCGGCATCCTCCAGCACCATCGGCCGGAACGTGTGGCCGGCGGGCAGGCTCATGCGACCGTCACCTCGCGCCGCCAGACCTCCATCACCAGCGTGGCCTGCATGCCGACCGACAGGTACACACCGAGCGCCGGCGTCGGGTTGTTCGTGTCGACGTGCAGGATCGTGCCGGCCCGCCCGGCCGCCGCGTCCAGCGCGAACTGGTCCCGCAGCAGGAACTTCGCCAGCCCCTTCCCGCGCGCCTTCGCGAGCACCCCCAGCCGGCCGATGTACCCGCAGTTCTCGTCCTCGACGAACTGGTTGCTGGTCGACCGCATCGCCACGACCTCACCGTCCAGCTCGAGCAACGTCAGCTGCGACCAGTCGAACGCCGAGAAGTTCTCCTGCGCCGCCTGCCACTCCTCGAACGAACGCGGAGTGAACCCGAACTGCCCCTCGAAGCTCTCATTGAGTACGACGTGCCCAACCCGCTGACTCGCCTCGTCCGGAGCACCTCGCCGTACGGTGACGCCGGCCGGAACCTCGGGCGCCGGGACCGGGCCGTCGTGATCGATCCGCATCCGGTGGAACGTCGTACCAGGGTGGAAGTCGTAGCCGGAGAGTCGTTCCGCGCGGGCCGTGTCGACGCGGTAGTTGACGACGTCGAGCTGCACGGACGAATGTCCGTAGGCCCGGGCGAACTCCGTCGCACGGCTGAGGATGCGCTCGAGGAGGTACGCCTCCACGTCGGTGTCCGCGGTGACCACGTCCAGGTCGAGCTGCCGGTGATCGCCCTTGCCGAACACCGTCCCGTACCCGATCAGGCGGTCGCCGTCGAACACCAGCCAGCCGTCGGTCTCCGGCTCGAACCCGGGGTCGGTGAGCTCGTCCTCGGCGTCCTCCAGCGTGTAGTCGGCGAAGCCGATCACCGACGTGTTGTAGTCGGACACCAACTCGAGGACCGCCTGCGCGTCCTCCTTCGACGGCGGACGGACGGTGTACGAGGACGGCAGTACGGCGGTCATGCACTCATGGTGGTGAACGACCGCCGTACTGTCCAAGGCATTAGCTCATCGCTAGCACTGGAACAGGCCGCCGGTCTCGTTGTTCATGTAGGAGGACTTCACGTAGCCGATCTCCTGGAACGGGATGCCGGTGAAGACCTTGTAGTACTCCTCCCCGTCGGCGCCGTACAGCCAGCAGGCCAGCCGCAGACTGTGGGACTTGGGGCAGGTGTACATGAGGTCGTCCGTTGCGAGGTCGGGCCGGGTCCGAACGAAGATCTCGCTCGCGCAGTTCGCGAAGACGTCGTCGTCGGCCGGAGCCGTGGTGACAGGGGTGGCTGCGACTGAGGCGGTGGTGACGGGTGCGGCGGTCGCCGGCGCGGTCCAGGCACAGGCTGCCACGGCAATTCCAGCGATCGCGGTCGCGGCGAGGCGTGCGCGAAGCTTGGTCATCGAATATGTCCTTCCACGAGAGTGTGCTCACTTGCTGCACCCATCGTGCTGGGACGGTCACACAGCAGAACAGCGCACGAACCGTTCATCTATGACCGGTCGTCGAGCCGTTCCGTCAGCTGCTCGGCCTCGTCGTCGCGTCCTTGCCGCCGGTACAGGTCCCGCGCCTCCCGCCACACCGCACGCGCCTGATCGCGGTTGCCGAGCGCGACGTACGGATGGCCGAGGCGTTCGAGCGTGTCGGCGATCTCGAAGATGTTGTCGAGGTGGCGATAGATGCCGAGGGCATCGAGGTAGTACCGGACGGCATGCCGGTGGTTGCCGGTGCGGTGATCGATGAGCCCGAGGCTGTCCAGGGTCTGCGCCTCACCGTTCACGTCCTGGTGGCGCCGGTACAGCGCGAGCGCCGCCTGGCAGTGCACGCGGGCCGCGTCGTGCTCGCCGAGTCGCGCGGAGTACCAGCCGACGGCGTTGAGGGCGTCGGCCTCTGCGATCGGCTCCTCGAGGTGCTGGTAGAGGCCGAGTGCTCGCTGGGCATGCTCCAAGGCCCCGCGGTCGTCGGGCCAGACCGACGCGAGCGTGTAGTGCGCCTGGGCCTGCAGCGCGCGATCGTCCTGCTGCTCGCTCAGGGCGAGCGCCCGGTTCAGGGCTGCGATCGCTTCCGGATGGTGTCCGAGCATGACGTGTGCGCGGCCGAGGAGCCGGTAGGCGATGATCTGGGTGCCGGGTTCGGGCAGTTGGGCGGCGGAGTCGACGGCGTTCTGCCAGACGGCGAGCTGATGGTGGCGGTGTCCTTTCCGGTAGTGGAAGTCGTTCAGCGCCCAGGCCAGTTGCCAGGCCGTGCGGTGCAGCGCCTGTGTAGCGGCCGCTTGCTGGGCCGCGAGCAGATTGTGGTGCTCGGCATCGAACCAGTCCATCGCGGCCGGGATGTCTGGCAAACCCTCCGGTTGACAGCCGGGGACGGGCGGGGCGAGTTCGATGGGTGGGCGGTGTGTGTCCAGGAGGAGGGCGCCGGCGTTGGCGGTGTGGGTGTAGTGGTCGAGCACCCGCCGCAGCGCCGCCGTCCTCACATCGTCGGCCAGATCGTGGGCGCCGGCCGCGTAGCGGCGGACCAGATCGTGCATGCGGTAGCGGCCGGCCGCGTCCCGGCCGATCAGCGACGCCTGCTCCAGCCTGCGCAGCACCGCCCGGCTCCGGCTCTGGCCGCGCCCGGTGAGGCTATTGGCCGCCGCCGATGCGATGTCGGGTCCTGGGGCGATCGCGAGGAGCCCGAACACCTCGGCTTCTTCGCCGGTCAGCGCATGGTGGGACAAGGACAGCGCCGCGGGCAGGCTTGCGGCGGGGTCGGCGTCGTCGAGTACGTCCAGTGTGTCCCTGCGCAACTCGTCGGCGACATCGGCCAGCGACAGCTGCGGATCGAGGTAGGCGCGGCCGGCGATGATGCTCAGAGCCAGTGGGAACCCGCCGCACAAGCTGAGAAGTTCGGCCGCGGCCGCGGCCGCGGCCGCGGCCTCGGTCCGTAGGCGTTCAGCGCCGAGCCGGGCGGCCAGCAACGCATGGGCCTCGGCGTCGGTGAGGATGTCGACGGACAAATGATGGGCGCCTTGTCCCGTGAGCAGGCCCGACAGCTGGTTGCGGCTCGTGACCACCACGGCGCTGGTGCCGGCGCCGGGAAGTAGCGAGGTGACCTGGGCGGTGTCAGCGGCGTTGTCGAGCACCACCAGCATCCTCTTGTCCGCCACCAGGCTGCGGAACAGCGCCGCCTGCGCGTGCGGAGCGAGCGGGATGCGCTCGGGCTCGACACCCAGCGTGTCGAGGAACCCGCGCAACGCCACCGCTGGGTCCATCGGATCGCTGTCCGGGCTGAAGCCCTGGAGGTCGACGAAAAGCTGGCCGTCCGGGAAGCGGTCGGCGTTGCGGTGGGCCCACTCCAACGCGAGCCAGGACTTGCCGACCCCGCCGGTGCCGACGAGCGTGCAGATGACCACACCGGTCGCGGCGTCAGGTCGCAGTGCAGAATCCAGTCGGTCCAGGTCGTGCCGGCGGCCCACGAACGGTGTGGGTGGGGCGGGCAGCTGACGGGGGACCGGGATCGCGGCCGGTTCGGCCACCCCCGCCGCCGTGGCCAGCAGTTCGTCCAGTTCGGACGGCTGCAGGTCGAGTGCGGTGGCCAGACGGCGTACCGACGCCAGCTGCGGGTTACGGCGGGTGCCGGTCTCCATGCCGCGGATCGTGCTGACCGAAACGCCGGAACGATCGGACAGGGCTTCCTGGGTCAGGCCGGCACGCAACCGGAACTGTCGGACGGCAGCCGCGAAATGATCTCCCACAATGTCGTTCTACCAGCACGATCGGTCACAGACGGTCACTCGCCACGGCTCCCGGACAGTACGGCGGTCAGTGGGACCGCCGTACCGTCGAACTGATCAGCAGGCCTTGGCCCGCTCCAGGTCACAGGTGGGCTGGGCGGTCTTCAAGTTCGTGACCGCGGCCGGGGGAGTGCCCTGGTCCGTCCAGGAGGCGAGCGTGACGCCGACCGCGTCCTCGATCGAGCGCGGGCTGTCCAGATAGTTGTTGCTGATCATCGAGAACACCAGCTTGCGGCCGTCCTTGTTCGACACGTAGCCGGACAACGCGGTGACGCCGGTGAGCGAGCCGGTCTTGCCGTGCAGGTTGTTGGCGGCCGGCGTGTTCAGCATCCGGCTGCGCAGCGTCCCGCCGACGAACCGTTCCGGGTTGCCGGCGATCGGCAGGGCGTCGTACCACTGCTTGAACCACGGCTCCTTCTGCGCGGCGATCAGGATGTCGGTGACCGCGTCGCCGGTCACGTTCACCTTGCGGGACAGGCCGGAGCCGTCGGACAGCCGGATCCGGCTGGTGTCGACGCCGACGCTCTGCGCGTAGTTCGTCACCACGTCCAGCCCGGCCGGCCAGCTGCCGTCGGCCTCGACGACCGCGCCCATCGTCTTGACCAGCGTCTCGGCGTGCATGTTGTTCGAGAGCTTCAGGAACGGCGTGAGCAGTTCGCCGACCGTCATCGACTCGTCCCGGGCCAGCCGGGTCGCGCCGGTCGGGGTGGCCGCGTTCTTGATCTGGCCGCTGACCGAGATGCCCTGCGTGGTCAGCGCCCGACGGAACACGTCGGCCGCGTACAGCTCCGGCTCCCAGACGGTCACCCAGTCCTGCTCGACCGAGGATCCGAGCGGCATCGAGCCGGAGACCCGGACGACGTTCGTGCCGTGGTCGCGGTCGACGTTGATCGTGTTCGACGTGCCGGCCGCGCCGGTCTTCGCGGTGTTGACGATCTTGAGTACGCCGTTCGCCGGGACCAGGTCCAGCTTCACCGGGGCCCCGGCCGCGGCTCCTGGGCGGGTTTCGACGATCGCCGCACCGGAGTCGTAGTCGGTGTTCGGGGCGAGCGTCAGCGCGGAGATCTGGGCGTTGTAGTAGAACGGCTCGTCGTCCCAGCCCCAGCTGTCACCGAGGCGGACGTGGTCGAAGTACGAGTCGTCCGCGATCAGGTTGCCGTCGACCCGCCGTACGCCGGCCGCCTTGAGCTGCTTGGCCAGCCCGGCGTAGTCGGACTCCAGTGCGGTCGGGTCGCCATACCCCTTCAGGTAGAGGTCACCGCGCAGCTTCCCACCGTGGACGGGTGCGGTGGCGAGCACGTCGGTGTGGAAGCGGTACGACGGACCGAGTACGTGCATCGCGGCCGTCGAGGTGAACAGCTTGGTGTTCGACGCGGGCAGCAGCCGCTCGGCGCCGTTCCGGTCGTACAGCGTCTCGCCGGTGGTCGCGTCGCGGACCACGAGCGTGACCTGCGAACCGTCGTACCGGCTGTCGTTCAGCAGGCCGTCGAGCCGCTGCTGCAGCGCCGTCTCCTGTACTGCGGTCGGCGCGCCGGCCGACTGTGTGACCACACCGCCGACCGTGGCCGCGACGGCGGCCACCGCGGCGACAAACCCGCGCCCCGACACTCTCGGTAAATGACTCACGAGACACTCCCTCAAACCAGGCGGAAAACAACTAGCCGGAGTCTCTACCTCGAATGACTCCAGGTCCAGGGATCGGCCGGAATGAGGTCTCGCGTTCCAGGTGAATCGATGGAAAAGTTCGTCGTACAGGTATCCGCCCCCACCTGAGGAGTCACCCATGAGACGACTTCTGGCGGCTTTGGTCGCCGCCCTCAGCCTCACCGCGTTGCTGTCCGTGCCCGCTCACGCCGTCAGCGCCGTGTTCCCGAGCGAGATCATCGGTGAGGACTTTCCCGATCCGGATGTGTTCCAGCAGAACGGCACCTGGTACGCGTACTCGACCAACAACGGCCGCGGCACCGTCACTGTCGCAACGGCGCCGAGTGCCACCGGACCGTGGACCATCCGCGGCGATGCGATGCCCGGCGGCCCCTCCGCCGACTGGGCCCAACCGGGCCGCACCTGGGCGCCGGACGTCTACCCGAACCCGGACGGCACCTACACCCTCACCTACACCGCGTGGCACAAGGCATCCGGTCACCAGTGCATCGGCGTCGCCACCGCGGCCTCACCACTCGGCCCGTTCCAGCCGGTCGGTACGACGCCGCTCATCTGCCCGCTCGACCAGGGCGGCGCCATCGACCCGAACACCTTCATGGCCAATGACGGCACCCGCTACCTGGTCTGGAAGAACGACGGCAACGCGATCGGCCAGCCGTCGACGCTCTGGCTGACCCGTACGGCGGACAACGGCCGGACCATCGTCGGCGGCAACACCGCGATGCTCACGTCGAGTGGCGTCATCGAGGCGCCGGACCTCGTCCAACGCGGCAGCCAGTACGTGCTCTTCTTCTCCGGCGGCGGATACACGGACTGCAACTACCTCACGTCGTACGCGACCTCGACGAGCCTGAGCGGGCCGTGGACGACGGCGTACCGGCCGTTGATGACGACGGCGACGCTCGACAACGCCGTCTGCGGGCCGGGCGGGGCGGACTTCGTGGACAACAAGGTTTTCCTGCACGGGTGGGTCGGCAACCAGCGGCACCTGTACGTCGCCGACGTCGGGTGGGCCAACGACTACCCGGTGGTGCGCGGCAGCCGGGTCCGGTACGAGGCGGAGCGCGGCACGCTGAACCATTGCAGCGTCCGGGCCAACGCCGCCGGCGCGTCGGACGGCAAGGTGGTCGCCTACATCGACTATGCCGATTCGTGGGTGGAGAACACCGTCTTCGCGCCGGTCGCCGGCAGCTACACCCTGTACGTCGGGTACGCCAACGGATCGGCGTCCACCGCGAGTCACGGCCTCGTTGTCAACGGCAACAACGCGGGCTCGGTCAGCTACCCGGTCACCGGCTGGGACAACTGGCACGAGAGCTCGGTGTCCGTCACGCTCGACGCGGGCTGGAACACGATCCGGCTGACGAAGGGCGACCAGTACACGGAGGTCGACTACCTCGAGGTGCAGTAGAAGCGTCTGGCCGACCCCGTACTCTCGTACTGGCAGAGTGCACGACGGGGAAGCAGGCAATGGCGAAACCACCAGAACAGGTGTACAAGGACCGGCGGCGACCGGTGTGGCTGGATCTCCGCCGTACCGGTCGTGGCCTGCAGGCGATGCTGTACGGCGGTCTCGCGTCACTGATCTCGCTGGTGATCACGTTCTGGACGCTGCCGCAGATCAGCAGCGACGGCCGGCTGCCGATCTTCCGCCTAGTGGTCCTGCTGGCGGTGTTCTCGGTCCTGATGCGCTGGATCCTGGCCGGGATCGCGGTCCTGATCGGCTCGATCGGCGTCCTGATCGGCGGCCTGCTGTCGCAGTTCGGGGTCGTCTATCTCGCCATCACCGTCGACCCCGGCGTGAACCTGCACGGCGGGGTGGAGGCCCCGCTGCTGGTGGCGATCTGGATGTCCTCGATCAGCGCCTTCGTCGGCTGGGTCGCGTACGCCGGCAGCGACGACGCGTACGTCGCCGAGGTGATGCGGGTCGTGCACCGCCGGGCCCGCCGGATCCAGGCGGCGCCGAAGACCGGACTGCTGATCATCCAGATCGACGGCCTGTCCGCGCCGCTGCTCAACTGGATGGTCCTGGCCGGCAACCTGCCGAATCTGGGCGGCTGGATCCGGGACGGCAACCACTCGATGCTGGCCTGGCACACCGGCGTACCGGCGACCACGCCCGCGAGTCAGGCCGGGATCCTGCACGGCGGCTCGAAGCACATCCCGGCGTTCCGGTGGTACGAGAAGGAGACCGGCCGGGTGATGGTCACCAACCGCGGCCGGGACGCGGCGGAGATCGAGGACCGGATGTCGACCGGGCGCGGCCTGCTCGCGGACGGCGGTGTCAGCATCAGCAACAACTGGTCCGGCGACGCGGACAGGTGCGAACTCGTGTTCAGCCGGGCCGCCCTGCCGAACAGCCGCAGCCGCGGGTACGTCCGGTTCTTCTCCAGCCCGCAGGGCGCCGCCCGCGGGCTGATCCTGTGCGTCGCGGAGATGATCAAGGAGTTGCACCAGGCCCGGCGCCAACGCGTCCGGCACCTCGTCCCGCGGGTGAAGCGCGGCGGCGGGTACATCTTCCTGCGCGCGATCACCAACGTCCTGCTCCGCGACCTGAACGTCTCGCTGATCACCGACGAGCTGGCCAAGGGCACGCCGGTGATCTACTGCGACTTCGTCGACTACGACGAGGTCGCGCACCACGCCGGTCCGACCCGGGCCGAGTCGCTGCAGACCCTCGAAGGCCTGGACCGGGTGCTCGGTGCGCTGCACCGGATCATCGACATCCTGCCGCACTCGTACGAGATCGTCGTGCTGTCCGACCACGGCCAGAGCCAGGGCTCGACCTTCCTCCAGCGGTACGGACGGACCCTCGCCGAGGTGGTCGACGACCTGGTCGACACCACCAAGGAGCCGGTCGCGGCGGTCGGCAAGTCCGAGGGCTGGGGGCCGGTGAACGCGTTCCTGACCGAGCTGACCATGCGCCGCAGCGTGGCCGGATCGGTGACCCGGAAGGCGCTGCACGTGAAGGGCGGCGAGGTCGAGCTCGGCCCGAAGGACTGCGAGCCGCCGGTCGCCGCTGATGAGCAGATGGTCGTCACGGCCTCCGGCAACCTCGCGCTGATCTACCTCGCCACCACACCCGGCCGGGTGCCGTTGGAGGAGATCGAGCTGCTGCACCCGAAGCTGATCCCGGGGCTCGCGACTCATCCCGGCATCGGGTTCGTGGTGGTCGACTCGCTCGCCGAGGGACCGGTCGCGATCGGGCACGCCGGGGTCCGCGTGCTGCGATCCGGTCGGGTCGAGGGCGACGACCCGCTGGCGCCGTACGGCGAGCTTGCGGCCGCGTCGATACTCCGGCAGGCCGAGATGCCGCACAACGGGGACCTCGTCGTGGTCAGCCGGCTGGATGACTACACCCACGAGGTGGCGGCGTTCGAGGAGCTGGTCGGATGCCACGGCGGGATCGGCGGCTGGCAGACCGACGCGGTCCTGGTGCACCCGAGCCGCTGGGTGCTCAGTGAGCCTCCCGTAGGCTCCGACGCGGTCCACGAGGTGCTGATCGGCTGGCTGGAGAAGCTGGGGCACCGCAAGGACCTGAAGGATCCGGTCGAGTCGAAGGTTGAGGCCTGAAGCGTGCGAATCACCTGGTGGGGGCACGCCACCACCACCATCGAGGCGAACGGCACGCGGCTGCTGACCGACCCGGTGCTGACGTCACGGATCGCGCACCTGCGCCGCCGGCGCGGACCGGTGCCGCTGCCCGAGGCAGGGCACTGCGACGCGGTCCTGGTGTCGCATCTGCACGCCGACCACCTGCATCTCACCTCGCTGCCGATGGTTGCCCCGGACGCCGCGCTGGTGGTGCCGCGTGGAGCCGCGAAGCTGATCCACGCCGACAGCGGAGCGGCGTACTCCGACCGCTGCATCGAGGTTGCTCCGGGCAATCAAATCAAGATCGGCTCGCTCGAGATCACCGCCGTCACCGCTCACCACGACGGGCGCCGGCTGCCCTGGTCGTCGTACTCCGCGCAGGCGCTGGGCTACCGGATCGACAGCTCGCCGAGTGTCTGGTTCGCGGGCGACACCGACCTGTACGACGGGCTGGCCGCGGAGGTCGGTCAGGTGGACCTGGCGCTGGTGCCGGTGGGCGGCTGGGGGCCGTCGCTCGGACCGGGGCATCTGGATCCGGTGCGGGCGACCGAGGCGGTCCGGCTGGTCGGCGCGTCGACGGCCGTACCGGTACATTTCGGGACGTTCTGGCCGATCGGCTTCGATTGGGTCAAACCGGAGTTGTTCCTGCCACCGGGGGACAGGTTCCGGGCCGCGATGGCCGAGGTAGATCCTGCGGTGAAGGTGGAGCTCTTGGCGCCGGGTGAGTCGATCGAGGTGTCTGCGTGAGCGGCGACACGAAGTTCGATCTCTGGTACTTGGTCGCGCTCGCCGGTGCGGTGCTGATCGGGGCGGTGCTTCCGGTGCTGCCGACGGGCGCTGCGGTGTCGGCAGCCGCAGTGCTGGCGTCGCACAGCAATCCGATCGGGCTGGTCGGTGTGCTGATCGCCGGTGCGGCCGGGGCGTACGTCGGCGACCTGATCGTGTACGCCGGTTGCCGCTTCGGCGGTGAGCGGTTGGCGAAACGGATCGGGTGGTTGCGGGACAACGCGTCGCTGGACGCGCTCCGGGTCAGACTGGCCGAGCACGAGATCAGCGTGCTGCTGACCTCGCGGCTGATCCCCGGAGGTCGCGTGCCCGTGCTGCTGGCGGCCGGCCTGGCCGGGTACCCGTGGCAGCGGTTCGCGCTGGTCGACCTGACCGCGTCCTCCCTGTGGGCCGCGGTCTACATGGCGATCGGACTGCTCGGCTACGCGCTCTTCGACGAGCCCTGGCAGGGCGTCCTGGCGGCGATCGTGCTGGTCATCCTCACCACCGTCGTCAGCAGTCTGATCCAGCGTGCCCGGCGGAAATCACACCCCAAATGACGCATTGCGGAGCCGCTCGACCGGCTCCGCGTCGCCGACCAGCTGGACGTCGGCCACCTGCTGACGCCCGGAACAGAACAGCACCAGCTCACCCGGCTCGCCGGTGACCGTGACCGATCCCAGCTCGGTCGGTCGCTTCGCGACGGCCGTCGTACCGTCCGGCAGCGCCAGCGTCACGCCGCTCGCAGCCTTCCGCAGCATCGACCGCGCGCCGAGCCGGAGCCCCTTCCACAGACCCTCCTGCTGCTCGGCAGGCAGGGTGCGGATCTCGTACGCCGGCTGGGCCCGGCGGACGTCCTCGTGGTGGATGAAGAACTCGCTCGTGTTCAGCTGGTGACCGAGCTTCGGCAGCGCGAAGATCGAGACCGCGGGCGGCCCGTGCCGGAACTTGTCGACGACCTCGGTGAAGCTGTACCGCTCCTTGGCGCGTTTCATCCGCCGCGCCGTGGTGTCCGCGAGGGCGGGGATCACCAGCCCCGGCCCGACCATCGGATCGGCTTCCCGGATGTACAGATGGACCGCGAGGTCATAGGTGTCCCATCCTTCACACAGCGTGGGCTGATCAGGCCCCAACTGGTCGAGCAGGTCACTGAGCGCAAGTCGTTCTACCCGGCTGTAGTCGGTCACATTCTCGATCCTAATTCCCCACTCCTTCTTCCTTCCTTCCCTTCGCTCCTGGGAGGAGGAGCGGGAAGAAAAGATTGAGGAGGAGGGGTTGGGGAATGGCAGAATGTCAATCGTTGTCATGCCTGTGTCCCGCGTATGCACCTGACTGCCCTGGAGTGTGTCTTGCCTGTCCCGAAAGTCCCCGACAAGGGCAGCGTCACCCGGCGGGGGTTCGGGGTGCTGCGGGTCGCGATCTGGGAGGAGCCGGGCATCTTCGCGCTGTCCGTGCTCGCCAGCATGCTGTACGGCGCGATGACGGTGGCCGGCGGCTGGGCGCTCGGCTGGTCGACCGACCACGTGATCCGGCCCGCGTTCGACCGCGGCGAGACCACCACCGGTGCGATCGTGACGCTGATCTCGCTGTTCATGGGGATCGCGATCCTGAACGCGATCGGCGTGGTCGGGCGGCGGCTCGGGGCCGGCGTGATGCAGTTCCGGCTGCAGGCGACGTACCGCCGGCGGGTGACCCGGCAGTACCTGAAGCTGCCGCTGGAGTGGCACCACCAGCACTCGACCGGCATGTTGCTGTCGAACGCGAACGCCGATGTGGAGTCGACCTGGTTCGTGATCGCGCCGCTGCCGATGGCGATCGGTGTCATCGCGATGCTGGTGTTCGCGACGATCGCGATGTTCGCGGCCGACGTCTGGCTGGCCGCGGTCGGCTGTCTGGTCTTCCCGCTGGTCTTCGTCGCGAACGTGATCTTCCAGCGGTACCTGCAGCCGCTCGCGACCCGGGCGCAGCAGTTGCGGGCCGACGTCTCCGAGGTCGCGCACGAGTCCTTCGACGGTGCGCTCGTGGTGAAGACGCTGGGCCGGGAGGCCGCCGAGACCGAGCGGTTCCGTGCCCCGACGAACGCGCTCCGGGACGCGAACATCGCGGTGAACAAGGCCCGCGGCATGTTCGACCCGGTGATCGACGGTCTGCCCCGGCTGGGTGTGCTCGCGGTGCTGCTGGTCGGCGTCGGGCGGGTGCGGTCCGGCGGGGCGGACGCCGGTGACGTGATCCAGGTGGCGTTCCTGTTCACGCTGATCGGGTTCCCGATCCGGGCGCTCGGCTGGGTGCTCGGCGAGCTGCCGCGGTCCGTTGTCGGCTGGGACCGGGTGCAGCGCGTGCTGACCGCCGAGGGCGGGATGGAGTACGGAGAAGCGCGGCTCACGTCGACGAAGGCGGCCCGGCTGCAGGTCGCCGGCGTCCGGTTCGGGTACCTGCCGGAGCGCGACGTACTGGCCGGGGTCGACTTCACCATCGAGCCTGGGCGGACGGTCGCCGTCGTCGGGCCGACCGGCGCCGGCAAGTCCACGATGACCACGCTGCTCACCCGCCTGGTCGACCCGGAGCAGGGCGCGGTGAAGGTCGACGGGGTCGACCTGCGGGAGCTGGCGCGCGACGAACTGGCCGGCTCGGTCGCGCTGGTGGCGCAGACCGCGTTCCTGTTCGACGACACGATCCGGGGCAACATCACGCTCGGCGGCGAGTACAGCGACGACGACGTGTGGGACGCGCTGCGGATAGCGCAGGGCGACGGGTTCGTGAAGGCGCTGCCGGACGGTCTCGACACCAAGGTCGGCGAGCGCGGTACGACGCTGTCCGGCGGGCAGCGGCAGCGGATCGCGCTGGCGCGGGCCCTGGTCCGGCGGCCGCGGTTGCTGATCCTGGACGACGCGACCAGCGCCGTCGACCCGCAGGTCGAGGCGCGCATCCTGGCCGGACTGCGGTCCGCTGTGCACGACGATGCCGGCGCGGCGACGACCGTACTGGTGATCGCGTACCGGAAGGCGACGATCTCGCTCGCCGACGAGGTGCTGTTCCTCGACGAGGGCCGGATCCAGGCGCACGGCACGCACACCGAGCTGCAGGCTTCGACGCCGGCCTATCGGGACCTGGTCGACGCGTACGAGAAGGATGCCGAGCGCCGCGAGGAAGAACTGAATGTGGAAGGGGCGTCCGCGTGAGCGCGGCTGAAGCGAGTCGGCTCGACCACGGCGACAACGCCGGTGGGCTGCAAACACTCAAAGACGGTCTGAAGGTTTCGCCGGAGCTGGCCCGTGGATGGGGGGTGACGGGGATCCTGGCGTTGACGATGACGGCCGGGCGGATCGTCGTACCGATCGCGGTGCAGCAGACGATCGACAAGGGGCTGTCCGGCGCCGGCGGTCCGGACATGTCGTACGTCGCCTGGATGTGCCTCATCTGCGCGCTGGGCGTGATCCTTACCGCCGGAGCGTCGTACCTGACGACCGTGCGGCTCGCGGTCAACTCCGAGTCGGGGCTGGCGACGATGCGGATCAAGGCGTTCCGGCACGTGCACGACCTGCCGGTGCTGACGCAGAGCACCGAGCGGCGGGGCGCACTGGTCAGCCGGGTCACGTCGGACGTCGACACGGTGTCGCAGTTCCTGCAGTTCGGCGGGTTCATCTTCCTGGTCAGCCTCGGGCAGATGTTCCTCGCGACGATCGTGATGTTCTTCTACTCGTGGCAGCTCGCGCTGGTCGTGCTGCTGTGCTTCATCCCGCTGTTCGCCAGCCTGAAGTACCTGCAGCGCGCGATGTCGGCGGCGTACGGCGTGGTCCGGGCGAAGGTCGGCGAGATGCTGTCCGCGATCTCCGAGCCTGTCGTCGGCGCGCAGGTGGTCCGCTCGTACGCGATCGAGGCGCGGACACAGGGCCGGATCGACGCGACCATCGAGGACTATCGCAAGACGGCGACGCGGGCGCAGGGGCTGACCGGTCTGACGTTCTCGATCGGTGGTCTGGCGGCCGGTTTCGCGAACGCCGGCGTGCTGACGGTCGGCGTACTGCTGGGCGTGGACAAGCAGGCGACGCTGGGTGAGCTGCTCGCGTTCATGTTCCTGGTGTCGCTGTTCTCGGACCCGGTGCAGATCGCCACGCAGGTGCTGACCGACGCGCAGAGCGCGTTCGCCGGCTGGCGCCGGGTGCTCGGCGTGATCGCGACGCCGGCCGATGTCGTGGATCCCGGCGAGACCGGGGTGAAGCAGGCCCGTGGGCCGATCACGGTCGAGTTCGACGACGTCGATTTCGCTTATCCGGAAGGCGAGCTGGTACTGCGCGATGTCGGCGTACGGATCGCGCCGCATCGGCGGGTCGCGGTCGTCGGCGAGACCGGGTCCGGCAAGACGACGTTCGCGAAATTGCTGACGCGGCTGATGGATCCGACCGCGGGCGCGGTCAAGCTCGACGGGGTGGACGCGAAGGAGATCTCGTTCGAGTCGCTGCGGGAGCGGGTCGTGATGGTGCCGCAGGACGGCTACCTGTTCGACGCGTCGCTGGCCGAGAACGTGCGCTTCGGCCGGCCCGAGGTGACCGACACGGAGTTGGTGACCGCGTTCGAGTCGCTCGGACTGACGGACTGGCTGGAGTCGCTGCCGGACGGGCTGGACTCGCCGGTCGGGCAGCGGGGCGAGTCGCTGTCGGCGGGGGAGCGGCAGCTGGTCGCGCTGGTCCGCGCGAACATCGCGGACCCCGACCTGCTCGTGCTCGACGAGGCGACGTCGGCGGTCGACCCCGGGACCGAGGTGCGGGTCAACGCGGCGCTCGAGCGGCTGATGGCCGGGCGTACGTCGGTGACGATCGCACACCGGCTCTCGACGGCCGAAGCCGCCGACGAGGTGCTGGTGTTCGACGACGGTGAGATCGTCGAACGCGGATCGCACGCCGAACTCGTCGGCGCCGGCGGCGTCTACACGCAGCTGCACGACAGCTGGATCGCGCAGCGCAGCGCGCTCTGATCCTTCAGGCACTGAACGCCGGCCGGGACCCAGCGAGGGGATGATCCCGGCCGGCGTACTCAGCTGCGATCAGGGGGTCGGTGCAGCGCCGGCGCCCGGCTGCGGCACCAGCAGGAACTCGACACCGCCCTTGTCGTCGACCGCCGCGTCCAGGATCTTGTCGTCGAGCGCGTTCGCCGCGTTGTGCTCGAGGAAGACCCGTGCACCCGCTTCCTCGACCACCTGGTCACCCGGTTGCGGAGCCTCTGTCGTGGTCACCGCGAGTGCCGGATCCGCCGGGTTCTCCTGCGAGATCCGCACCCCGGCCCCTTCCGGCGCGCCTTCGACTCCAGTGATGCTCTTGATCACCAGCGTCGCGTTCTCAGTCAGGGTCAGCACAGCCACTCCATCCGTCGGTTAACACTTGAGCCCGTCCCGTGCCCCCACCACAAAACCCCAAACCCCCACCACCCCACCCCCGCAGCGGACAAGTTCTACGCCAAGGTCGGCGAGTCGCTGGTCGCGGTCGAACGTCCGGCGAAGCAGCCGGCGGCGTTCGGTAGGCGTTGCCGCTGAGCCAGACGGCGTCCGTTGACGAGCGTCCGTGGTTCGCCCAGACACGGAGCCCGGCTACCTCGGCGGCCGTGAAGTGGCTGATCACCGACCTCGGATGTGCTGCTTGAGCGCAGGCGATCACGGCGAGGCGGGGGTCGACACCTCCGCCGACGTACCGTGCGTACGCGTTCTGCAGGTGCCCGTTCCGCAGCAGCCGCTCGACGTCGTACTTCCGCAAGCCGAGCCCCAGCAACTCCTCCCGCCGCATCGGCCTCAGCCACCGCCGAACCAGCTCCTCCCGAACCCCCCCAACCTCTCCACCCCCCGATCCTCCCCGACCTGACCCCCTCCCCGCTGACCGCTTGTGGATAACCCACCTTGTGCACGACCGCCGTACGGCGACGCTCGAAACGTACGGCCCTCATGCACAAAGTCGGCTGGGTCGGCTGGGTCGGCTTGGTTTGGTGGGGGTGGGTGGTGTGGGATCGGGGGATGGCTATTGAGGTGGGTAGTGCGGGGACCGGGGAGTTGGGTGCTGTGGTGGAGGTGCTGCGGGAGTGGACGCGGGAGGAGGTGGCGTTGCAGTTGCATCCGGGGGATCTGGGGTGGTTCTGGCGGTTCGGGGTGGAGGCGACGGCGGCTGCTACCCGGGTCTGGCGTCGGAACGGGGAGATCGTCGCGGTGGGGATGCTCGACGAGCCGGACTGGTTGCGGATGTCGATCGCGCCGGAGCTGCAGCGGGACGAGGAGCTGGCGCGGCGGATCGTCGAGGATGTGAGCACGCCGGCGGCCGGTGTGCTGATCGAGGGCAAGGTTGCCGTGGAGACGCCGATGGGCGCGCTGGTGCAGGACCTGCTCTTCAAGGAGGGATGGGACGCGGACAAGCCGTGGGTCCCGCTCCGGCGCAGCCTGAGCGGACCGGTGCCTGATCCGGAGATGCGGGTCGACGTCGTCGGTTCGGAGGATGCCCATGAGCGGACCGGCGTACAGCGGGCGTCGTTCGACGGGTCGACGTTCACCAACGACCGCTGGTTCGCGATGGCCGACGGCATTCCGTACGCGGACGCGCGGTGCCTGATCGCGCGCAACAAGATCGGCGAGTCCGTGGCCGCCGCGACCGTGTGGTCAGCCGGTGAGGGGCGTCCCGGCTACATCGAGCCGATGGGCGTGCACAGTCTGCACCGCGGTCGCGGCTACGGTACGGCGATGGTGCTCGCGTGCGCTCGTGCCCTGCAGGAGATGGGCGCGTCGAGCATCTACACCTGTACGCCGGCGTCCAACGTCGGCGCGGTCGCGACGTACCAGGCGGCCGGTCTCGAGCCGCTGCCCGAGATCAGGGCGCAGAACCGCAACGCCTAGGCCGACGCCACGTCGTCCGCGGCCCGGAGCACTCGCAAGATGTTGCCGCCGGCAAGTTTCCCGAGGTCGTCGTCGCTCCAGCCGCGGTCGGCCAGCGCGCCGAACAGCACCGGGTACGTCGACACGTCCGGCAGCTCGACCGGGAACTGCGGGCAGCCGTCGTAGTCGCCGCCGACGCCGATGTGGTCGATCCCGGCCACCTCGCGGACGTGTTCGACGTGCTTGACGACGTCCGCGAGGGTGATGTCCGGTCGCGGCACGCCGTACATCTCCTTGACCTTCTCGCGGTGCTCGTCGCCCTCGAGGCCGTGCTTCTCGGCCAGCGCGTGCATGCCGTCCAGCCAGTCGACGTACGCCTGCGAGACGAAGTACGGGACGAACGTCACCATGCAGACGCCGTCGTTGCCGGCTAGCGTCTCGAGCACGTCGTCCGGCGCGTTCCGCGGTACGTCGCAGACCGCGCGGGCCGACGAATGGCTGAAGATCGCCGGGGCGCTGGTCACCCGAAGGGCATGCCGCATCGTGTCGGCGGAGACGTGCGAGAGGTCGACCAGCATGCCGATCCGGTTCATCTCCCGGACGACCTGCTCGCCGAAGTCGTTCAGCCCGCCGAGCACCGGTTCGTCGGTGGCCGAGTCCGCCCAGGAGACGTTGTTGTTGTGAGTCAGCGTCATGTACCGCACGCCGAGCTCGCGCATCACCCGCAGTACGCCGAGGGACTCACCGATCGAGTGGCCGCCCTCCATCCCCATCAGCGACGCGATCCGGCCGGCCTTGATCGCCGCGTCCACCTCGTCGGCGGTGGCTGCGAGCTGCAGATCCGAGGGGAACCGCTCGACGAGGCGCAGGACGAAGTCGAGCTGCTCGAAGGTACGCCGGACCGAGTGCTCGTCCTGCGGCACCCACAACGACCAGAACTGGGCGCCGACGTGCCCGGCCCGCAGCCGCGGGATGTCCGTGTTCAGCTCCGGCACCGGGCCGGCGAGGTCGTGCGCGTCCAGGTCGTAGTTGCAGAGCTCGTAGAACGCGATCGGCAGGTCGTTGTGCCCGTCGATCACCGGATGTTCCCGCAACAGTTCCCCGATCCGCGCCTCACTCGTCATTCCGCCATCCTGTCAGGCCGCGTCCGGATCTGCCTCCCGTGGTCAGGGTCGTGGCTGTGATCGGAGACAATGGGTGGGTGACTATCGACGAGTTGACCTTCGACGCGGCCGGGTTGATCCCGGCAGTGGTGCAGCAATACGACACGCGCGAGGTCCTGATGGTGGGCTGGATGAACGCCGAGGCGGTGCGCCGTACCGCGGAGACCAAGCGGGGCACGTTCTGGTCCCGCAGCCGGCAGGAGTACTGGGTCAAGGGCGAGACCAGCGGCCATCGTCAGCACGTGAAGCAGATCCTCGTCGACTGCGACGCCGACACCCTGCTCCTCCTCGTCGACCAGGAAGGTCCCGCCTGCCACACCGGCACCCGCAGCTGCTTCGACAACGGCGAGATCGAGGTCGCGGCATGACGGTCCCGGAGCTGGAGACGTTCCGCGAGTACGCCAAGGACCGCCGGGTCATCCCGGTGACGCGGCGGCTGCTCGGTGACGCGGAGACGCCGATCGGTGTCTACGGCAAGCTTGCGGCCGAGCGCGAAGGCACGTTCCTGCTCGAGTCGGCGGAGAACGGCGGGGTCTGGTCACGCTACTCGTTCATCGGCGTCCGCTCCGCCGCGACCCTGACCGAGCGCGACGGCGAGGCCATCTGGACCGGCAACCCGCCCGTCGGCCTGCCGCAGACCGGCGACCCGCTGAAGGCGCTCCGCGAGACGCTCGAGATCCTGCACACGCCGCGGCTGCCCGACCTGCCGCCACTGACCGGCGGCATGGTCGGCTTCCTCGGGTACGACGCCGTACGCCGGCTCGAGCGGTTGCCGGACACGACGACCGACGACCTCGGGCTGCCCGAGCTGACGTTCCTGTTCGCCACCGACCTGGCCGCCCTCGACCACGAGACCGGCGAGATCTGGCTGATCGCGAACGCGGTCAACTGGGACGACTCCGACGAGCGCGTCGACGAGGCGTACGCCGACGCCGTCCGCCGGCTCGACGCGATGGAGCGCGACCTCGCGCAACCCACACCGTCGTACGTCGTCCGCGCCGACCGGCAGGCCGAGCCGGATCCGCACCGGCAGCGTTCCAGCGCGGAGTACCGGGAGGCGGTCGAGCACGCCAAGGAGGAGATCCGGGCAGGCGAGGCGTTCCAGATCGTCGTCTCGCAGCGGTTCGAGCTCCAGACCACCGCGAGCGCCCTGGACATCTACCGGGTACTGCGAAGGTCCAACCCGAGCCCGTACATGTACCTGGTCCGCCTGGACGGCTTCGACATCGTCGGCTCCAGCCCGGAGGCACTGGTCAAGGTCACCGAGAACAAGGTGATCCTGCACCCGATCGCCGGCACCCGTCGCCGCGGTGCGACGCCGGAGGAGGACCACGCGCTGGAGGAGGAGCTGCGCGCCGACGCCAAGGAGCGCGCCGAGCACCTGATGCTGGTCGACCTCGGCCGCAACGACGTCGGCCGGGTCTGCGCGCCCGGCACCGTCGAGGTCGTCGACTTCATGACGGTCCGCCGGTACAGCCACGTGATGCATCTGGAGTCGACGGTGACCGGGCAGTTGGCGGCCGGCAAGACCGCGTTCGACGCGCTCACCGCCGCGTTCCCGGCCGGGACGTTGTCCGGGGCACCGAAACCGCGGGCGATGGAAATCATCGACAAACTCGAGGTCACCCGGCGCGGCGTGTACGGCGGTGTGGTCGGCTACCTCGACTTCGCCGGGGACGCGGATACCGCGATCGCGATCCGGACCGCGGTGCTGCGCGGCGGGACGGCGTACGTCCAGGCCGGTGCCGGGATCGTCGCCGATTCCGACCCGGCCTCGGAGGACGCGGAGTGCCGGACCAAGGCGGCCGCCGTGCTGAACGCGATCGCGGTCGCAGGAACCTTCACCGACGTATGAAACCTCAACGCGTAGTGGACCTGCTCGCACTGGTGGCGCTCGCGCTGCTGGGCCTGTCCGGGTATCTGACCTGGGTGTCGGCCAACCCGGGCAACGGGCGCGCGGACGTGGTGTTCAACGGCTACACGATCACCAAGGCACCGGTGACGCTGGCGCTTGCCGCGGTGGTGGCGGTCGTCGTCACGAAGCTGGCAGGCACGCTGCTGCGGAGAATTCTGGGCGGTCTGGTGGCGCTGCTCGGAGCGGTCGCGGTCGTCGTCGCACTGAGCGTGCGCCCCGATGGCCCTGAGCTGAGCAGGCTGCGGCCCGAGTTGAGCGACGTACTCGCCGACCAGGTGACGCAGTCGCTCGGCGTGGCGCCGTGGTTCGCGCTGGGCGGCGGGATCGCCCTGGTCGCGGCCGGGCTCATCACCGCGCTGACAGCCCATCGCTGGCAGCGGCCCACCGCACGATACGAGCGTGATCCGGCCGCCTCACCGGCGGATCAGTGGAAGGCGATCGACGCTGGAGAGGACCCGACTCTCTGATCGCGGCGGCCTACCGCCACAATAGGACAGGACGACGAGGAGGAGTGGCGCCAACTATGGACAATACGGTGGCGGATCAAGGAGCGACTCGGATCGCGGCGGAGGCCCCCCACGATCTGCACGGCAACAGCCCCGCGGCGTGGACCGCGGTGGTGATCGTGCTGGTCGCGTTCACGCTCGGCGCCATCGCGATGGTGCTCGGGCCGAACTGGGTGCTGTTCTGGATCTCCGTCGCGATCGCGGTGCTGGGTGCGCTGGCCGGCAAGGTGCTGCAGTTGCTGGGCTTCGGGGTCCCGACTGACGGCGACCACTGAGGAGCGGACGGACATGACTGTGCTTGACGACATTCTCGCCGGGGTCCGGGAGGACCTCGCGGAGCGCCAGGCGCGGGTCAGCCTGGACGATCTGAAGCAGGAGGCCCAGCGCAAGCCGGACGCCAAGGACCCGATGCCGGTGTTCCGCGGCGACGGGATCGCGGTGATCGCCGAGGTGAAGCGGTCCAGCCCGTCCAAGGGCGAGCTGGCCGAGATCACCGATCCGGCCGCGCTGGCCGGGGAGTACGAGCTGGGTGGCGCCGCGGCGATTTCGGTCCTCACCGAAGAACGCCGGTTCAACGGCAGCCTGGACGACCTGCGCGCGGTGCGCGGCCGGGTCGACGTGCCGGTGCTGCGCAAGGACTTCATCGTCTCGTCGTACCAGCTCTGGGAGGCCCGGGCGGCCGGCGCCGACATGGTGCTGCTGATCGCGGCGGCGCTGGAGCAGGAGGCCCTGGTCTCGCTGATCGAGCGCGCGCACTCGATCGGCCTGTGCCCGCTGGTCGAGGTGCACGACAAGGAGGAGACCCTGCGTGCGGTGGACGCCGGCGCTCAGCTGATCGGCGTGAACAACCGCAACCTGAAGACCCTCGAGGTCGACCGGGACACCTTCGCCCGGGTCGCGCCGACGATCCCGACCGAGCTGGTCCGGGTGGCCGAGTCCGGGGTTCGCGGGCCGCATGATGTAATCGAGTTCGCGCGCGCCGGGGCCGATGTCGTCCTCGTCGGTGAAACCCTGGTGACCGGCCGCGATCCTCGCGCCTCGGTCGCCGACCTCGTCGCCGCCGGATCGCATCCCGCCATCCAGCAGCGGCACTAGACCTCCTCGGCCGGTCCAAACGGCACGGGGCAGCATCTCTCCCGCGCCTAGGGCCGGGCTTGGAAGGTTTTGTCGGATGTCTACTGTGCTGCCCGACCAGTTCGGGCACTTCGGCCGTTTCGGCGGCAGGTTCATGCCGGAGGCGCTGATCGCGCCGCTCGACGAGCTCACGACCGCGTGGCGCGAAGCCATGGCCGACCCGGAGTTCACCGGTGAGTTCGAGCGGATGCTGCGCGACTACATCGGCGCCCCGAGCCTGCTGTACGACGCGACCCGGCTGTCCGATGTGGCCGGCGCGCGGATCCTGCTGAAGCGCGAGGACCTGAACCACACCGGCGCGCACAAGATCCGCAACGCCATCGGTCAGGCCCTGCTGACCAAGCGGATGGGCAAGCCGCGTGTGATCGCCGAGACCGGCGCCGGCCAGCACGGCGTCGCGACGGCGACCGCGTGCGCGTACCTGGGCCTCGAGTGCGTCGTCTACATGGGCGAGGTCGACACCCAGCGCCAGGCGCTGAACGTGGCCCGGATGCAGCTGCTCGGCGCCGAGGTGATCTCGGTGAAGACCGGCAGCCGGACCCTCAAGGACGCGATCAACGACGCCCTGCGCGACTGGGTCGCCAGCGTGGACAAGACGCACTACATCCTCGGTACGGCGGCCGGCTCGCACCCGTTCCCGGCGATGGTCCGCGACTTCGTCCGCGGAATCGGCGACGAGGCCCGCGAGCAGTCGCTGGAGCTGCTCGGCAAGTTGCCGGACGCCGCTGTCGCGTCGGTCGGTGGCGGGTCGAACGCGATCGGCCTGTTCACGGCGTTCATTCCGGACGAGGACGTGAAGCTGTACGGCGTCGAGCCGGGCGGCGACGGGTTCGAGACCGGTCGGCACGCGGCCACGATCACCGCCGGCCAGGTCGGCGTACTGCACGGTGCCCGGTCGTTCCTGCTGCAGGACGAGGACGGGCAGACGATCGAGTCGCACTCGATCTCCGCGGGCCTGGACTACCCGGGTGTCGGGCCGGAGCACGCGTGGCTGGCCGAGACCGGGCGTGCGTCGTACCGGCCGATCACCGACGCCGAGGCGATGGAGGCGTTCAAGCTGCTGTCCCGGACCGAGGGCATCATCCCGGCCATCGAGTCCGCGCACGCGGTCGCCGGCGCGCTCGACATCGCCAAGGAACTGGGGCCTGAGGCAACTATCCTGGTGAACCTCTCCGGTCGCGGGGACAAGGACATGGACACGGCCGCCAGCTGGTTCGGCCTCGGCGAGAAAGAGGCCACCGGTGAGTGATGTGGTTGCCCTGGGCAAGGGTGGGGCCGCGATCCAGAAGGCGAACGAGGCGGGCCGCGGGGCCCTGGTCGGGTACCTGCCGGCCGGCTTCCCGACGTACGACGGCGCCGTGGACGGCGTCAAGGCGATGATCGACGGCGGCGCCGACGTGATCGAGCTCGGCCTGCCGTACAGCGATCCGGTGATGGACGGCGTCACGATCCAGCGCGCCACCGAGATCGCGCGGGCCGGCGGGCTGCGGACCCGGGACGTGCTCAGCACGGTCGAGACGATCGCGGCGTACTCCGACGTGCCGGTGCTCGTGATGACGTACTGGAACCCGATCGAGCGGTACGGCGTGGACCGGTTCGCGGCCGACTTCGCCGGCGTCGGGGGAGCGGGGCTGATCACGCCCGACCTGATCCCGGACGAGGGCGCGGAGTGGATCGCGGCCGCGGACAAGCACGACCTGGACAAGGTGTTCCTGGTCTCACCGTCGTCGACCGACGAGCGGATCGCGATGACCACGGCCGCCTGCCGCGGTTTCGTCTACGCGACCGCCGTGATGGGCGTCACCGGTGCGCGGGACAAGCCGTCGGAGCTCGCGGCGCCGCTGGTGGCCCGGACGAAGGCGGTGACCGGGCTGCCGGTCGGCGTCGGTCTCGGGATCTCCAACGGGGACCAGGCGGCCGGTGTGGTGGCGTTCGCGGACGCGGCGATCGTCGGCGCGGCCCTGGTCAAGGCGCTCGAGACCGGCGGTCCGGCCGGTGTCCGCGCGCTGACCGAGGACCTGGCCGAAGGCGTCCGCCGGGAACCCCGCACGCCTGCCGAACGTTAGAACCGCCGTGAGTCGAACCAGTAACGCGGTCGTTCTGCTGGCCGCGGTGGCTCTGCTCGCCCTCGCGGGCTGCAGTGGCAAGGAGCAGAAGGCCGACAATCCCGGCGGCGCGATCATCCGCAGCAGCCAGGACCCGAACGGGTTGCGCGGCGCCACGCTGGATCGGCCGTACTCGATGCCGGCGACCACCCTGACCGACACCGGTGGAAACCCGTTCAACCTGGTCACCTCGACCAAGAAGCCGGTCACGCTGGTGTTCTTCGGCTACACGAACTGCCCGGACGTGTGCCCGACCGTGATGGCTGACGTGGCGTCGGCGCTGACCAAGCTCGACCAGCCGGTGCGGGACCAGATCCAGATGCTGTTCATCACCACCGACCCGTCGCGGGACACCGGACCGGTGATTCGTAAGTATCTGGACCGGTTCGACCCGTCGTTCACCGGTCTGACCGGCTCGCTGACCTCGATCAAGGACGTGGCGAAGGCGGTCGGCGTGCCGGTCGAAGGGATGCAGAAGCTCCCCTCCGGAGGGTACGAGGTCGGTCACGGAGCGCAGGTGATCGGCTTCGGCAAGACCGACAAGGCGAACGTGATCTGGCTGTCGAACGCCGCCATCGGCGACCTCGCCCACGACTTCGGGAAGCTGGTGGCGGACAACCAGTGAGGTCGTGGTTTCCGTGGTTCTCGCTCGCTGCGCGGCTCGTTCTCGGCGGCGTGATGCTGGTCGCCGGGGCACTGAAGGTCACCGATCCGGAGACGGCCGCGCAGGCGGTCCGGGCGTACGAGCTGCTGCCGTCGGCCCTGGTGGAGCCGGTCGGGTGGGGCCTGCCGTTCCTGGAGATCGCGATCGGGTTGCTGTTGATCGTCGGCTTCGGTGTCCGCGCCTCGGCGGCGGCCGCGGGTGTTTTCATGGTCGTGTTCATCGCCGCGGTGTCGTCCGCCTGGGCTCGCGGCCTGTCGATCGACTGCGGCTGCTTCGGCGGCGGCGGTCAGGTCGCGGCCGGCCAGACGAAGTACCTGCAGGAGATCCTCCGGGACGTCGGCCTGCTGGTGCTGGCCGGCTGGCTGTGGCTGAACCCGGTCAGCAAGTTCGCTGTCGTATCCGAACCGCAAGGAGTCACCGC
The DNA here is from genome assembly GCF_036226565.1 of Kribbella sp. NBC_00709. Classification (GTDB taxonomy): domain Bacteria; phylum Actinomycetota; class Actinomycetes; order Propionibacteriales; family Kribbellaceae; genus Kribbella. The sequence goes on from NZ_CP108996.1 coordinate 6,508,940, forward strand.
GTCGTGAGCACCACCAATCCGCTGCTCCAGCAGCCGAAGCGCCGGATCTCGCCAGGGATCGTCGTGGTGATCGTCCTGGTCCTGGCGCTCGCCGGCGGTGTCGGCGTGCAGTACTACCGCGGTCACTCCAAGGTCGAGGTCAGCTCGAACGGCCGCGCCGAGCCGACGGTGATCACCGGACCGGGCACGTCCGGCAAGGGCGTCACGGTCGGCCAGGCCGGCGCGAAGGTCAACATCGACCTGTACCTCGACTTCCGTTGCCCGCACTGCGCGGAGTTCGAGGAGTCGACCGGCACGACCGTCGACAAGCTCGTCCAGGACGGCAAGGCGACGCTGACCTACTGGCCGCTGCAGTTCGTCAACCCGGACGCCTCGCCGCGGCTGGCCAACGCGTTCGCCGCCGCGGCCGCGAACGGCAAGGCGCTGAGCTTCGCCGACGAGATGTACGGCGACTTCTCGAAGTCGTGGACCACCGACCAGCTGATCGAGCTCGGGAAGCAGCTCGGGGTCGGCGACGCGAAGTTCCAGCAGGCGTTGCAGGACAACACGTACGCGGGCTGGCTGGAGTCGGTGGGCAAGGCCGCCGACGACCGCGGCGTGACCGGGACGCCGACCGTCTACGTCAACGGCAAGCAGTTGCCGGCCGACCAGTTGAGCGCGGACGGCCTGCAGCAGGCCGTCGACGCGGTCACAAGCTGAGTCCCCATCGTGACCGGGCGTTCCTGGCAGTGGTCTGGCGGGTCGAGTAGCGTTCCCCCTTGCCATGTCTAGTCTGATTCCCGCCGTGATGGTTCCGGCATTCATCCCCAGCCCGAGCCAGGGTGTCTGGCACGTCCTCGGCCTCCCGCTCCGCGCGTACGCGTTGTGCATCCTGGCCGGCATCTTCGTCGGCTACTGGCTCGGTCGCCGGCGCTGGGTGGCGCGCGGCGGGTCCGCGCCGGTGCTGGCCGACATCATGTTCTGGGCGATCCCGTTCGGGTTGGTCGGCGCGCGGATCTACCACGTGGTCACCGACGCCGAGCTGTACTTCGGTGCGGGCCGGCATCCGATCGACGCGCTGAAGATCTGGCACGGCGGACTGGGTATCTGGGGCGCGGTCGGGTTCGGCGCGCTGGGTGCGTGGATCGCCTGCCGGCGGGCGAAGGTGCCGTTCCTGGCGGTCGCGGACGCGATGGCGCCGGGGATCGCGCTGGCGCAGGTGTTCGGCCGGTTCGGCAACTACTTCAACCAGGAGCTGTTCGGCCGCCCGACCACGAAGCCGTGGGGTCTGGAGATCTCGCCGGAGCATCGCCCGGCCGGGTACGCCGACTTCGCCACCTTCCACCCGACGTTCCTGTACGAGGCGGTCTGGAACCTCGGCGTCGTGGCCCTGGTCATCCTGGTCGACCGCCGCTTCAAGCTCGGCCACGGACGCGCGTTCTTCCTGTACGTCGCCGGCTACACCGCCGGCCGCGCCTGGATCGAGAACATGCGCATCGACACCGTCAACCACTTCCTCGGCCTCCGCCTGAACGTCTGGACCGCCCTCATCCTGTTCGTCCTCGCCGTAGCCGCCTTCGTCCTGAGCGCCAAACGCCGCCCGGGCCAGGAAGACATCACCACCGGCCCCGCCGCCGGCAAGCCGAGCGACAGCGAGAAGGCGGCTACTGACGCGACGCCGACCGACGACGAGGCAAACCCGACCACCGACTCCACCGGGACTGATGCCGGTGACTCCGCCGCCTCGGCGGAGCCGGCCGAAGAGCCGGATGCCGAGGCGAACCCGCAGCCGAAGGTTGACGTGAAGAACGGCGCCGATTCTGATGGGTCTCGTGACTGAGACACCTCAGGTTTCGGGGGAGCATCACGGGGACCACAAGCACCGTGATGTGAACGGCGGCTGGCTGCGGCCGGCTGTGTTCGGGGCGATGGACGGCCTGGTGTCGAACTTCGCCCTGATCGCCGGCATGGACGGCGGTACCAGCTCCGGCTCGAAGTTCATCGTGCTCGCCGGCCTCGCGGGTCTGGCGGCGGGCGCGTTCTCGATGGCGGCGGGGGAGTACACCTCGGTCGCCTCCCAGCGCGAACTCGCCCACGCCGAGATCGAGGTCGAGCGCAAGGAGATCCACCGGCACCCGATCGACGAGGAGATCGAGCTCGCCGAGACGTACCGCGCGAAGGGCCTCGACCCGGACCTGGCCAGCAAGGTCGCCAAGCAGTTCCACGCCGACCCGGAGCAGGCCCTCGAGGAGCACGTCCGCGAGGAGCTCGGCATCGACCCCGGCGACCTGCCGAACCCGGTGATCGCGGCCGCCTCGTCGTTCGTCTGCTTCGCGGTCGGTGCGTTCATCCCGCTCGCGCCGTACCTGTTCGGCTCCGGCAGCGTCGTACCGTCGCTGATCCTGTCCCTGACCGCCCTGTTCGTCTGCGGCGCGGTCGTCTCCCGCGTCACCACCCGTTCCTGGTGGTACTCCGGCCTCCGCCAGCTCCTGCTCGGCGCCGCAGCCGCCGCCCTCACCTATTTCGTCGGCACCCTCGTCGGGCCCGGAATCGGTTGACCAGAAGGTATCGCCGGCGCTACCTCAAGAGTCGATCCAGCGTGATGGTACGCACCCGCCTGGTCCGCCTAGCTTGAGCTCATGACGTCGACCACCTTCCGCCGCCCGTGGCAGGCGCTCAGCGCCGTCGCGACCACCGCCGCGGCGCTGATCGTCGCCTTTGTGCTGGCTCCGGCCACGCTCGCGAGCACCGCGGCGACCACCGGTCTGGGCAGCGAGAGCCGACTCATCGCAACCTTCCGCAACGCGTTCGTCGGGTACTGGCGTTCCGGCACCGGCGGCTTCGGATCAGAGCTCCAGCCGGTCGTCGACTACTGGTTTCGCTACCACGTCGCCAAGGCATTCCTCGCCGGAGCGTTGCTGGCGGTGCTCATCGTCCTCGGCGTGCTGAGCTGGCAGGCGTTCCTCCGGGTCGGCGGTCTTCGGGCAGCGGCTCTCGCGGTCAGCGGTGTCGTTTCCACGGCGCTGGCGGTGGTCTCGCTGGCGGCTGTGATGGCCAACATCCATGGAATGGCGGCGCCGTTCGGCTCTCTCCTGCCGATGCTGTTCGGCGCCCCCAGCGCCTCAGCGAGCCCGCTGCCGGACACGCTGGCCCAGATCAGGCAGCGACTGGCCGACGGCCAGAACTCACCCGCCCTCGAGGTGATCCGCAGCGACTACGTCAAGTTCCACGCGGTGATGGCCGTCGAGGGCACGATCGTGGTCATCGCGCTCGTGGCTCTCACCGTCCTGCTGTGGCGACGGTTCGCGAGGGTGGATCGGACCGAGCGACGGTCCAGGCGACTGCTGGCGGCGTACGGCGTCTTCATCCCGCTGCTGGCGCTGACACTGGCCGTCATCGTGGTGGCGAACGCGACCACCGCGGCCCATCCGCTACCTGGCCTCGAATCCTTCTTCGCCGGCGGCTGGTAGCTGTCAGGTGATCGGCGTGCTCCGGGCGAAGAGCCCGCTGTAGGCGTTCAGTGCGGGCTGCCCGCCGAGGTGGGCGTAGAGGACGGTGGAGTCCTTGCCGATCTCGCCGTTGCGGATCAGGTCGATCAGCCCGGCCATCGACTTGCCCTCGTAGACCGGGTCAATGATCATCCCTTCGAGCTGACCGGTCAGGCGGATCGCGTCCAGCGTGGACTGCACCGGGATCCCGTACTCGTCCCCGGCCCATCCCTCCAGCACGGTGATCTCGTCGTCGCGCAGTTCGCGCTCCAACCCGATCAACGAGGCCGTCGCCCGGGCGATCCGCTCGACCTGATCGCGGGTCTCCTGCAGCTTCGCGCTCGCGTCGATCCCGATCACCCGCCGCGGCCGGTCCTGGCCGGCGAACCCGGCGATCATCCCGGCATGCGTCGACCCGGTCACCGAGCAGACCACGATCGTGTCGAAGAAGACCCCGAGCTCCCGCTCCTGCTGCTCGACCTCGTACGCCCACTGCGCGAATCCCAGCCCGCCGAGCCGGTGGTCCGAGGCGCCGGCCGGGATGGCGTACGGCGTACCGCCACGGGCCTGCACGTCCTCGAGCGCCTGCTTCCAGCTGTCCTTGAACCCGATCCCGAACCCGGCCGGATCGAGCCGCACCTCGGCCCCCATGATCCGGCTCAGCAGGATGTTGCCGACCCGGTCGTTGAGCGCGTCCGGCCAGTCGACCCAGTTCTCCTGGACCAGCACCGCCTTCAGCCCGACCTTCGCCGCGACCGCGGCCACCTGCCGGGTGTGGTTCGACTGGTACCCGCCGATCGACACCAGCGTGTCCGCTCCCTGAGCGAGCGCGTCCGGGATCAGGTACTCGAGCTTGCGCGTCTTGTTCCCGCCGTACGCGAGCCCCGAGTTGCAGTCCTCCCGCTTCGCCCAGACCTTGGCCCCACCCAGGTACGCCGACAGCCGCTCCAGCGGGTGCACGGGGCTCGGCCCGAACAACAACGGGTACCTCGGGAAATCGGCGAGAGTCATGGCTCCCAGCCTAATCAGCCGGTACCGCGGAATGCCGGGGTCAGCGCCCGCTGCCAGTGCTGTCGTGCCTCGGCCGGGCCAACTCGATCGCGCCGCAGCCACGACATGCGGTGATCGAATCCCCGGCCGGCCCGGTGCTCGTCTACGACTGGCGCGACGGCGACCTCGTCGGCGCTGCCCTCGATCGCTTCAAGGCGCCCGCCCGCCGGGCGGACGTACCGACGGACGGGTAGTGGTCGGGACAATCAGCGCTGTCGCCTCCTACGCGCACGGCCCCACGCCGATCCAGCGGGACCACTACCCGTCCGTCGGTACACATCAGAGGCAGGCGGCGGCCTGCTCGATGACTTCTGACAGTCGCAGCAGCCGTTCGACGTGGTCCCCGGTGTCGGGTTGCCCGAGTGCCCACGCTGCTCGCGAAACCCCGGTGTATGCCGCCACGAGCACAGCACCACGCCGTACGTCGCCACCGTGTGCGGCGACCAACGCGTGCAGTGGGGTGTCGACGGCGAGGAACAGGTAGCCGAGGTCGAATCCGGCCGGCCCCGGACCGAACTGCTCCCAGTCGATGGCGATGACGTCCTGGCCGTCGCGCCCGAACAGGTTCACCGGGTGCGCATCCCCGTGTGTCGGCACTCGGGGGAGCCGATCCAGCACCGTCAGCGCGGCGTCCCGCCGTACCCACAGCTCCTCGATCGCCGGTGAACTCAGGCCGGCTCGAGTCAGCGCATCCCATCCACCCCGCAGCTCCACGGTCCGCAGACGGTCCCGCAGTACGTCCCGAGCACCCCAGCCGGGCTCGGCCACGGAACAGCCTGCGAACCGCCCCAGAGCCTCAGCCAGCCCCTCTCCAGTCCACGAGGCAGCAGGCGTGTAGGCCATCCGCAGCGTGATCCCGTCCGCGTCGCGCTCGACACCCAGACACGCCGGTGCGCGAAGTCCCGGAGTACCCGACACGATGCCGGACTCGGCGACCAAGGCCTGGCGTTCCCAGTACGCGTGGTGGCGGGGATCCTCGACGCCGGGCACCAGGCGTTTGACCACCTGGCCGTCGGGGGTCCGCCAGACGCCGCCGGTGGCCTGGCCGGTGCCGGAGGTGAGTGGTTGCCAGTCGGGGGAGGGCTGCCAAGACATCGGATCAGCCTCTCAGGATTTGGTGGTCTCAGTAGGTGAATTTCAGGTGGTGTGGGTGGTTGTCGGGGCGATGGGCTGGGAAGATAGAAGGCTAGTAGTGAGCGCTTGCTTACTGTGGGTTATCAAGGCGTTTCGCCGTGGACGGGAAGTCCAGCTGGTGGGCGTCATGAGGTAGTCTCGGGACACCCGGCTTGGGCCAATGTTGTCCCGCGGCCAGTTGTTTGACCGTAGGACGACGGGAGCCCCTAGATGTTTGGTCGCCCCCCATTCCCGGCTGAGGGACTCTACGACGGGCAGCACGAGCACGACGCTTGTGGTGTTGCCTTCGTCGCGACCCTGACCGGTGAACCGAGCCACGACATCGTGGCCAAGGCCTTGACCGCCCTGCGCAACCTCGAGCATCGAGGCGCGTCCGGCGCCGAGCCGGATTCCGGCGACGGCGCCGGCATCCTGATCCAGGTACCGGACGCCTTCTACCGCAGGGTGTGCGAGTTCGAGCTGCCGGCGCCGCACAGCTACGCGACCGGCATCGCGTTCCTGCCGGCCGATCCCGACGACGCCGCCAAGGCGGTCAACCGGATCGAGGAGCTGGCCGCCGAGGAGCAGCTGAGTGTCGTCGGCTGGCGGGACATCCCGACCACCCCCGACCTGCTCGGCGCGACCGCGCGTTCGGTGATGCCGACCTTCAAGCAGGTGTTCGTCACCGCGAAGACCGGCCGCGTGCTCGGCCTGGCGCTGGAGCGGATGGCGTTCCGGCTGCGCAAGCGCGCCGAGAAGGAGACGGAGACCTACTTCCCGTCGCTGTCCGGCCGGACCATCACCTACAAGGGGATGCTCACCACCGACCAGCTGGACAAGTTCTTCCCCGAGCTGACCGACCCCGATCTCGCTTCGGCGATCGGCATCGTGCACTCGCGGTTCTCCACCAACACGTTCCCGTCCTGGCCGCTGGCCCACCCGTACCGGTACATCGCCCACAACGGTGAGATCAACACCGTCCAGGGCAACCGGAACTGGATGCGCGCCCGCGAGGCGCTGCTCGCCAGCGACCTGATCCCGGGCGACCTGGAGCAGCTCTACCCGATCTGTACGCCGAGTGCGTCGGACTCGGCGTCGTTCGACGAGGTCCTGGAGCTCCTGCACCTGGGCGGCCGGTCGCTGCCGCACGCGATGCTGATGATGATCCCGGAGGCCTGGGAGAACGCCGCCACGATGGATCCGAAGCGGCGCGCGTTCTACGAGTTCCACTCGACGCTGATGGAGCCGTGGGACGGCCCCGCGTCGGTGGTCTTCTCCGACGGCACCAAGGTCGGCGCGGTCCTGGACCGCAACGGTCTGCGCCCCTCGCGGTACTGGGTGACCGAGGACGGCCTCGTCGTCCTCGCCTCCGAGGCCGGCGTCCTCGACATCGACCCGGCCACCGTGACGGAGAAGGGCCGGCTCGAGCCCGGCCGGATCTTCCTGGTCGACGTCGACGCGCACCGGATCATCACCGACTCCGAGGTGAAGAACGCCCTCGCCACCGAGCACCCGTACGACGAATGGCTGCACGCCGGCCTGATCCGCTTCGAGGACCTGCACGAGCGCGAGCACGTCGTCCACAGCCACGCCTCGGTGACGCGCCGCCAGCAGGTGTTCGGGTACACCGAGGAAGAGCTGCGCGTCATCCTCACCCCGATGGCCAGGGCCGGCGCGGAGCCGATCGGCTCGATGGGCACCGACACGCCGATCGCCGTACTGAGCGACCGGCCGCGGCTGCTGTTCGACTACTTCGCCCAGCTGTTCGCGCAGGTCACGAACCCGCCGTTGGACGCGATCCGCGAAGAGCTCGTGACGTCGCTGTCGTCGAGCCTCGGCCCGGAGTCGAACCTGCTCAACCCGAGCCCGGCCTCGTGCCGCCAGGTGGTGATCCCGTTCCCGGTGATCACCAACGACGAGCTGGCCAAGCTCCGCCACATCAACCTCGACGGCGACATGCCGGGCCTGGCCACCACGGTTCTGCGCGGCGTGTACGACGTCGAAGGCGGTGGCGAGGCGCTCCGGACCCGCCTCGACGAGATCTGTGCCGAGGCCGACGCCGCGATCAGCGACGGCGCCCGCATCCTGGTGCTGTCCGACCGGCACTCGAACGCCGACAGTGCGCCGGTCCCGTCGCTGCTGCTCACCGCCGCGGTTCACCACCACCTGGTGCGGAAGAAGACCCGCACCCAGGTCGGTCTGGTGGTCGAGGCCGGTGACGTCCGCGAGGTCCACCACGTCGCCCTCCTGATGGGGTACGGCGCGGCCGCGATCAACCCGTACCTGGCGCTGGAGTCCGTCGAGGACCTTTGCCGGCGCGGCACCTACCTGCCGGGGATCGAGCCCGAGCAGGCAGTGCGCAACGTGGTGAAGTCGCTCGGCAAGGGCGTGCTCAAGGTGATGTCGAAGATGGGTGTCTCGACGGTCGCGTCGTACACCGGCGCGCAGATCTTCGAGGCGAACGGCCTGTCCTCCTTCCTGGTCGACATCTACTTCACCGGTACGTCGTCGCGGATCGGCGGCGTCGGCCTGGACACGATCGCCGAGGAGGTACGCCGCCGGCACCTGCGCGCCTACCCGGCGGACGGGATCCTGCCCGCGCACCGCAAGCTGGAGATCGGCGGCGAGTACCAGTGGCGGCGTGAAGGCGAGCCGCACCTGTTCGACCCGGACACTGTCTTCCGGCTGCAGCACAGCACCCGGACCGGTCGCTACGACATCTTCAAGCAGTACACGGCCCGCGTGAACGAGCAGTCCGAGCGGCTGATGACGCTGCGCGGTCTGTTCGGGTTCAGCGGTGAGCGGCAGCCGATCTCGATCGACGAGGTCGAGCCGGTCAGCGAGATCGTCAAGCGGTTCTCCACCGGCGCGATGAGCTACGGCTCGATCAGTGCCGAGGCGCACCAGACGCTGGCGATCGCGATGAACCAGCTCGGCGGCAAGTCGAACACCGGTGAGGGCGGCGAGGACGCCGACCGGCTGTACGACCCGTCCCGGCGGAGCTCGATCAAGCAGGTCGCGTCCGGGCGGTTCGGCGTCACGGCGGAGTACCTGACGAACTCCGACGACATCCAGATCAAGATGGCGCAGGGCGCGAAGCCCGGTGAGGGCGGCCAGCTGCCCGGCCCGAAGGTGTACCCGTGGGTGGCGAACACCCGGCACTCGACGCCAGGGGTCGGCCTGATCTCGCCGCCGCCGCACCACGACATCTACTCGATCGAGGATCTGGCCCAGCTGATCCACGACCTGAAGAACGCGAACCCGTCCGCGCGGATCCACGTGAAGCTGGTGTCCGAGGTCGGCGTCGGCACGATCGCCGCGGGCGTCTCCAAGGCCCACGCGGACGTCGTCCTGATCTCCGGTCACGACGGCGGCACCGGTGCGGCGCCGCTGACCTCGCTGAAGCACGCCGGTGGCCCGTGGGAGCTGGGTCTCGCCGAGACGCAGCAAACCCTGCTGCTGAACGGTTTGCGTGACCGCATCGTCGTACAGACCGACGGCCAGCTGAAGACCGGCCGGGACGTGATCATCGCGGCGCTGCTGGGTGCGGAGGAGTTCGGCTTCGCGACCGCGCCGCTGGTGGTGTCGGGCTGCATCATGATGCGGGTCTGCCACCTGGACACGTGTCCGGTCGGCGTCGCGACGCAGAACCCGGTGCTGCGGGAGCGGTTCTCCGGCAAGCCCGAGTTCGTGGTGAACTTCTTCGAGTTCATCGCGGAGGAGGTCCGCGAGCTCCTTGCTGAGCTGGGTTTCCGGACCCTGGACGAGGCGATCGGCCACGCCGAGGTGCTGGACGTCCGGCGCGCGGTCGATCACTGGAAGGCGGACGGCCTCGACCTGACGCCGATCCTGCACGTGCCGGCGCTGCCGGAAGGCGCGTCGCGGCACCAGGTCGTCGAGCAGAACCACGGCCTGGACAAGGCGCTCGACAACGAGCTGATCCGGATCTGCCGGCCGGCGCTGGACAACGGCGAACCGGTCCGGGCGCAGCTCGCGATCCGCAACGTCAACCGCACTGTCGGCACGATGCTCGGCCACGAGATCACCAAGCGGTACCGCTCGGCCGGCCTGGCCGACGGGACCATCGACCTGACCTTCACCGGGTCGGCCGGCAACTCGTTCGCCGCCTTCGTGCCGAGCGGGGTCACCCTGCGACTCGAGGGTGACGCCAACGACTACGTCGGCAAGGGCCTGTCCGGTGGCCGCGTGGTCATCCGCCCGGACCGGCACGCGCGGTTCGACGCGGCCGGCCAGATCATCGCCGGCAACGTCATCGCGTACGGCGCGACCTCGGGTGAACTGTTCATCAGTGGTGGCGTTGGGCAACGGTTCTGCGTCCGGAACTCCGGCGCGACCGCGATCGTCGAGTCGGTCGGCGATCACGCCTGCGAGTACATGACCGGCGGGCGGGTCGTCGTACTGGGCGCCGTCGGACGGAACTTCGCGGCGGGTATGTCGGGCGGCGTGGCCCACGTACTCGACCTGGACCACGCCTTGGTGAACCCGGAGCTGGTGGATCTGCACCCGGTCACCACGGACGAGTCCGAACTGCTGCACGACCTGGTCCGCAGGCACTTCGAGGAGACCGGATCGGAACGGGCGGCCAAGCTGCTCGCCGACTGGCCCGCCGCGGCCGCCAGGTTCACCACGGTGATGCCCCGCGACTACGCCCGGGTGCTGGCGGCCAAGGCGGCCGCCGAGCGCGACGGGCTGGACGAGGACGCCACCACGCGAGCGATGATGGAGGCCATCTGATGGCTGACCCCAAGGGATTCCTGACGACCCCGCGCGAGGTCGCCGACCGGCGGCCGGTGGAGGAACGCAAGCAGGACTGGAAAGAGGTCTACCCCGGCGGGCCCGGCAAGGCGCTGCTGCCGATCATCACCAAGCAGGCCGGCCGCTGCATGGACTGCGGCATCCCGTTCTGCCACAACGGCTGCCCGCTGGGCAACCTGATCCCGGAGTGGAACGACCTGGTCTGGCGGGACGACTGGTCGAGTGCGATCGAGCGGCTGCACGCGACCAACAACTTCCCGGAGTTCACCGGCCGGCTCTGCCCGGCGCCGTGCGAGACCGCGTGCGTGCTCGGCATCAACCAGGACCCGGTGACGATCAAGAACGTCGAGGTCGCGATCATCGACAAGGCCTGGGAGACCGGCGACGTCCGGCCCCAGCCGCCGGAGTGGCTGACCGGCAAGACGATCGCGGTCGTCGGGTCCGGACCCTCCGGCCTGGCCGCCGCGCAGCAGTTGACCCGCGCGGGGCACACGGTCGCGGTCTACGAGCGCGCCGACACCCCCGGCGGCCTGCTGCGGTACGGCATCCCCGAGTTCAAGATGGAGAAGGAACAGGTCGACCGCCGGATCCAGCAGATGAAGGAGGAGGGCACGGTCTTCCGCTCCGGCGTGAACGTCGGCGTGGACGTGACCGGGACCCAGCTCAAGCAGCGGTACGACGCGGTGGTGATCGCGACCGGCGCCACCGCGGCCCGCGACCTGCCGGTGCCGGGCCGCGAGTACGGCGGCATCCACCAGGCGATGGAGTACCTGCCGCAGTCCAACCGGGCCTCGCTCGGGCAGACCGTCGAGGACCAGATCGTTGCGACCGGCAAGGACGTGGTGATCATCGGCGGCGGCGACACCGGCGCCGACTGCCTGGGTACGGCGCACCGGCAGGGCGCCCGCACCGTGACCCAGCTGGAGATCATGCCGCGACCCGGTGACGACCGTCCGGGCAGTCAGCCGTGGCCGACGTACCCGATGATCTACCGGGTCGCCTCCGCGCACGAGGAGGGCGGCGACCGGGTGTACGCCGTCTCCACGGTGAACTTCGAGGCCGATGCCGACGGCAACGTGTCCGGGCTGAACCTGGTCGAGGTGAAGTTTGCCGACGGCAAGTTCAACCCGGTCGAGGGGACCGAGCGGACCATCCCGGCCCAGCTCGTGCTGCTGGCGATGGGCTTCCTCGGCCCGGAGCGCGAGGGTTTCCTCGAGCAGCTCGGCGTCGAACTCGACGAGCGCGGCAACGTCAAGCGGGACAAGGACTACCAGACCTCGGTCGAGGGTGTCTTCGCCTGCGGTGACGCCGGCCGCGGCCAGTCGCTGATCGTCTGGGCGATCGCCGAGGGCCGCTCCTGCGCCAACGGCGTGGACACCCTCCTCACCGGCTCGTCGACGTTGCCCACCCCGATCCCGCCGACGGCCCGCCCCCTCGCGGTCTGACGTTTCGGGCACCCACCGACACGAAACGCGAGGTGGGTGCCCGAAGTGGATCGTCTCGATAGGTTGGATGGGTGGCTACCCGCCTGGTGACGAAGGCCCGGCTCCGTGCGATCGCGCCGTGGGCCGGGCTCAGTCTGCTCTTCGCGCTGACCACGGTCGTGGTCGGCCTGTTCGGGTTCGTGAACGACTCCGAGCGGGTCACGATCGGCGCACACGCCGCGACCGTCTCGCCCACCTTCGACGGGTACGCGACCCTCGACCTCGGCGCCGTACTCCCGCGGCTGCGGATCCCGGCCGACACGCCGGGCAAGATCGGCGTCAACATCGACGTCCAGGAGACCGATGCCGACAACCTCACCGAGCTGCTCACCCGCGACACGCTGATCGCGTCCCAGCCCGACGGTGAGATCGGGCGGATCAAGCAGGTCATCCAGCAGATGGCCGTCGACAACGCGGTCGCCGGAGCGGGCTCGGGCCTGCTCGTGGTCGTCGTCGTCGCGACGCTCTGGACGGCGCTGGGGGTACGCCGCCGGCGCGAACTGTGGCACCTGGTGCACCGGCACGAGCGGCGGTTCGAGCACCGCGCCATCGTTGTACTGGTCGCGATGCTGATCACGATCGCGTCGATCTACGGTCCGGGGCGGATGCGGACGGCCGACGTACCGCCGACGCAGTGGCAGCCGTTGTTCAAGCTGCTGCCGGAGATGTCGTTCGACAAGCGGCTGAAGACCGTCGAGGTCGCTTCCGGGTTCTCCACCACCGGCGGCGTCGGCGTGATCCGGACGCTGGTCGAAACGTACCGGAAGTCCACCGAGCTGTACGGCCAGCTCAAGGACCGGGTCGCCGATGTCGCACCGCAGATCCACCAGCCGAACAAGGAGGAGAAGGTCGCGCTGCTGGTGTCGGACCGGCACGACAACATCGGGATCGACGGATTCGCGTCCGAGGTGGCGAAGGCCGGTGGCGCCAAGCTGCTGATCGACGCCGGTGACGACACCTCGTCGGGGCAGAGCTGGGAAGCGTTCAGCATCAACTCGCTGCGGCAGCACTTCAAGGACTTCAAGGTGGTCGCGGTGGCCGGCAACCACGACGCCGGCGGGCACGTCGAGGAGTTCATGCGAAAGGCCGGGTTCACCGTGCTTGACAGCAAGCCCGTCGAGGTCGAGGGGATCCGGTTCCTCGGCGACAGCGACCCGACCAAGACCGGGCTCGGCAGCGCGGACACCCCGGGCGACGAGACGATCGAGCACCAGTCGAAACGGCTCGCCGACGTCGCCTGCGACCAGCCCGACGACAAGCGGATCTCGACGATGGTGGTGCACGACCCGTCGTCGTACGCCGACACCGCCGAGCGGGGCTGCGCGACGTTGCTGCTGTCCGGTCATTTGCACCGCCAGGTCGGCCCCGAGCACCGGGTCGTCGACGAGCGCGCGGTGACGACGTACACGAACGGGACGACCGGGGGAGCGGCGTACGCGTTCGCCCTCGGTTACACCCTGCGGAAGCCGGGTGAGGTCACCCTCATCACGTACCAGAAGGGGCTGCCGGTCGGCCTGCAGACGGTCACCGCCCAACCCAGCGGCGACGTGACGGTCGGGCCCTACATGCCCTTGGGTTCTTGACGATTCAGGCGATGTAGCCGATCGCCATCAGCTGTTAACTGTCCAGTAACGGGGGTGGACCAGCTGGCCCAGTGGTTTGCAGGAGTAGGGTTTTGTGACGTGCGTCGCGCAAAGATCGTTTGTACGCTCGGCCCGGCTACTGCCGCCCCCGAGCGCATCCTGGAACTCGTCCAAGCAGGTATGGACGTCGCAAGGCTCAATTTGAGTCATGGCGCCCATGCCGAGCATGAGCGCATCTACCAGCGGATCCGGACCGCTGCCGCGGAGACCGGCAAGAACGTCGGCATCCTGGTCGACCTGCAGGGCCCGAAGATCCGGCTGGCCGAGTTCGCCGAGGGCAAGGCAACGCTGACCTACGGCGAGCGCTTCACGATCACCACCCGGGAGGTGCCGGGCGATCAGACCATCTGCGGGACGACGTACGACGGCCTGCCGGGCGACGTGAAGCCCGGCGACCAGCTGCTGATCGACGACGGCCGGATCGCGCTGGTGGCCGAGGAGGTGACCGGGACCGACGTGGTCTGCCGGGTCACCGTCGGCGGGCCGGTCTCGAACCACAAGGGCATCAACCTGCCCGGCGTCGCGGTCAGCGTCCCGGCGATGTCCGAGAAGGACGTCGAGGACCTCCGCTGGGCGCTGCACCTGCCGGCCGACATGATCGCGCTGTCGTTCGTACGGGACGCGTCCGACATCCAGCTGGTCCACAAGATCATGGACGAGGAGGGGCTGCGGCTCCCCGTCGTCGCCAAGATCGAGAAGCCGCAGGCGGTCGCCAACCTGGACGAGATCATCGAGGCCTTCGACGGGTTCATGGTGGCCCGCGGCGACCTCGGCGTGGAGCTCCCGCTCGAGGAGGTCCCGCTGGTCCAGAAGCTGATCATCGACCAGGCCCGGCTGAACGCGAAGCCGGTCATCGTCGCCACCCAGATGCTCGAGTCGATGATCTCCGCGCCGCGGCCGACGCGCGCGGAGGCGTCCGACGTGGCCAACGCCGTACTCGACGGCGCGGACGCGGTCATGCTCTCCGGTGAGACCAGCGTCGGCCGGTTCCCGATCGAGACCGTCAAGACGATGGCGCGGATCGTGGAGTCCACCGAGGAGCACGGCCTCAGCCGGGTCCAGGCGATCGAGTGGGAGCCGAAGACGAAGGGCGGCGTGATCGCCCGCGCGGCCGCCGACGTGGCGGAGCGGCTGGACGCGAAGTACCTGATCGCGTTCACGCAGTCCGGCGACACCGCGCTCCGACTGGCGCGGTACCGCACCGAAGTACCGCTCCTCGCCTTCACCCCGGTCCCGTCGGTCAGTTCCTGGCTGAGCGTGGTCTGGGGCGTCGAGACGTACATCGTCCCGACCGTCGAACACACCGACGAAATGGTCCGCCAGGTAGACCAGCGCCTGCTGGAACTCGGCAAACTCAAGAAGGGCGACCTGGTAGTCATCGTCGCCGGCTCGCCACCCAGCATCCCCGGCTCCACCAACGCCCTCCGAGTCCACCGCATGGGCGACGCCATCGACGGCATAGCCCCCGCCTATCGCAGCCAAAACCCGTAACCGGAGCCACGAACCGGGGCCAGAGACAGGAACTGGAGACTGGGGACAGGTTATTTCCTGTCCCCAGTCACCAGACGGTGTCCACGTTCCCGCGAACTGCGCTTCGGGAGGCGGTGAACCGCGCACGGCCGTAGAGGCGCTAAAGTATCTCTGCAACCTGGCCGGGTTGGTGGAATGGCAGACACGACGGACTCAAAATCCGTTGCTCGCAAGGGCGTGTGGGTTCGAATCCCACACCCGGCACAAACTGTCGGTGGCTTCGCGACGATGTGGCAGGGCTCACGTCAGGTCGCAGGAGACGGCGGACTCGGCGTTGCGGATGTCGGCGCCTGTATCAGCGGCGTGAGTTGCCTACGCGCGTTGTGTGTTCAGTCCGCAGATCAGCAATGACGAGAAATCCCCTGCGCCGAACCAGAAGATTGTTGCCCAGTACCCCGAACAGCTCCTGCGAGGGCTGTTGGCGGCAGCCGCAGCTGACCGCGATCGCGGTCAGCCGGAAAGAGGCGGTTGCTGTGTTGGACGGGTTCGTGGGGGCGAAGGGGTGAGGTCGCTAAGGTGTCGGGTGTGACTGCTAAGCGTGTGGTGATCGCTGAGGACGAAGCCCTGATCCGGATGGATCTGGCTGAGATGCTCGCGGAAGAGGGGTATGACGTCGTCGGGCAGGCGGGCGACGGGGAAGAGGCGATCCGGCTGGCGGTGGAGCAGCGGCCGGATCTGGTCATTCTCGATGTGAAGATGCCCAAGCTGGACGGGTTGAGCGCGGCGGAGAAGATCGCGGGGGAGCGGATCGCGCCGGTGCTGATGCTGACCGCGTTCTCGCAGCGGGAGCTGGTCGAGCGGGCGCGGGACGCCGGCGCCATGGCGTACCTGGTGAAACCGTTCTCCAAGGCCGACCTGCTGCCCGCGATCGAGATCGCCGCCTCCCGGTACGTCGAGCTCGCCGAGCTCGAGCGGGAGGTCGCGGACCTGGCCGAGCGGCTTGAGACCCGCAAGCTGGTCGACCGGGCCAAGTCGGTGCTGCAGACCAAGTTCGGGCTTTCCGAGCCCGACTCGTTCCGGTGGATCCAGAAAACCGCAATGGATAAAAGAGTTTCGATGCGCCAGGTCGCGCAGTTGGTCGTTGACGAGGCTGGCAGTAGCGACTGAATCACTCTCCGCTCATCGAGCTGAGCGCGCGTACAGTAACCACTCCTCCCCATGCTGCTTACCGCTGTAACGACCTCACAACACACGCTCTGTCACATCGCCTGGAGAGCCACCCGAGGTCTAACCTGCGGATGCTCGCGGCAAACGCGAGAGTCCGGGGATTTGCCGGACTATCCAGACATGGGAGGAACAGTGCACCAGCGTTCCGTAGTAAGGGTCGGCGCGTCGCTGATCGTTGCGTCGTTGGCCCTGACAGCCTGCGGCTCACGCAGTGGCAACGACTCCGGGGGGAGCTCCGGAGGTTCGACGAAGACTGCCAAGATCGGCGTCATCGCGCCGCTGTCCGGAGACTTGTCGGCCCTGGGTCTGGGTATCCAGCACTCCGTCGAGCTGGCCGTGAAGCAGGCCAACGACTCCAACGCGATCCCGGGCTGGAAGCTCGAGGTCGTGCCGAAGGACGACGAGGCGAAGCCGGACCCCGGTAAGAACGCCGCGACCGCCCTGGCCGGCGACGCCGACGTGATCGGTGTGGTCGGCACGCTGAACACCAGCGTCAGCCAGCAGGTCCAGCCGGTGCTCGCGCCGAAGAACATCGTCCAGGTCTCGCCGGCCAACACCGGCCCCGGCCTGACCCAGGGTGCCAACTGGCAGACCGCTCCGAAGCGGCCGTACCCGACGTACTTCCGCACCTGCACCACCGACGCGGTCCAGGGTCCGTTCGCGGCCCGGTACCTGTACGAGACGGCCAAGATCACCAAGGTCGCCACGATCCACGACAAGAAGGCGTACGGCCAGGGTCTGGTCGGCACCTTCACCGAGGAGTTCAAGAAGCTGGGCGGTCAGGTCGTCGCGGCCCAGACCATCAACCCGGACGACTCGAACTACCAGGCCGTGATCTCCGCGATCAAGCCGTCTGCCCCGCAGGCGGTCTACTACGGTGGTGAGTACCCGCAGGCCGGTCCGCTCTCGCAGCAGATGAAGGCCGCCGGTCTGAACGTCCCGCTGATGGGCGGCGACGGCATCTTCGACCCGAAGTACATCACCCTGGCCGGCAAGACCTCCGACAACGACCTGGCCACCTCGGTCGGCGCGCCGGTGGACTCGCTGGACTCGGCGAAGAAGTTCGTCTCGGACTACAACGCGCAGAACTACAAGGAGCCGTACGCGGCGTACGGCGGCTACTCGTTCGACGCTGCCAACGCGATCATCGCCGCGCTGAAGGTCTCGCTGAAGGATGCCAAGGACGTCGAGTCGGCCCGTCAGGCCACGGTCGACGCCATGAGCAAGGTCTCCTTCGACGGCGTGACCGGCAAGGTCTCCTTCGACCAGTACGGTGACACCACTTCCAAGGTGCTGACCGTCTACAAGGTTGCCGGTGGCAAGTGGGCCACCGTCGAGACCAAGGCGTTCGAAGACAAGTAAGCGAAGTCGACCTCATGTCTCGGGGGTGGGAGCGATCCTCCCACCCCCGTGGCGTGTCATAACTGAGGCAGATGGGAGGTCGACGTGGACCAGTTCCTCCAGCAGCTCGTCAACGGGCTGACCTTGGGCTCGCTCTACGCCCTGATCGCGGTCGGTTACACCGTCGTCTACGGCATCGTGCAGCTCATCAACTTCGCCCACGGCGAGGTCTTCATGATCGGCGCGTTCGGCGCGCTGACCACATACTTGTTGTTCTTCAACGGTCATACCAGCGTCTGGATCCTGCCGGTGATGATCATAGGCGCGATGATCGCGTCGGTCGGCACCGCGGTGCTGATGGAACGTGTCGCGTACCGTCCCCTGCGGAACGCGCCACGACTGGCACCACTGATCACCGCGATCGGTATCTCGGTGTTCCTGCAGGAGTTCATCCGGCTCTTCTACGAGCAGCCGGGCTGGACCGTTGTGGTGTTCGCCGGTCTGGCGATCGCCGTCGGCTACGCCGTCGGCGCGCGGCAGGCCAAGGTCAACCTGAACCACCCGGTGTCCAAGTGGAACGACCGGGCCCCGCTGCTCGGCGGCGCGTCCGGCGCGGTCGTGCTGTGGATCATCGTGCGGCTGATCAGCCCCGACGTCTCGGCGTTGTACGTCGTGGCAGCCATCGTCGGCGGCGCCCTCGTCGGTACGGCGGTCGGCGTGCTCGCCGGCCGGGCCGCCAAGAAGGGTGCGCGGGTCGAGGTCAGCCTGCAGGCGGTGGCGGTCACCGCTGCCGCGTCCGCGCTGACCGCGGAGATCGGCTGGATCATCTTCAAGGAGCTGATCAACAAGGTCGAGTGGCCGAGCGCGAAGCAGCGCATCCCGTTCCCGCAGCTCGACGTGGTGACCGGTACGGCGCTGCAGGTCGGCGGCGTGACCATCCAGCGGTCCGCGATCTTCACGGTCGCCGCACTGGTGGTCTGCGCCGTACTGCTGTGGTTCTTCATCAACCGGACCCGGCTCGGTCGCGGTATGCAGGCCGTGTCGCAGGACCCGGACACCGCCCGGCTGATGGGTATCAACGTCGACCGGATCATCGTGGTCGCGTTCGCGCTCGGTGCGGTGCTCGCGGCGATCGCGGGTGTCTCGCAGGGTCTGCAGAACAACAACATCGACTTCAGGATGGGCTTCCTGGCCGGCCTGAAGGCGTTCACCGCGGCCGTGCTCGGTGGTATCGGCAACGTGTACGGCGCTGTTGTCGGCGGTCTCGTCCTCGGTGTGGTCGAGGCGATGGCCACGCAGTACATCCCGGGTCAGTTCGGCGGAAGCACCTGGAAGGACGTCTGGGCCTTCGTCATCCTGATTCTGGTTCTGGTCTTCAGGCCGCAGGGCCTGCTCGGCGCGAGGGTGGTGGACCGGGCATGACGGATGTGAAGACTCCTGTGCCAGAGGCAACGGATGCACCGCCGGCGAAGTCCGGCAAGCCGATCGCGTGGCCGTTGGGTCTGGCCGGCGTGGTGCTGCTGATCGTCGGATCGTTCCTGTCCTGGAGCTACGACAGCCAGATCCTGAACGATCTGTCGATCAACTTCTACCCGGGCGGCCTGCAGATCCTCACGATCATCGGCGCCGTCCTGTCGCTGGTGCTGCTGCTGGCCGAGAAGGGCCCGCTGGCCAAGCTGGGTACCTGGCTGGATGCCACGCTCGGTATCCGGACGCTCGGCGCCGGTCTGACGCTGTACATGGTGCTGGTCCTGGTTGCGATCAGCACCGAGTCCGACGGCCTGATCAACGTGAACCCGGGCGGGTACATCTCGCTCGTCGGTGCGCTGCTGATCGCGGTCTCGGGCTGGTTGCTGCCGCTGCGGCAGTTGCGGGACATGAGTGAGGCGAGGCTTCCGGGCTGGGCCGAGATCCTCTCGATCGCGGTGCTGATGGCCGCGGTGCTGTTCGCCGCGGCGTACGCGCTCGGCCTGCAGGACGCCTGGTCGTTCATCCTCTGCCTGGTGTTCATCGCCGTGGTCGCCACGGCGTTGTTCCGGACCGGCACGATGACCTTCGTCGGTCACGTCGGGCAGCGGCACCGCAACGTGCTCACGCTGGCCGCGTTCGTGGTGGCGTTCCTGTTCCCGTTCACGCAGAACGGGTCGGACGCGAACATGTCGATCGCGAACCAGGTGCTGATCTTCGGTGCGACGGCGATGGGCCTGAACATCGTGGTGGGTCTGGCCGGCCTGCTCGACCTCGGGTACATCGCGTTCCTCGGGGCCGGTTCCTACACGGCGGCGGTGCTGTCGAACTCGGCGTTCGCCACGGTCGGGTGGAAGCCGCCGTTCCTGGTCGTGATGCTGGTCGGCGCGGCGGTGTCCGCGACGCTGGGCCTGATCATCGGTACGCCGACGCTGCGGGTCTCGGGTGACTACCTGGCCATCGTGACGCTCGGCTTCGGTGAGATCTTCCGGTTCTCGATGGGCAACCTGGACGGCAACAACGGCCCGAACCTGACCAACGGGCCGAACGGCATCCCGGGCATCCCGGACCTGCAGATCGGCGGGTTCAACTTCGGTGACGAGCACAAGCTCGCGGGCATCGAGCTGGGCCGGTTCTCGAACTACTACTTCCTGCTGCTGATCCTGATCGGCTTCGTCATCCTGGTCTTCGCCCGGCTGAACAACAGCCGGATCGGCCGTGGCTGGGTGGCGATCCGGGAGGACGAGAAGGCCGCCGAGGCGATGGGCGTGAACGTGTTCGGGCTGAAGCTGCTCGCGTTCGCGGTCGGCGCGTTCCTGGCCGGTCTGGCCGGCACCATCAAGGCCCACCAGGACGCGGCGGTCAGCCCGGACCAGTACCAGTTCATCGAGTCGGCGTTCCTGCTCGCCGCGATCGTGCTCGGCGGTATGGGCACCATCGCCGGTGTGTTGCTGGGAGCAACGATCCTGAAGCTGCTGCCGGAGAAGCTGCGGTTCTTCTCCGAATACCGGCTGCTGATGTTCGGTCTGCTGCTGGTGCTGATGATGCGGTTCCGGCCGGAGGGCCTGGTCGCGAGCAGACGAAGGCAGCTCGAGTTCCACGAAGAGGACGAGGAGCTGGCCGTCGAGATCGAAGAGGAACGCCTGGCCGTCGGGGAGGCGAAATGACTGCCGTGGAGGAGCGGGTGCGCCCCGAGGCGACCGGTGAAACGGTGCTCGAGGCAACCGGTGTGACGATGCGGTTCGGCGGTCTGCTGGCCGTGAACGACGTGGACCTGAGCGTCCGGCAGGGCGAGATCGTCGGTCTGATCGGCCCGAACGGCGCCGGCAAGACGACGTTCTTCAACTGCCTCACGGGCCTGTACAAGCCGACCAGCGGCCAGGTCCGGTTCGCCGCTTCGCCGCCGCCGAAGAAGAAGCCGATGAGGTTCTTTCAGGTGTTCACCCGGCGTCCGGGGATCGGCATCACCCACCGGCTGGAGCCGGTACTGACGGAGAACCCGGGGCTGACGCCGCCGGTGCCCGGGGTGCTGGGCCCGCTGCCGCCCAAGCCGCGGGCGGTTGTCCGGGCCGGGATGGCGCGGACGTTCCAGAACATCCGGCTGTTCGCGAACATGACCGCTTTGGAGAACGTGATGGTCGGCCGCTACTGCCGGACCAGCGCGGGCGCGGTCACCTCGGTGCTGCACGGGCCGAAGTTCCGGCACGAGGAGGCGGCCACCCGGAAACGGGCCCAGGAGCTGCTCGACTTCGTCGGGCTCGGCAAGTCCGCCGAGCACCTGGCCCGGAACATGCCGTACGGCGACCAGCGCCGGCTCGAGATCGCGCGGGCGCTGGCCACCGACCCGAAGCTCATCCTGCTGGACGAGCCGACCGCCGGTATGAACCCGCAGGAGACCCGTCAGGCCAGCGACCTGATCTTCAAGATCCGGGACTCCGGGCTGTCGGTCGTGGTGATCGAGCACGACATGCGGTTCATCTTCAACCTCTGCGACCGGGTGCTGTGTCTGGTCCAGGGGCAGGCCCTGATCGAGGGCACGCCGGACGAGGTGCAGTCCGACCCGCGGGTGATCGAGGCCTACATCGGCACCGGCGAGGACGACGACGAGGATGCTCCGCAGGACGTCACGGAGGAGACGCCATGACCGCGATGCTCGAGGTCAAGGACCTGGAAGTTGCCTACGGCAAGATCGTTGCGGTGAAGAACATCAGCTTCAGCGTGGAGCAGGGGCAGGTGGTGTCGCTGATCGGCACCAACGGCGCCGGCAAGACCACCACGCTGAAGACGATCTCCGGGCTGCTCCGGCCGACCGGCGGCGAGATCTGGTTCCAGGGCGAGCGGATCGACCACGTGGCGGCGCACGACATCGTCACCCGGGGTCTGGCGCACTCGCCCGAGGGCCGGCGGATCTTCCCGCGGCTGTCGGTCGAGGAGAACCTGCTGCTCGGCGCGTTCGCGCGACGGGACCCGGCAGGTGTCCGCAGGGATCTCGAGTCGGCGTACGAGCTGTTCCCGATCCTGGGGGAGCGGCGCAAGCAGCCGGCCGGCACGTTCTCCGGCGGTGAGCAGCAGATGCTGGCGATGGGCCGGGCGATGATGAGCCGGCCGAAGCTGATGATGCTGGACGAGCCGTCGATGGGTCTGTCACCGATCATGATGAAGCGGATCATGTCCACGGTGACCGAGCTGCAGCGGCAGGGTACGACGATCCTGCTGGTCGAGCAGAACGCCCAGGCAGCGTTGAAGCGGGCCGATTTCGGCTACGTGCTCGAGGTCGGGAAGATCGTGCTGTCGGGTTCGGGCAGCGATCTGCTGGTGAACGACTCGGTCCGCAAGGCCTACCTCGGCGAGGACTGACCGAACAAACACCTTACGTCCGAAGAAGTGCGCAGACGTCTCGCCACTTCTTCGGACGTAAGTGTTTGTCGATCAGTTGCGGAGGACGACGAGCAGTTGGACCAGGAGGGGCGCTACGATCAGCGCCGGTAGCAGGTCGGCGACCGCAACCTGCTTCAGTTTCAGGAGTCTGAGCGCTACGCCGATCAGCATCACGCCGCCGGTCGCGCCGAGCGCGGTCACATGAGCATCCGGGAGTACGTCGCCGAGGAGAGCTCCGACGGCCGTCATCGAACCTTGCACGACGAGTACGACGAGCGCCGATGCGGCCACGCCCCAGCCGAACGACGCGGCGAAGGCGATCGACGTGAACCCGTCCAGAACCGCCTTCAGGTACAGCTGATCCGCGCCCTGGCCGAGGCCATCGGACAGCGAACCGAGGAAGGTGAGCGGCCCGACGCAGAACACCATCGACGCCGACACGAACCCTTCGACGAACGTGCTCTGCCCTTCGCCGCGGTCGAACCGGCGCTGCATCCAGGCGCCGAAGCCTTCGAGCCGTTCCTCGATGTGCAGCAGCGAGCCGATGATCCCGCCGATCAGCATCGCGCCGAGCACGATGAGCACCGGGGCGCTGTCACCGACCGCGTCGCTGAGCGCCTTGTCGCCGACGGTGAGTGCCGACGAGATCGCGATCAGCAGCGTGACCAGGCCGATCGCATCGGTGACCAGATCCCTGGTGCGGTGACTGAGCCGGTGCCCGACGAGCACGCCGAGTACCGAACCGACGAGCACTGTCGCGACGTTCACGACAGTCCCGATTCCGATGAACAAACTCGTCCCTCCGGACATCTATGGTCAGCTTTGCATGTGACCCCCGAGGGCCTACTGTTGCGCGAGGACGAGCGTATCGGCCCGTCCGTTCACCTCGGGGGTGGACCGGACCCAGGAGGTCGCTGTGGTGGCAGCCATCGAGGTGAGGGACGCGCGCGTGGGGGACGCCGCCGCCCTGGTCGCGTTGTGGCGTGAGCTGACCACCGCCGGGCTGCCGTCCCGGTTGCCGGCCCCACCGTCGACGGCCGCCGCGGAGGTTGCCGTCAGCAAGCATGTGGACGATCCGTTCGGCCGGCTGGTGGTGGTCGAGCTGGACGGCGCCGTGCACGGCATGGCGTACCTGCGCCGGGCCGCAGTCAGCCCGCTGCACGACGACTCCACGATCACGGTCGAGTACTTGCACGTCAGCGACTCCGCCCGCCGGCACGGCCTCGGCAAGGCCTTGATCGCGGAGGCGGTCGCCTGGGCCGAGCACGAGAGCTGTGCCCACCTGGCCGTGGTCGCGCCCGCGATCGCCCGCGAGGCGAACCGCTTCCTGGCCCGGCTCGGTCTCGGGCAGGCCGGCGTCCTGCGGTTCGCGAACACGCACACGGTCCGTCGCCGGCTCGCGGCCGAGCACGCACCGAACCTGCTGGCCCTGCTCTCGTCCCGGCGCTCCGCCTTCGCCCGCCGCGCTCAGCTCGGCGGTGCCGTGGTCAGCTCCCCGGCGGAGCCTGAATCAGCTGGCAAGTGATCCGCGCGGTGCAGACCCGCTTGTCCCGCTCGTCGGTGACGACCACCTCGTACGACGTCGTCGTACGGCCGAGGTAGATCGGGGTCGCCACCCCGGTGACCACGCCCTCGCGGACCGCCCGGTGATGGGTGGCGTTGATGTCGACGCCGACCGCGACCTTCCCGTACGTCGCCGCGTGCAGCGCGGAGCCGATCGAGCCGAGGCTCTCGGCCAGCACGCAGGACGCGCCGCCGTGGAGCAGGCCGTACGGCTGGGTGTTGCCCTTGACCGGCATCGTCGCGACCACCCGGTCGGGGGATGCTTCGCTGACAACGATTCCCATCAGCTGGAGGAGAGTACCCTCCATGCCCATACCTGGTCCGAGGTTCGTTTCATCTGTCACGGAAGCAGTGTGTCAGAACTGTCCATGGGACCCACTAGAGTCGGTGTGTGGCTCCAGATACCGACACCTCGACGATGACCAAGGACACCGCGGCCGCCAGCACCGGCCGGCCGCGGATCCTGCTGCTGGACGGGCACTCACTGGCGTACCGGGCGTTCTACGCGCTCCCGGTGGAGAACTTCTCCACCACCACCGGGCAGCACACCAACGCGGTGTACGGGTTCACCTCGATGCTCATCAACATGCTCCGCGACGAGCAGCCGACGCACATCTGCGTGGCCTTCGACGTGTCCCGCAAGACCTTCCGCGCGGAGCAGTACGCGGAGTACAAGGCGGGCCGGTCGAAGTCGCCGGACGAGTTCAAGGGGCAGGTCTCGCTGGTCAAGGAGGTGCTGGAGGCGCTCCGGATCCCGACCACCGAGATCGACGGCTGGGAGGCCGACGACATCATCGCCACGCTCGCCACGCAGGCGTCCGAGCAGGGCTTCGAGGTGCTGATCAGCAGCGGTGACCGGGACTCGTTCCAGCTGGTCAGCGAGGACGTCACGGTGCTGTATCCGAAGCGCGGCGTGTCCGAGATCGCCCGGATGGACCCGGCCGCGATCGAGGAGAAGTACGGCGTCACCCCGCGGCTGTATCCGGATCTCGCCGCGCTGGTGGGGGAGCAGAGCGACAACCTGCCGGGCGTGCCCGGCGTCGGGCCGAAGACGGCGGCCAAGTGGCTGAACCAGTTCGGCTCGCTGAACGACGTGGTCGACCGGGTGAACGAGATCAAGGGCAAGGCCGGCGAGTCGCTGCGTGAGCACCTCGCCGACGTGATCCGGAACCGGCAGATCAACGAGCTGGTCCGCGACCTGACCCTGGACGTGACGGTCGACGACCTGGCCCGGACGCCGTGGGACCGGGACAAGGTGCACACGCTGTTCGACAGCCTGGAGTTCCGGGTGCTGCGCGAGCGGCTCGTCGCCGAGCACGAGGAGGTCGACGCGACCGTCGACCACGGGTTCGAGCTGGAGGGCGCGCAGCTGAAGCCGGGCGAGGTGGCAGCCTGGCTCAAGGAGCACGTGAGCGGCGGTGAGCGCGTCGGCGTCGCGGTGCAGGGGAGCTGGGGCGGCGGGACCGGCCAGATCACTGGGCTGGCGCTGGCCAACACCTCCGGCGCGGCGGCCTGGTTCGACCCGACCATGCTGACGCCGGACGACGAGTCGGCGTGGCAGGCCTGGCTCGCCGACGACAAGCAGCCGAAGGCGCTGCACGATGTGAACGGCCCGCTCCTCGCCTTCCTGGAGCGGGGCTGGACGCTCGGCGGCCTGAGCTCGGACACCCAGCTGAGCGCGTATCTGGTCCGTCCGGACCAGCGGGCCTACGACCTGGCCGACCTGACCGTGCGGTATCTCAAGCGCGAGCTGCGCAACGAGGAGGCCGACAACGGGCAGCTCAGCTTCGACGACGTCGAGGGCGGCCCGGCCGCGGACCACACGATGCTGCGGGCCCGCGCGATCGCCGACCTCGCCGACACGCTGGACGCCGAGCTCGAGAAGCAGGCGGGTACGCCGCTGCTCGCGGACGTCGAGCTGCCGCTGATCCAGGTGATCGCCGCCATGGAGCGCGACGGCATCGCGGTCGACCGGCCGTATCTGGAGGAGCTCGAGGAGCGGTTCGCGACCGGAGTGCGCGAGGCCGCCACCTCGGCGTACGAGGTGATCGGCAAGGAGATCAACCTGGGGTCGCCGAAGCAGCTGCAGGTGGTGCTGTTCGACGAGCTGCAGATGCCGAAGACCAAGCGGACCAAGACCGGGTACACCACGGACGCGGATTCGCTGCAGGCGCTGTTCGAGAAGACCGAGCACCCGTTCCTGGCGTACCTGCTGGCGCACCGGGACGCGACCCGGCTGCGGCAGACGGTCGAGGGTCTGCTGAAGACCATCAGCCCGCGCGACGGCCGGATCCACACCACGTTCAACCAGACGATCGCGGCGACCGGGCGGCTGAGCTCCACCGACCCGAACCTGCAGAACATCCCGATCCGGACCGAGGAAGGCCGCCGGATCCGGCAGGCGTTCGTCGTCGGCGAGGGTAACGAGTCGCTGATGTCGGCGGACTACAGCCAGATCGAGATGCGGATCATGGCGCACGTGTCGAAGGACCAGGGCCTGATCGACGCGTTCAACTCCGGGATGGACTTCCACTCGGTGACCGCGTCCCGGGTGTTCTCGGTCGAGCCGTCCGACGTGACGCAGGAGCAGCGCGCCAAGATCAAGGCGATGAACTACGGCTTGGCGTACGGCCTGTCGGCGTACGGGTTGAGTCAGCAGCTGAAGATCGGCGTGGACGAGGCCAAGGGCCTGATGGACGAGTACTTCGAGGGCTTCGGCGGCGTCCGGGACTACCTGCGGTCGATCGTCATCGACGCCGGCAAGACCGGGTACACCGAGACCATCCTGGGCCGCCGGCGGTACCTGCCGGACCTGACCAGCGACAACCGGCAGCGGCGCGAGATGGCCGAGCGGATGGCGCTGAACGCGCCGATCCAGGGCTCGGCGGCCGACGTGATCAAGATGGCGATGCTCAAGGTCGACGCGTCCCTGCGGGAGTCCGGCCTGAAGTCGCGGATGCTCCTCCAGGTCCACGACGAGCTCGTCTTCGAGATCGCTCCCGGCGAGCGCGAGGCCCTCGAGCAGCTGGTCCGCCACGACATGGGCCACGCCGTCGAGATGGCCGTCCCGCTGGACGTCTCCGTCGGCGTCGGCCGCACCTGGCACGAAGCCGCCCACTGACCCGTGCCCGAGCCGAACCGGCCGTTCCGCTGGGACCTGGTCCGGCCGGACCAGCTCGGCTCGATGCTCGACGGCGTCGAGCCGCCGCCGCTGTTCTTCCTGGACGGCCTGGTCGAGTGCGCGGCCCGGGTGCTGGCGCAGTGCGGCGACGGAGAGCTGTACTTCGTCGGCCGCTCCGTCGACAGCCTGTACGACCTGCTGAGCGGGGCCCTCGCAGATACCGGTTGGGCTTCCCGGCTGCACCCGCTCCCGCTGTCGCTGTACGGCCTCAGCGGGCAAGGGTTCAACGCCGCGGAGCTCCGCCAGCTCCGGACCAACCTGGCTGCGGAGGGGTTGGCGCCGGCCGAGCTGATGCGCGGCCGGCCGACGGTGTTCGTCGATCTCGTCTACCAGGGCTCCACGTTCGAGAACCTGTACGCCGTACTGCGTGACTGGATCGACGACGAGCATGCGCAATGGGACGTGATTCGTCGCCAGCTGCGCTTCATCGGGATCACCTGGCGGACCAAGACCAGCCCGAACACCTGGCGCTGGCAGCAGCATGCGGACCTTGCCGACGAGCTCCCGGCGGCCGCGATCCGCAATGTCTCGCTGGATGGGCGGCTGTGGTCGTACTTCGGTAACACCCAGCCGAAGACGGCCGAGTCGTTCCGCCGGACCCGGTGGTCGGACTCCGAGGTGGCCGAACCGCGGCGGGCGGAGGAGGCGCGGATGGCGCTCGCCGAGGCCGTTCAACTGGTCGCGGCCGCGCGGACCCCCGCAGTACGGCGCGCACTCGCCGACGAGCTCGGGCGGCAGCCGGCGATGAGCGAGCGTTGGTTGCGCGACCTGCAGGTCAGTCTGCGGAAGTGAGGTAGAGCGGCTGGTCGGTGGGGGAGAGGGCCCGCTGGAGCAGCATCAGGTCGGTTTCGCGCAGGGGTGGCAGGTCGGCGAGCGGCCACCAGCCGACGTCGACGGACTCGTCGTCGTTGACGCGGGCCTCGCCGCGGAGCGGGCGGCAGCGGAAGCACAGGTCGAGGAACTGGACCTGGTCGCCGTTCGGGTAGCTGGCCGGCGGGAACGACTCGACGCTGATCAGGCGCTCGACCGCGGCCTCGACCGCGGTCTCCTCGAAGATCTCCCGGACCAGGCCGACGGCCGGCTGCTCGCCGGGCTCGAGGATGCCGCCGATCAGCGCCCAGTTGCCGGTGTCCGCGCGCCGGACCAGCAGCACCTGGTCCTGGTCGTCGAGGACCACGCCGGTGAGGCCGGTGAGCCAGAGGAGATCGTGGCCGATCTTCGCGCGCAGCTCGAGGATGAACTTCGGGGTCGCCATGACCGGAACCCTATAGAACGCGCGCCCCGGGGGTTTCTTTCCGCAAGAAAGTCGGCCGGTCGAACGCAAGCGGTAAGCGTTTGCCGCGCAAGATACCGACAGTGACCGGCTGATCCCGGTCAGTGCCCGGCGAGGTCTTCCGTGGCATCGCTTTCTATGTCATTCTCCCGGACAAAGATCCGAGATCCTATCGGATATCGCTCTCGGATATTTCGTCTTTGTTCCGACCAGCCGCCAGGAGGAACCATGCCGAACGACGACGCGCGCCCTGGAGTCAGCCGTCGATCACTCATCGCGGGGGCACTCGGCCTGACCGCCGCAACCGCCGGCGGCGGCCTGCTCAGTGGGTGCAGCAGCAAGAGCAATGCGAGCGGCGCGGCCGCGGGCGCCGGCGAGGCCGCCCCCAGCGTGACCCTCGGCTCGAAGCTGGCCTCCGTGCAGTACCCGGAGGGGTACGTCGGGCCGGTCGCCCGCACGCTGAAACCGCTCACCACCGAGAAGGTCACCTTCAAGATCGTCGTCCAGCAGGACGTGACGATCGGGGACTGGAAGACCAACGCGTTCACCAAGTGGCTGGAGCAGAAGACCGGGGTCCACGTCGAGTGGAGCCAGATCGGCGGCACCGACGACGACGTGATGACCAAGGTCAACGCGATGATCGCGGCCGGCGACATCCCGGACGCCTTCCTCGGCATCGGGTTCACCCGGTCGCAGCTGTTCCTGTACGGCGCCCAGGGTCTGTTCGCCGACGTGGGCCAGCACATCGACGCCTATGCGCTGAACCTGCAGCAGGCGATGAAGGACTACCCGGAGACGCGCAAGCTGATCCAGGCGCCGGACAAGAAGATCTACTCGTTCCCGGGGATCAACGACTGCTTCCACTGCCGGGCCATCGACGGCCGGGCCTGGCTGAACGTCGACTGGATCAAGCAGGTCGGCCTGGCGATGCCGAAGACCACCGACGAGTTCCGCGAAGTACTGCGGGCCTTCAAGAAGGCGGATCTGGCCGGCAACGGCAAGACCATCCCGTTCGCGGGCTACAACGACGCTCCCATCGACCCGTTCTTCATGAACGCGTTCCTCTACGATCCGGGCGAGCCGTGGCTGGTGGTCAAGGACGGCAAGGTCGACGTCGCGTTCGACAAGGACGAGTGGCGCGAGGGCCTGAAGTACGTGAACGGCCTCTACAAGGAAGGGCTGATCAGCCGGGACGTCTTCACCGCCGACGGCGACCAGTTGAAGCGGTACGGCAACGCGCCGGGCAAACCGCTGATCGGCGGCGCCCGGTCGAACTACTGGGGCAACTTCCTCGACATCGATCAGAAGGACCCCAACGCCCGCTGGCGTCAGTACGAGGCCTGCCCGCCGCTGAAGGGTCCGAACGGCGTTCAGTACGCCGCCTGGGACTACCTCACCGTCGGGGTCGAGGTGGCACACCTGGTGATCACGAAGAAGTGCGCCAAACCGGACCTGCTGGTCCAGTGGGCCGACGCGCAGTACGAGCTGGAGGCGATCCTGCGCGGGTACGGCGGCCCGAAGTTCGCCTGGGCGAAGAAGGGCGACCTGGGGATCAATGGCAAGCAGGCGGTCTACGGCTTCGACGCGACCTGGAACTCGCAGAAGAACCTCAACTGGGGCCAGGACAACCCGATGTATCGCTCCCAGGACTTCCGGTTGGGCGAGCGGGTGCTACCGGGCGACCTGACCTTCGAGAAGCCGCTCTACGAGCAGACCAAGGAGCGCTTCTTCCCGCTCAAGCAGCCGCAGGAGATGCAGTTCCCGCCGGTGACCCTGGACCAGGACCAGGCCGCGCAGGAGGCCGAGCTGAAGACGAACCTCAAGGGCGAGGTGAACCAGTCGTTCGCGAAGTTCCTCACCGGGCAGCTCGACCCGAACGACGACGGCGCCTGGAACGACTACAAGGACCGGGTCAGCAAGATCGGCGTGAAGCCGTACCTCGAGCTGCAGCAGGCCGCCTACGAGACGTACAACGCATGAGCGAGCGAAGCGAGCTCATCAGAAAGCACAGCGCGTCTCGTGTCTCATCCGCGCCCGGAGCGAAGCGAGGACGTGGATGAGCGCGGGAACTCTGCCGCCGGACGAGACGCGGCTGGCGGTCGGCGCGTCGATCCAGGACACCCGCGGCGACAAGATCGCGATGGCCTGTATCTACACCGCGCTCGGTCTCTTCTGCCTGGCGATCCTGTACCCGCTGATCTACGTCCTCAGCGCCTCGGTCAGCAACACCAGGAAGGTGTCGGCCGGCGAGGTCTGGCTGTGGCCGGTCGGTTTCACCCTGGACGCCTACCGGGCGATCTTCGATTACAAGGCGATCGTCAGCAGCTTCGGCAACTCGGTGTACTACGCGGTCGCCGGGGCGCTGGTGGCGACGGTCCTCACGCTGCTGGCGGCGTACCCGCTGTCCCGGAAGGGTTTGCCGGGCAAAGGCATCATCATGGGCGCGTTCGTGTTCACGATGATGTTCAACGGCGGCCTGATCCCGACGTACCTGGTGGTGGATCAGCTCGGACTGCTGAACACGCGCTGGGCGATCATCCTGCCGACCGCGCTGGCGGTCTGGAACGTGATCATCACCCGGACGTACTTCATGGTGACGATCCCGGAGGAGCTGGTCGAGGCCGGGAAGGTGGACGGCTGCAGCGACTTCAGCTTCTTCTGGCGCGTCGTGCTGCCGTTGAGCAAGCCGATCATCGCGGTGAACCTGCTGTTCTATGCGGTCGGGCAGTGGAACTCGTTCTTCAACGCGCTGATCTATCTGACCAACGAGAACCTGTTCCCGTTGCAGGTGGTGCTGCGGCAGATCCTGATCCAGTCCAAGGTCGACCCGTCCCAGATGCAGGACACCAGCAAGTTGCTGCAGATGCAGGAACTCCAGCAGCAGCTGAAGTACTCGCTGATCGTGATCGGGATGATCCCGCCGCTGCTGGTGTACCCGTTCGTGCAGAAGCACTTCGTCAAGGGAGCCATGGTCGGCTCCTTGAAGGGATAGCGCATGGCGACCTCGACAGAAACTCGTTCGACCGTCCGGTCCGCCACTCACAAGCGGACCCGGACCGCGAAGAACGCGGTCGGGCTGGGGCTGCGGATGCGCCGCAACTGGCAGCTGTACGCGATGCTCGCGCTACCGCTGATCTGGCTGGCGGTCTTCGCCTACTGGCCGATGTACGGCGTGATCATCGCGTTCAAGGACTACAACGTGGTGCAGGGGATCTGGGGCAGCCCGTGGGCCGGGATGAAGTACTTCGACCGCTTCGTGGAGTCGTACCAGTTCTGGCGGCTGATCAAGAACACCGTGTACCTGCACGTCTACGAACTGGTGGCGACGTTCCCGTTGCCGATCGTCCTCGCGCTCTGCCTGAACACCGTCCGGAAGAAGTGGTTCAGCCGGACGACGCAGCTGATCACCTACGCACCGCACTTCATCTCCACCGTGGTCGTGGTGGGTCTGCTCGTCGTGCTGACCAGCCCGAACACCGGGGTGACGAACAAACTCATCGGCCTGTTCGGCTTCGGCCCGGCCAACCTGATGGGTGACTCGTCGATGTTCCGGCATCTCTATGTCTGGTCCGGGGCGTGGCAGACGATGGGTTTCGCCGCGATCATCTACCTGGCCGCGCTGACCAGTGTGCCGCCGGAGCTGCACGAGGCGGCGATCGTGGACGGGGCGTCGCGGTTGCGGCGGATCTGGCACATCGACCTGCCGGCGATCGTGCCGGTGGCGGTGATTCTGCTGATCCTCGACATCGGCAGGATCCTGTCCGTCGGGTTCGAGAAGGTGCTGCTGATGCAGAACAGCCTGAACCTCGACGTCGCCGAAGTGATCGACACCTACGTGTACAAGATCGGTCTGGCGTCGGCGGTGCCGCAGTTCAGCTATGCGACCGCGATCGGGCTGTTCAGATCGGTGATCGGGTTGGTGCTGCTGGTGCTGGCGAACACCTTCGCCCGCCGCTTCGCCAAGTCGAGTCTGTGGTGAGCTAGGGCGTGTCGCTCGCCTGGCGGTGGAGTCCGGTTGCCAGGCCGGCGGAGAGCAGGAGTGCGCAGGTGCTGGTCATCGCGGCCAGCACCTTCGCGCCGTTCAGGCCGGTGGCAGTGTCTGTGCCGAGCACGATCCCGGCCGCCACGGCGAGCACGACCAGCCCGATCCAGATCCCCAGCGCGGCGCGTTTCTCCTGTTGCGCGATCGCGGCGTACACGACCAGCTGCAGTACGGCGTACGCGGAGCCGGCAACGGCGAACAGCCAGGTGTACGGGCCGAGTGGGGCGTACTTCTCCTTGCCGCCGATGACCTCGACCACGATGCCCGGCAGGATCAACGTCCCGACGACCGCGCACACGCCCAGGCCCGCAACGGCCAGGATCGCGCGCCGCAGCCGGACCGTGTCGCCGGGTGAGTTGGCCAGCGACGGGAACACCAGCACGATGACGAACTGCGGCAGGAACAGACAGGCCTTGGCGATGATCAGGCCGGCCGCGTAGTACCCACTGTCCTTCTCGTCGAGCAGCGCGCGGGCGAACAGCACGTCCGCGTTGGCCAGCGCGAAGAAGGCGAGCAGTGTGTGCGTGCCGTGCACGGACTCCCGCAGTACGTCCTTGACCTGCTGGCTGGTCGAACCACTCGATCCGCGGAGGAAGAACTGGCCCAGCAACGCCGGTACGGCGGCACCGAGCGCGAGACCGGCCATAGCCCAGTCGAGCGAGGGGTGGATGAGCAGTGCGCCGCCGCCGAGCACCAGTCGGCCGATCCCGGTGGAGAAGTAGACGGCAGCCAGCTCGGTCCAGCGGTGGCTGCCCTGCAGGATTCCGAGCTGCGAACCCATCAGGGTCAGGCCGCCCAGGGTCGGAGCGAGCAGCAGGATCGCGACGACCGAGTCGATGTGGAGCAGCCACATGAACAGCGGCGTCAGTACTAGGCAGACAACGGTGAGTCCGAGAGCGGACCGACGGCCGGCGCGCAGCATTGCGTCGGCCAGCGCGGCTGAGCCGTCCCCGGTGTGCGTGGCGAGCTGACGAGCACCGGCGGCCTGCAGACCGAGTGACGCGACGTTGCCGATGAGCAGCAGACCCAGCAGTGCGGTGATCGCTCCGAACTGCTCCGGCATCAGCCGGCGGGAGCCGATCAGCGTGAACCCGTAGGCGGCCACATTCATGATCGCCATCGCGACCGCGACCACCGTGGCACTGCGCAGGAAGGCACTGCGGGGCGCCTGGGGTTGGGTGGTGCCCGACGTCATTCTGCGCTGCCTCGGATCGCTGGGTGACATTGCCGACCTCACGGTACGGCAACGATGCCGTTCCTAAGCCGCCGGATCCGTTAATGTCCCGCCGGTGAGGAGGCTGAAAGCAGGCAGTTCGGAGCAGGTGGTCTGGCGGGCGAGGCTCGTGCTGGGCTGCCTGGCTCTGGTGGCCCTGTGCTTCCAGCAGGCTCCGGGCAAGATCCTCGCGGACAGCAAGGTCGAACTGACGGCGGCGCCCGGCCGGTTCTTGTCGCGCGCCCTCCACCTGTGGGACCCGCACACTGCCTTCGGTCAGGTGCAGAGCGACGCCTTCGGCTACCTCCTGCCGATAGGTCCGTTCCACTGGCTGCTGGACGCGCTGTCCGTACCGGACTGGATCATTCAGCGCCTGTGGTGGTCGCTCGTCCTCTGCGTCGCCTTCCTCGGTATCTGGAAGCTCTGCAACGTCCTGCAGTACGGCGTGCCGTGGACGCGCTTCGCCGTCGCACTGCTCTACGCGCTCGTGCCGCGGGTGTTCGGTGAGCTCCCCATCGAGGTGTGGCCGATGGCCATGGCCCCGTGGGTCCTACTGCCACTCGTCTCACCCCGTGCTCGCTCTGGCTGGTCACGAGCCAGTTGGTCGGCTGTAGCGTTCGCACTCATCGGTGGCGCGGACCCGGTCGCCGGCGTCGCGACCCTCGTCGTACCGGCGATCTGGCTGGTTAGTCGGCAGAAGCTGAAGCTCGCACTGGGCTGGCTCGGCTTCGTGGTGGCCGCGTCGATCTGGTGGCTGGTACCGCTCGCGCTGCTCCTCCAGTACGGCGCTGCGCCGCCCGGTCCGCGCTGGCTGCCGGTGATCGGCGTGGTCATCGGACTGCCGCTCGCACTCGCTGCGGCGCACTACCTGCCCCGCTTGGCCGGCTTGTCGGTGTCCCGCGGCATCCACCGCCGCGTCGTACCGGCTGCGGTCGTATGCCTGGCGGTGGCTGCCGCCGCGCCCGTGGTCCTGATACGACCAGACGGAGCGTCCGCTGCGATCCCGGCGCACTGGAATGCGGCGGCAGCGTGGCTGGACGACCAGACGGCACCAGGAAGTGTGCTGCTCCTGTCCAGCACGACCGAACCGCTCACAGCTCTGGTGACGCGACCGATGGCCGCGCTGACGGATGACGTGGAGCGCCGCGTCGACTCCGGTGTCGGCGACCAGACGCTGCGGCAGGAGCTCAATCACGACGGCGTTCGGTACGTCGTGGTGCGCAATGACCTCGGGGACACGCTGGCGATCCACGAGAGTCTGGCCGACGCCGGCATCGGGCGGGTCGCGTACTTCGGCCCAGCCGGCCAGACCACCGTCCCGTACCCGAGCGTGGAGATCTACGACGTCGGAGCGACCACACCGGGGCGACTGATCCCGCGGTCCCGGCTCGTCGCGGTCGATGGCACCGCAGACGACGTACCGACCGTTGTGACAGCGCTCGACGGGAGTGGGAGCGCCGTACTGCGAGCGGACGCCGCGGGCAAGCTCGATGGGCTGCCGCTGATCGAGACCGACGTACGCGCGCAGCCTGTCGACCAGCAGCCGAGCGCAGTGGTGTTGCGGAGTCAGCAAGTCGGGCGCTCCGGCTGTCTGCACGTCGGAGTACGGGCGCTGTGCAGCCCGGACCAGGCTCGGAGTGCGGACGACCCGAACGGCCTGTCCAGGACGGTGGAGTTGCCGCAGGCCGCGTCGTACGAGCTGCGGGGTACGGCGTTGCCGAAGGACGGTGACGCGCTCGAGCGGCTGCTGCCGGTGCCCGGTGCGATCACCGCGACGGCGTCCTCGCGGGCGGTCACGGCGCCGGAGGGCCGGCCGGGTGCGGCCGTCGACCGCGATCCCGGCACCGGCTGGCTCGCGGATCCCGACGACGCGACTCCGAGCCTGACCCTGAAGTTGCCGGCGGCAAGGGATGTGCGCGGGCTGCGCTTCCAGTCCGACACCTATCTGGAGGGCTCGCGGCCGGCCGAGGTCAGGCTGCACTTCGATGGCGGCGTGCCGATCCGGGCCACGGTCGACGCGGACGGGTACGTCCAGATCGCGGCGCGGCACGTGCAGACCATCGAGATCGACTTCACCGCGACGAAGCCGGTGCAGGACGCCAAGCGGAGCCCGGTCGGGGTGACGGAGGTGACGGTGCTCGGTGCGGACGAGCTGCGCAAGGCCGTCGATCCGGACCGCCACGTCGCGTCGTACTGCGGGAACGGACCGACCGTCCGCATCGACGGCGTACCGGCGCGGACGCAGGTCGAGGCGACCATGCGGGATCTGCTGCAGCGCAGGACGGTGCCGTTCAGCCTGTGTGAGGCGACGTCGGTCGCACTGAGGTCAGGGAGCCATCACGTCGAGGTGCTGGCGGGTGGTGGCCTCGTGCCGGTCGAGACCGCGCTGGTCAAGGCCGGGTTCGGCGATGTGTCTGTGACGCCGGTGCAGGGTGTGGACGTGTGGCGGCCGAACCCGACCGAGCTGACCGTCGAGGTGCCGGACGCGGACGACCAGTCCGTGCTGGCGATCGCGCAGAACTACAACGAGGGCTGGGAGGCGTACGACAGCACCGGCCAGAAGCTGACCCCGATCCGGATCGGCGGGTGGCAGCAGGGTTGGGTACTGCCGGCCGGACCCGAGCAGGTGGTCACGGCCAGCTTCATGCCGGCTCGGGGCTACCGCGCCGGGCTGCTGCTCGGACTGGTCGCCCTGCTGGCGGTCCTGGCTACCGCGGTGTTCTTCCGGCGCACACCGAGGCGCATGACCGGCCGCTCGATCAGGCGGTAGCTGGCGGCTGCGAGCACCACCGCGCCGACCAACGTCACCGGCAGCTGTACTGCGAACGGTCCGCGCAGCAGGCCCAGTACGACGAACCCGTACACCACCACGCCGTACGAGAGTCGTGCACCGATCTGCGCCGGGCGCCCACCCAGCACGCGGACTGTCCTCGCGGAGGGCATCAGGATCGGGAAGAGCACACATGCGACGACAACGGTGTAGAGCAGGCTCTTGAGCAGTGCCTGCGCCGGCGTGGGAGCGGAGTCGTCGTACGGACCGGCTAGCGGGGTGGCAGCGATCAGTAGGAGAGCTGCGGCGACTCCCCAGAGCGTCCCGGGGACTCTGGTCAGTGCGTCGAGTGCGGATGGTCCGAGTCGACCTGTTGCGCGGGCGACCTGCCAGAGCGCCAGACCCATGCCGACCGCGAACCAGCCGAGGTACCCGGGGAGCCAGAGGCCCGCCTCTGAGTGATCGGTTGCGGTGACCGCTGCCATCCAGACCGGTCCGAGCACGGTCAGAGCGAGCAGTACGAGGAGGCGCCAGCGGACACTGCGTCGAGTCGGTCGCTCGTAACCGGTGAGCAGCCTGCCTAGTCCTGGGAGCAGCAGGTAGAACGGCAGCGGCGTCAGTACGGCCCACCGGAGATACGTGGTCGCTGGATGTGGGACGAAGACGATCGACAGTGCCACGGTGACCAGCAACGCCGGGAGGATCCGGAGTGCACGGCCACGCAGGTAGGTCAGTGTGAGCGGCGGCTCGGTGGCCGAGAACCATGCGAGGACATGCGGCCGGTAGAGCAGGAAACCGGAGATCGCGCAGAAGATCGCCCAGCCGACGTCCAGCCGGGACACGAGACCGGCGAGCGGCGCGTGCGTATGCAGGCCGACCTGTGCGGTCACCACTGCGAGCGCGGCGATCGCTCGCAGCCCGTCCACTGCTGGGAATCGGGTCATGCGCTCGGCGCCTTGTGTGCGGTCCAGATGGCCGTCCCGGGGACGTACGGCCCGCGTTCGGGGCCCCAGCCGCCCCAGATCAGGTCGTGCCCGGCCGGCCACTCCGGTTCGAGCAGGTCATCCACGATGAAGCCGGCGCCGGTCAGCTCGCGGATCCAGTCACCGGTCGTGCGGTGGTGCTCGGCGTACACCGGCGTACCGGACTCGTCGACCTCGACGTACGGCGTCCGGTCGAAGTACGAGTGGGTGATGCGCAGACCGTCCGGCGAGGGGTCGTCGGGCATCGTCCAGCGGAACGGGTGGGTCACCGAGAACACCAGCAGCCCACCTGACTTCAGCACGCGCTCCAGCTCGCGGAACGCCGTACCGACGTCGGCAACGAAGGGGAGCGCGCCGAAGGCCGAGCAGGCGATGTCGAAGGTGCTATCGGCGTACGGCAGCGCTACGGCGTCCGCGGCGACAGTGCGGACCGTCGTACCGGTCCGGGCATCGAGCTCCTGGGCGATGCGGAGCTGCTCGAGAGAGATGTCGAAGGCAACCACATCGGCGCCCTGGCCGACCAGCCACCGGGAGCACTGGGCCGCGCCGCAGCCGACTTCGAGGATCCGCTTGCCCCGGACCGGCCCCAGCAGCTGTGCCGACTCTTCGTCGACCCCCTCCGGGGACCAGATGAACCTGTCGTCGCCGAGGAAGTCGCCGTGCTCCTTCAGGTACTCATCAGCCGCCGAGTCCCAGTAGGTACGACTGGCCCGCGAGGTCTCCACCTCGGTCAGTTCCACCCGTACCGGCCTGTTCACCCCGCACACTCTAGGTTGAAACCATGAGCGACTTCGCCGCTAGTGCCGTTCCGTTGCCAGGCGGTTATCAGGGCCAGACCTACGCGGTCAGTGCGGGCGGAGAGGACGCCGTACTGAAGCTCTACGTGAAGGACCCTGGGCGGGCCGCCGTGGACGCGGCGCTGCTCCAGCTGGTGCGTGGACTGCTGCCGGTGCCGCGCATCCTCGACGTGAAGCGGGAGGGGGCGCCGGACGATCCGCCGTACCTGCTGACCGAGCGGCTGCCGGGGGTGAACCTGGCGGTCTACCTGGCGACGGCCGGGGCGGACGAGCGGCGGCAGGTGGGGCAGCAGTTGGGGGAGTTGCTGACGCGGTTGAGCGGGATGCCGTTCCGCTCGTTCGGGCTGTTCCGCGATGGTGACCTGGGGATCGAGCCGCTCCGCGGGGACCTGGACCAGTACGTCGACAGCCTGGACCTGGGGATGACGCCGGAGCAGCGGGCCGGTCTGGGGAGTGTGATCGATCACGCCGAGGACCTGCTGGCCGAAGGCGTCGAGCGATTCTGCCTGGTGCACAGCGACTTCAACCCGAAGAATCTGCTGGTGGACCCGAAGACGGTGCGGATCACCGGTCTGATCGACTGGGAGTTCTCCCATGCTGGGTCGCCGTACGCCGACCTGGGGAACCTGCTCCGGTTCTGCACGGACCCGGTGCTGGCCCGGCCCGTCCTGGACGTACTGCGGGGGAGCGGGCTGCTGCCGGGGAACGCGCTTGTCGACCGGGGCCGGGCGGCCGATCTGTGGGCGCTCCTCGACCTCTCCACGCGGGCGGCCGACCACGAGATCGCGGCGGCCGCACACCGGCTGGTCTTCCGAATGGCGGACACGGGAGACCTGTCCGCAGGCCGTCCGGACCTGGAGGTCGTACTCTGAGTTCAATGGCACGTCGGGAGACCTCGGCGGGCGCCCGGTCGGCACCGGGTGCCCCAGGTTGTGCTGCCTCCGTGAAGACCGGTATTCTGTCAGATGCGCTATGGGCCCGCGCGACCTCGGACCGAGCAGGCTCGTGACTCGCAGCAGTCGGTGGTGAATCTGTCGTCTTCAGGCAATCCCGCGGTTTGGTGCGATCCAAAGGTTCATGACGCAACCGCACGACACCACCAGTCCACGGAGCAACCCACCACATGACGGCCAGCATCGAGGCTCCCCTCGACCCAGCAGTACGCACCACCCCGCAGGTAGCGGTCAATGACATCGGGTCGGAGGAAGACTTCCTCGCGGCGATCGATCAGACCATCAAGTACTTCAACGACGGCGACATCGTTGAAGGGACCATCGTCAAGGTCGACCGGGACGAGGTTCTCCTCGACATCGGTTACAAGACCGAAGGCGTCATCCCCTCCCGCGAGCTGTCGATCAAGCACGACGTCGACCCGAACGAGGTCGTCAACGTCGGCGATCACGTCGAGGCCCTGGTTCTCCAGAAGGAGGACAAAGAAGGCCGTCTGATCCTCTCGAAGAAGCGCGCCCAGTACGAGAAGGCCTGGGGCACGATCGAGAAGATCAAGGAAGAGGACGGCGTCGTCACCGGCACCGTCATCGAGGTCGTCAAGGGTGGTCTCATCCTCGACATCGGCCTCCGTGGCTTCCTGCCGGCCTCGCTCGTCGAGATGCGCCGGGTCCGCGACCTCCAGCCGTACGTCGGCCAGGAGATCGAGGCCAAGATCATCGAGCTGGACAAGAACCGCAACAACGTGGTCCTGTCCCGCCGGGCGTGGCTGGAGCAGACGCAGTCCGAGGTGCGGATGAACTTCCTCACCCAGCTGCAGAAGGGCCAGATCCGCAAGGGTGTCGTCTCCTCGATCGTCAACTTCGGTGCGTTCGTGGACCTCGGCGGCGTCGACGGTCTGGTGCACGTCTCGGAGCTGTCCTGGAAGCACATCGACCACCCGACCGAGGTGGTCGAGGTCGGCCAGGAGGTCACCGTCGAGGTGCTGGACGTCGACATGGACCGCGAGCGCGTCTCGCTGTCGCTGAAGGCGACCCAGGAAGACCCGTGGCAGCAGTTCGCCCGGACCCACCAGATGGGCCAGATCGTGCCCGGCAAGGTCACCAAGCTGGTTCCGTTCGGTGCGTTCGTCCGCGTGGAGGAGGGCATCGAGGGTCTGGTGCACATCTCCGAGCTGGCCGAGCGGCACGTCGAGATCCCGGAGCAGGTCGTCCAGGTCAACGACGACGTCATGGTCAAGATCATCGACATCGACCTGGAGCGGCGCCGGATCTCGCTGTCGCTCAAGCAGGCCAACGAGGGTGTGGACCCGGTCTCGGACGACTTCGACCCGACGCTCTACGGCATGACGGCGACGTACGACGACCAGGGCAACTACATCTACCCGGAGGGCTTCGACCCGGAGACCGGCGAGTGGCTCGAGGGCTTCGACGCTCAGCGCGAGGAGTGGGAGCGGCAGTACGCCGAGGCCCACACGCGCTGGGAGGCCCACAAGAAGCAGATCGAGGACGCCAAGACGGCGGACGTGGAGGCCGGCGAGGCCTCGACGTACTCCTCGGCTGCTGCCCCGAAGGACGACGCGCCCGTCGAGGGTGCGCTCGCTTCCGACGAGGCGCTGCAGGCGCTCCGCGAGAAGCTGACCGGCCAGGGCTGATCCAGCTGACCGGAAAGTAGCTCCGGCACCACCACGAGACCCCCCGCGCCACCAGGTGCGGGGGGTCTCGTGCTGCTTCCCTGGTTTTCAGTCGTAGGGGCGGCGGATGCGGGGTTTGCCCAGGTCGGTGCCCCACTGGCCGCGGCCTTCGCCTTTGAGGCGCATCTTCAGTTCCATCACGTGTGCGCGGGCGCCGCTCGCGGAGAAGAAGCCGATCCGGTACGGCTCGTTCGGGGCGCCCGCCTCCCAGGCCGGCACCTGCTGTTCGCCGTACCGCACCAGGCGGACCGGTGGGTCTTCGCCCGCCCGGATCCGGGCCGCGTCCTGGGCGCAGGCCGGCACCTTCCTGGTCGCGCCGTTGCGTGGCGTCCAGACGACGTCCCGCGCGGCCGGTCCGTGCTGCGGGTTGAAGAAACACGGCGTACGGCGCTCCGGCAGCGGATCGCCCGCGACCCGGGCGCGGACACACGCCAGCGCGTAGCGGCCCGCGGTCAGGGTGTCCACGATCGCGCTGATCGATTCGAACGAGCTCAGCCGGTCGACCAGCCGCTCGGCGGTCTCGTACGCGTCGAGAGCGGTCTGATAGTCGTGCCGAGTCTCCGCATCCAGCGCATTGCCCTCGAGGAGCTCACCGAAGCGCGTCAGCTCCTCCCCGAACTGAACGACGTCCTCTTTGGCCATCACCCGGACGTGTGTCAGCTCCTGCGCATCCTGACGCCGTCGCCACCACCCCATACGCCATGGTAGGGGCCTCGATAGGGTGCTGGCGTGCTGAGAGTGGGACTGACTGGCGGGATCGGGGCCGGCAAGAGTGCGGTGTCGTCGCGACTGGCCGCGCGGGGCGCCGTGGTGATCGACTCCGACGTACTCGCTCGGGAGGTGGTCGCGCGGGGGACCGATGGGCTGTCCGAGGTGGTTGCGGCGTTCGGTCCCGGCGTACTGACGGCCGACGGTGACCTGGATCGGCCGGCGCTCGGCAAGATCGTGTTCGGCGACGAGACGGCCCGGCGGAAGCTGGAGGCGATCGTCCATCCGCGGGTCCGCGCCCGGGCCGCCGAGATCGAGCAGCAGGCGCCGGCGGACGCGGTCGTGGTGCACGACATCCCGTTGCTGGTCGAGACAGGCCAGGCGGGCCGGTTCGACGTCCTGCTCGTGGTCGACGTACCGGTCGAGGTGCAGGTGCAGCGGCTGACGGCGCACCGCGGAATGTCTGACGAGGAAGCGAATCGGCGGATCAGCAGTCAGGCGTCCCGGGAGGACCGGCTGGCGGCCGCGGATGTGGTCGTGGACAACTCCGGCAGCCTCGACGACCTGGACCGCCGCATCGACCAGGTGTGGGAACAACTCGCAGGCCACGGTCCGGACACGAAAAGGTGACCCTTGCGCGGTAAATGATGAATCCGGGACCGGCTGTACAAGAATCTGTCCCGGCTCGGCCCGGGGTGACTCCTGCGGCCGGCCACCGACGGCGCGCCCCGCGCCGGTCCGGACGTCCGAAGTAGGGAGGATGGCGTGGTGTGTCCGCGCTGCAGCTCTGACGTCCCCGAGGTCTCGCATTTCTGCCACCACTGTGGCAACGACATGCGTACCGGGGATGCCGAGCGCAAGAAGGCGTACGC
The DNA here is from genome assembly GCF_036226565.1 of Kribbella sp. NBC_00709. Lineage (GTDB taxonomy): Bacteria > Actinomycetota > Actinomycetes > Propionibacteriales > Kribbellaceae > Kribbella. The sequence goes on from NZ_CP108996.1 coordinate 6,551,399, forward strand.
CGCCAGGCCGGATGAGCCGGTGGCGTCGTTCAAACTGGTTTCGACGATCATGCCGCAGGGGTCCGGCCAGCAGCCGTACACCTACAAGGTCGCACTGGGCATCGCCCTGCTGCTGACCGTGGTGACAGCGGCGCTCGGCGCGCTGCCGGTGGCGATCATGATCGCGGCCTTCGCCGTCCCGATCGTCTACATCATCTACTTGTACGACGTGAACCTCTGGGAGGACGAGCCGATCCCGGTGGTCGCCGCGGCCTTCGTGCTGACCGGCGTACTCGCGGCCGTCTTCACCTGGCTGTGGAAGGACAAGCTGGCGCTCTCGCTGGACACCATCGGCGGCAACAGCGCCGGTCCGTCCGGGCGGGACCTGCTGATCCTGCTCCTGCTGGTGCCGGTGGTGTCGGAGCTGATCCGGCAGATCGGCCCGCTCTACCTGGCCTCGCGGCCCCGCTACGACGACCTCATGGACGGCTTCACGTTCGGTGTGGTCGCCGGTGTCGGCTACGCCTGCTTCGAGACACTGGTGCTGCACTGGGGCTGGATCAGCGGCGGCTTCGCCGGTCCGGGCAGCAGCGCCGGCACATGGATCTCGATCGTGCTGCTGCACGGCTTCATCAAGCCGCTGGTGTACGGCTCGGCGACCGGGCTCGCCGGTGCGGAGTTCTCCGGCCTCGGCGAGGGGTACGACGGGTTCACGCCGCGCTGGGTGTTCGGTCTGCTCCAGGCGATGGTGGTCAACGCGCTGTTCCAGGGCGGTGTCTACCTGCTCGGTTTCGTCGGCGGCCACGGCTCGACCATCGGCTCGATCCTCGGCGTGGTCTGGGGCCTGCTGCTGCTCGGCGCACTGATCATCCGGGTGCGGACCGTGCTCCACAAGGGCCTGCTCGAGGCGGCGCTGGAGTCGGCCGCCCGGGGTGGTTCCAACCACGCATCGGGCGACCTGGCGTTCTGCTCGCGCTGTGAGATGCCGCTGCTTCCGCACTCCGACTTCTGCTCCGCCTGCGGCAACTCGGTGCGATCCGTGCCGAAGTCCGCTCGTGGAGTGGCAGCACCGACCGCCGCGACGACTGGGGAGACGCAGGCATGAGCAACCAGCAACCGCCGTACGGCGGTGGCCAGGGCGGACAGCAGCCGTACGGAAACCAGCCGGGCCAGCCCGGTGGTCAGCCTGGTCAGCAGGGCCAGCCTGGTTACGGCCAGCCGCCGCAAGGGCAGCCGGGGTACGGCCAGCCACCGCAGGGACAGCCCGGCTACGGGCAGCAGCCGTCGCCTGGGTACGGGCGTCCGCAGCAGGCCCCACCGGGCTACGGCCAGCCGGGTCAGCCTGGTCAGGCGCCGTACCCGCAGCAGGGTCAGCCGCAACAGGGTCAGCCTCAGCAGGGCCAGCAGGCCTATCCGGGGCAGCAGCACCCAGGGCAGCAGGGCTACCCGGGCCAGCAGCAGTACCCAGGTCAGCAGCAGTACCCGGGTCAGCAGCAGTGGGGCGGCCCCAGTCAGCCGTCGCGGCGCAAGAGCAGTGGCGGCAAGACCCTGCTGATCGCCGGCGGTGCGTTCGCTGTGGTCGCGGTCATCGGCGTCGTACTGGCGCTGGTCTTCAAGGGCGGCGACGACGACAAGGCCGACCCGTCCCCGACGCCGACCACTCAGCCGACGACCGGCCAGAGCACCGAGCCGACGAACGTCGACGAGGGCATCGAGGTCGGCCAGGGCGTGTTCGTGAAGCCCCAGCCGGGCTACATCCGCAAGAGCATCGACGGGTTCGACGGTGTGTACCTGCTGAAGCAGGGCGAGGCTTACTTCATGGTCAACGCCTGGAAGGCCGAGGCCGGTGAGACCACGGACACCGTGCTGCCGAAGCTGCTGAGCGCCGAGACCAAGGACCTGTCCTCGGTGAAGACCGGCGACCCGAAGGTGACCAAACCGGGTCCGGACGACAAGACCCCGGTCAAGGTCGTCACCACCCAGAACTTCGACGCGATCTCCAGCAGCCAGAACGGCAGCATCCCGGTGGTCGGCTTCGTCGGCGTGATCGAGCGCAACGACGGCGTGATCACGATCATCCGGGTGTACGGGCGCAAGGACAAGGTGGCGTCGATCCGCACGGACTCGGACGCGATGCTCGTGTCGGTGGTCAAGAGTCAGTGAGCGGAAAGCGCGACAAGAGTTCCCCCGGCAACCCCTGGGTCAACCAGCCCGGGCCGGAGCCGGACGACGTCGAGCCGGAGGAACAGCTCCCGCCGTCGCCGTGGGATCTCGAGGTGCCACCGCCACCGTCGCCCTGGGGCGGCGGTGGCGCGCCGGGACCGGGTCCGGGACAAGCTCCCGGTCCGGGGCCCGGTGCAGGTCCTGGTCAGAGCCTTGGGCCGGCGACTGAGACGTCGTCGGCGTGGGGTGAGAACGTCGGGCCGCCGTCGCTGCGGCGTCCCCCGCCGGAGAAGAAGAGCGGCTTCCGGATCCCGCCGCTGCTGATCCCGGTCGGCGCCGGGCTGATCGTGGTCGCGCTCGTGGCCGTCGCCCTGGTGCTGCTGTCCGGCGGTGGCGACGACAAGGCCGATCCGACACCCAGCACGTCGGGTACGCCGGTCGGTACGCCGACCGGGCCGACCGCGTCGTACCAGCCGCCGCCGAACGCGATCGCGGTCGGATTCGGCGTCTCGATCGTCCCGGTCCAGGGCTGGAGCCTGTTCACGAAGGAGACCCAGGGCAAGCAGGTCGCGACCTATCCGCCGAACGACAACCTCCACGCGCGGGCCTTCCTGTGGGTGCGCCAGAAGCAGAACGTCACCGCGAAGGCGTACCTGCTGGGGATCATCGAGGGCGAGACCGAGGAAGAGGTCGCGCAGCTCGGCAACGTGCGGAACCTGCCGTGCCCCAAGGACGTCTTGGTGGAGTGCGTCGCGATCGACTACACCTCCACGGCCAAGGAGAACGGCGTGGACGTGAAGGTCCAGGGCTCCGTCGAGGTGTACCGGCGCAAGGACAACGTGGTCACCGCGCTGGACTTCCGGACCCGCGTCGACTTCGCCCAGAAGGCCGAGGCCGACGCCGCGATCATGAAGAAGTCCGTGATCGACAGCCTGTGACGAACCACCGGAACTACCGCGAGGAAACGTTATGAGTCAGCAGTACGGTCCGCCTCCGGGTCCACCGCCCGCGCCCGCTCCTGGCGGCTGGGGTTCCGCGCCGCAGGGTCAGCAGGGTCGTCCGGGTCAGCAGGGTACCCCGGCAGTTGGTGGTTGGGGTTCGGGCGGTGCTGGTGGTGCTGGTGGTCCCGGTAGCTGGGGTCCGGGGCCGGCGCGGCCGAACCATCCGCCGAAGTCGAACCGGACGCAGTGGATCATCATGGCCGGTGCGATCGTCGCGGTGCTGCTGGTCGCGACCGGTGTCGTGCTGCTGGTGAACGGCAGCGGCAAGGACAAGCCGGTGAGTCAGCAGACGCCGGACCCGGTCGGCACGCTGTACACGCCGTCGCCGACTCCGACGCCGAACGACTCCAAGGGACCGAACGACGCCGGTGTCGAGGTCGGCTGGGGGATCTGGTTCACCCCGTCCAAAGGCTGGCTGCCGGACTGGGACAAGTCGAAGAGCGGGAAGAACTACATCCTGCAGCAGTTCAGCGCGCGCGGGCTGATCGACGGGTACTACTGGGTCCGCCAGACCGAGCTGTACAACGCCAAGACCTTCGCCGAGCACCTGGTCGACGTCGAGTCGAACGGCATGCTGGGCGTCAAGATCGGCAGCGGGGTCGCGTGCAAGCCGGCCAACCCGAACATCACCGCCTGCTACGCCCTGTCGTACACCGGCGTCTGGGTAGGCAAGAACGGCGCCAAGGTCGCGATGAAGGGCTTCGTCACCGCCTACCAGGACAAATTCAACCGAGTAACCGCCACCGACGCAGCCCTGGAAACCCGCGTCTACCAACGCCGCGTCAACGAACTCATCTACATGAACAACAGCGTGGTCAAAAGCTTCTGACCCCACCCCCGACGCCGGCGGGGCCCTCCGCTCACCACCACCCGCCGAGCGGAGCGAGGCGGGTGTTTTTTGGGGTTTTTAGAAACTGTCGGCGGCGGACCGTACGGTAGAGGCATGAGACAGGTCTCGGATCTCCAGCGTATGGTCGCCCCGTTGAAGGTGGTGTCGGACTTCGATCCGGCGGGTGACCAGCCGGCCGCGATCGCGGACCTCGAGCGGCGGATCAACGCCGGCGAGCAGGACGTGGTGCTGCTCGGCGCCACCGGTACGGGTAAGACCGCGACCATCGCCTGGCTGGCCGAGAAGATCCAGCGCCCGATGCTGATCCTCCAGCCGAACAAGACCCTGGCCGCCCAGTTCGCGACCGAGCTCCGGCACTTCTTCCCGGAGAACGCCGTCGAGTACTTCGTGTCGTACTACGACTACTACCAGCCCGAGGCGTATGTCCCGCAGACGGACACCTACATCGAGAAGGACTCCTCGATCAACGAGGAGGTCGAGCGGCTGCGGCACTCCGCGACCTGGTCGCTGCTGACCCGCCGCGACGTGGTCGTGGTCGCGACCGTGTCCTGCATCTACGGCCTGGGCTCCGCCGACGAGTACCTGAACCGCATGATCCACGTGAAGGTCGGCGCCGAGATGGACCGCGACGGCCTGCTCCGCCAGCTGGTCGGCGTGCAGTACGCGCGCAACGACCTGGCCGGCACCCGCGGCACGTTCCGGGTCCGCGGCGACACCCTCGAGGTCTTCCCGGTGTACCAGGAGCTCGCCGTCCGGGTGGAGTTCTTCGGCGACGAGATCGAGCGCGTGATGACGCTGCACCCGCTGACCGGTGAGGTGATCTCCGAGGAGGACGAGGTCTACATCGGCGCCGCGACCCACTACGTGACCGCGCCGGAGCGGATGGAGCGCGCGATCACCTCGATCGAGGCGGAGCTGGAGGGGCGGCTGGCCGAGCTCGAGCGCAACGGGCAGCTGCTGGAAGCACAGCGGCTCCGGATGCGTACGACGTACGACATCGAGATGATGCGTCAGATCGGGACCTGCTCGGGCATCGAGAACTACTCGCGGCACACCGACGGCCGTGAGCCCGGGACGGCGCCGCACTGCCTGCTGGACTACTTCCCCGAGGACTTCCTGCTGGTCATCGACGAGTCGCACGTCACCGTCCCGCAGATCGGCGGGATGTACGAGGGCGACATGTCCCGCAAGCGGACCCTGGTCGAGCACGGGTTCCGGCTGCCGTCGGCGATGGACAACCGGCCGCTGCGCTGGGAGGAGTTCCTGGAGCGGATCGGCCAGACCGTCTACCTGTCCGCGACCCCGGGGCAGTACGAACAGGACAAGTCCGACGGGTTCGTCGAGCAGCTCATCCGGCCGACCGGGCTGATCGACCCCGAGGTCATCGTGAAGCCGACCAAGGGCCAGATCGACGACCTGATCCACGAGATCCGGTTGCGGGTCGAGCGCGACGAGCGCGTCCTGGTCACCACGCTGACCAAGAAGATGTCCGAGGACCTCACCGACTACCTGCTGGAAATGGGCATCCGGACCAGGTATCTGCACAGCGAGGTCGACACCCTGCGCCGGGTCGAGCTGCTCCGCGAGCTGCGGATGGGGGAGTACGACGTCCTCGTCGGTATCAACCTGCTGCGTGAGGGCCTCGACCTGCCGGAGGTGTCGCTGGTCGCGATCCTCGACGCGGACAAGGAAGGCTTCCTGCGATCGGGGCGTTCGCTGATCCAGACGATCGGCCGCGCCGCGCGCAACGTGTCCGGCCAGGTGTTCATGTATGCCGACAAGATCACCCCGTCGATGGAGCAGGCGATCGACGAGACCAACCGCCGCCGCGCGAAGCAGATCGCGTATAACGAGGCGAACGGCGTCGACCCGCAGCCGCTGCGGAAGAAGATCGCCGACATCACCGACATGCTGGCCCGCGAGGACGCCGACACCGCCGAGCTGCTGGGCTCCGGCCGCAACCAGTCCCGCGGCAAGGCACCGGTCCCCGGTGGTGGCAAGGCGAAGGCCGGCGAGAAGGCGAAGGAGCTGGCCGGCGGCCTGCCGTCGTCCGATTTGGCCGACCTGATCCAGCAGCTCACGGACCAGATGCACAACGCCGCCGCGGAGCTCCAGTTCGAGGTCGCCGCCCGCTATCGCGACGAGATCTCCGAGCTGAAGAAGGAGCTCCGCCAGATGACCAACGCCGGCGCCAAATAGCCCGCCTCGTCGTACGCCGGACCTCTCAGCCCCGGCGTACGACGGTGTGGACTGTGTGGCGTGGCGTCTCGTCGACGGTCAGCGTGAAGATGTCCGGCCGCGCGTAGTGCCCGACGGAGTCGAAGTCGAAGTAGCCCCGATCCAGCTCGGCCAGATCGAGCTCGGCGACCAGCACGCCTTCCGCGCCGCGCAGCGGTCCGGCGAGGATCTCGCCGAGCGGGGAGATGATCGTGCTGCCGCCGTTGATGAGAACGGTGGCGCCGTCGGTCAGGTATTGGTTGGCGCTGATGACGAAGCACCGGCCTTCGAGGGCGATGTGGCGCATGGTTGCCTGCCACTGGTCGCGATGGTCGACCGTTGGCGCGCACCAGATCTGCACCCCCTTCGCGTACATGGACTGCCGGAAGAGCGGCATGTAGTTCTCCCAGCAGATCGCCGCGCCGAGGACACCAACCTCGGTCTGGACGGCGGGCATCGTCGACCCGTCGCCCTGTCCCCACAGGTACCGCTCCGCCGCGGTCGGCATCAGCTTGCGGTGATGCGCCACCAGCCCGGCGTGCGGGTCGACGAACACGGCCGTGCAGTAGAGGGTGCCGCCGTCTCGTTCGATGACGCCGGCGACCAGGTGGACGTCGAGCTCCGCCGCCAGCTCAGCCAACCGGTCGGTTTCGGGTCCGTGGAGTTGTACGGCGGCCTCGCGGTAGCGCCGGAACAGCTCGCGTCCCTCCGGTGATCGCGCCCCCACGGTGATCCCGAAATCGGAGCCCTTCGGGTAACCGCCGAGCAACGCCTCCGGCAGCACGATCAACCGGGCACCGGCCGCGGCTGCCGCCCGGATGTGCTGCTCCGCGTTGACCAGCGTCGCGGGCGTGTCGAAGAGCGTGGACCCGGCCTGAACCGCAGCGACCACAACAGAACCCATGCCGAGCAGCGTACGACGGGGTCGCACCGGTCGTGGTTGTCCGTGGCGAGCGTTACTGTGCGGGTGCAGGGACATCAGGGGAGGAAGCATGCTCGACCACGTGTCAGTGCAGTGCGACGATCTCGGCGCCGCTCGGCAGTTCTACGAGACGGTGCTGAGCCCGCTCGGGATCACGGTGAACATGGACTTCGGCGACGTGCTCGGCATGTCCGGGAGCGACGGCGTACCGAAGTTCTGGCTGGGGAAGCAGACCACGGGTGGGAAGCAGCGCGAGATTCATCTCGCGTTCACCGCGTCGAGCCGCTCGATCGTCGACACCGTGCACCGGGCCGCGCAGAAGCTCGGAGCCGAGGTGCTGCACGAGCCGAAGGAGTGGCCGGAGTACCACCCGGGGTACTACGCCGTGTTCATGCGCGATCCCGACGGCAACAACGTCGAGGTCGTCTCTCACAGCTGACGGAGGCCTGCGATGGCGCGGATGAACGGGGACGACCTCCTCGAGTACTGCCTGGCGAAGCCGGGCGCGTGGCAGGACGAGCCGTGGGACGGGGACGTCGTCGCGAAGGTGGGCGACAAGATCTTCGCGTTCCTCGGCAGCGGCGGTGGCGTCGGGCTCAAGTGCGGCGCCAACCGGGAGGAGGCCGACGAGTTGGTGGACACCTACCCGGACGACGTCAGCAAGATGGCCTACATCGGCCGCTCCGGCTGGAACTCCGTGCGGCTCGGAGGAGCGGTGCCGGACGACGAGATCCAGGAGCTGGTCGACACGTCGTACGAGACGATCGTGGCGAAACTCCCGCGGAGCAAACGCCCAGTAGCCGGCAACTGATCACTCGTTGCAACTATTCCCTGAACTGACTGTGATCATTTCGACAGCCAGACACGGGGTCCCGGATTTGGAGACTTCGACGTTCACCCGTCACAATGAGGGTGGAGAAGGGGAGTATTCCTTCGCGGCGGCATCGTCATCACGGTCAAGGGCTTGTGTCCCGCGCCCGGTGCCCCCGGCCAGACTCGCTCGCTGAGTCCGGCGGAAGAGACCTTCGGAGTCGATTTTTCATCTGAGCTCCGGAGGTTTTCTGTGCACGTAGCTGACTACGTTTGGTACATCACCGTCGGCGTGCTGCTCGCGCTGCTGGCCTTCGACGTGTTCGTCATCGGCCGCCGCCCACACGAGCCGAGCACCCGCGAGTCGGCGACCGCGATCGCCTTCTACGTCGGCCTGGCGGTGGTCTTCGGCCTCGGGGTCTGGGTCTTCTCGGGCGGGCAGTACGCCGGTGAGTTCTTCGCCGGCTGGCTCACCGAGTACAGCCTGAGCGTCGACAACCTGTTCATCTTCCTGATCATCATGTCCAGGTTCGCGGTGCCGAGGAAGTACCAGCAGACCGCGCTGCTGGTCGGCATCATCCTGGCGCTGTTCTTCCGCGGCATCTTCATCGCGGTCGGCGCGGCCGCGATCAACGAGTTCTCCTGGGTCTTCTACATCTTCGGCGCGTTCCTGGTCTACACCGCGATCCACCTGGCCAAGCAGGGTGAGAACGACGATGACGACTTCAAGGAGAACGCGGTCATCCGGTTCGCGAAGAAGCGGCTGAACGCCACCGACGAGTACAACGGCGTCAAGCTCACCCTGAAGAAGAGCGGCAAACGCCTCGTCACCCCGATGGCGATCGTGATCATTGCCCTCGGCACCACCGACCTGCTGTTCGCGCTCGACTCGATCCCGGCGATCTACGGCCTGACCCAGGAACCGTTCCTGGTCTTCACCGCGAACGTCTTCGCGCTGATGGGTCTCCGGCAGCTGTACTTCCTGCTCGGCGACCTGCTCAAGCGCCTGGTCTACCTGTCGCTCGGCCTGTCGGTGGTGCTCGCGTTCATCGGCGTGAAGCTGGTCCTGCACGCCATGCACGTGAACGAGTTGCCGTTCGTCAACGGCGGCCACCACATCGAGTGGGCGCCGGAGATCCCGATCTGGTTCTCCCTCGGCTTCATCATCATCACCCTCGGCATCACCACGGTCGCGAGCCTTCACAAGTCCCGCACCATGGCGGCCGACGAGCCGGCCGCGGTCGAGCCGACCGAGGACCCGGCCCCGGAGCGCCACACCAACTAGAACCGGGCGGCGGTCACCAAGGTTGCCCGGCGGTCATCGGTGAGCGGCTCGTTCTCGAGCCGCTTGCCGGTCTCCGAGGCGTGCAGCATCCCGGCCGCGGACACGAAGCCGACGTGGTGCACCGGCTTGCCGTCCCGGCCGAAGAAGTACAGGTCGCCCGGCTGCGCTTCGTCGATCGGGATGTTCGCCAGCGAGTCTGCCTGGTCGTGTGCGTCCCGCGGGATCCGCAGGCCGAGCACCCGGCTGACCGTGTGGATCAGCCCGGAGCAATCGAGCCCGTGTGCCGACGTACCGCCCCACAGGTACTCGAGGCCGAGGAACAGCTCACCGAGCCGCAGCCGGTCCTCAGGTCCCGACGGCTCCACGACGGACCGCAGCGCGTCGTCCGCGATCCAGCCGGACCCGGCGTCGGGCGTCGCGACCCGCGTGTACCCGTCCGCGTGCTCCAATGACGCCAGCACGGTCGCAAACGACAACTCTGCCAGCTGGCGACCATCAGGCTCAGCCAGCAGCGATGCTGTCGGTACGTCGATCGCGACCGGATCGGATGCGCTCTGCGGCAGTTCACCCAGGTGGCTCGACGGGATCCAGCCCGGGTAGCCCAGCTCGTCCTGGGACGACGGCTGCCACGGCGCGAGGATCTCGGACCAGCCGTCGCGTTCCGTGCGCACCAGCACGGGTTCGGCGAACAGCAGCTGGGTGAGGGTCCGGCCGTGCAGGCCCAGCCGGGTCTCGGTGTCCATCGACTTGGCCCAGCCGGCCACGTCGGGTTGTGCGGCGGTTGCCGGGGCGTCGATGTCGCGTGGTGCGTCCGGCGAGGTCCAGACCGTGCTGATCGGGACGTTGGTTGCGGCTAACTTCATGCGGTCAAGCCTGTCACGCCGAGTCCGGGAGCAGAAGGCAGGTGGATCAGCGAGCCGTCGTACCGGATCCCGCCGGTCACCGGCGCCTCGCGCAGCCACCAGGCGGCGTCCAGGTCGTTCACCGTCGTCGTCGGGTACGCCGACACCAGCGCGGCCGCCGCGCCGACGCCGACGTGGCTCTCCATCATGCAGCCGACGATCGCGCCCAGTCCGTGCTCCCGGGCCAGTTCGAGCAGCGTCCGCGCCGGCGCCAGCCCGCCGCACTTGGCCAGCTTCACGTTCACCAGGTCGGCCGCGCCCTGCCGGATCACCGCCACCAGATCGCGTACGCCGTACACGGACTCGTCGGCGAGGATCGGCGTACTGACCCGGTCGGTCACCCAGGCCATCCCGTCGAGGTCCGCCGCGGCGACCGGCTGCTCGACCAGCTCGATCGCGCAGCGGGCGTCCTCCAGTGCGCGGATCACCGTGACGGCGTCGCGGCGCGTCCAGCCCTGGTTGGCGTCCAGCCGCAGCCGCGGTTCGGGCCCGATGGCCTCGCGGACCCGCCGGACCCGCTCGATGTCGCCGGCCGCGTCGGTGCCGACCTTGATCTTGAGTACGTCGAACCCGTCCGCGACCCGGTCCCGCCCCGCGGCCGCCAGCGCGGCCGCGTCGCCGACCGACAAGGTCACGTCGGTACGTACGACGTCGACCGTCGACCCGAGGAACCCATGCAGCGTCTGACCGCGCCGCCGTGCCGCCAGGTCGTGCAGCGCAACGTCGACTGCGTCCTTGGCGCCGAAGTTGCCGACGGCCGCACCCTGCACGCGGCGCAGCGCCTCGGTCAGGTCGTCAGGACCGAGGCCGTCGAGCGCGGTCGTGATCGGGCCCTCGATGCACGCCTCCGAGCCGGCCAGCGAGTCGCCGGTCACCTTCCACACCTGGGGCGCCTCGCCCCAGCCACTCAGCTCGCCGTCGCTCACCTCGACGAGCAGCGACTCGACATGCGTCGCCGTACGCAACGCTGTGATGAACGGGGTGTGCAGCGGTGCCGACACCCGATGGGTCGTGAGCTTCACCGCACGGCCTCCAGATCGTGCCGGTGGTTCCACGCTTCCAGGGCGATCGCGGCGATCAGCTTCTGCGCTTCGGAGTCCGGCAGGCCGGACGTCGTACACACCACCAGCACGAACGGATCCGCGTCGTCCGGCCGCACGATCCCGCCGTCGTGCCGGATCCGGGTGTCCCAGCCGTTCTTGTGCTCGACCCGGGTGCCGCTCGGCAGCAGCGCCGGGATCTCGCCGTTCCACTGGTTGCCGGCCAGCAGGTCGCGCAGGTAGTCGCCGGAGGCACCTTCCTGGTTGCCGGCAGCAACGAGGGCGCCGGCGAGTCCGGCCGGGCTCATCAGGTTGCTGATCCCGGCCCGCTGCGCCGGACCGTCGTCGATGCCGCGCTGGATCTTGGACGCGGGGGCGGGTGAGCCCGGCAGCGTCGCCTCGCGCAGGGCGGCGTGCGCCGCGGAGATCCCGACCTGTTCGAGCACGAGGTCGGTCGCGAGGTTGCTGGAGCGGGTGATCATCTCGGTTGCGAGCCACCCGAGCGGCACCGGCGTACCGAGCTTGGTCCAGGTCGCGGGCGCCTCGTCCTCGTCCGGGTCCACCGCGAACCGGCCCTCGCCGGCGGACGCGAAGTCGTTGTGCACGGTCACCGGCTGGTCGAGCGCCAGCTCACCTGCCTCGACCTTGCGCATCATCGCCATCGCCACCGGCAGCTTCATCGTGCTGGCCGAGTAGTGCGTCCGCTCCGCTGCGTGCTCGAACAGCGGTACGCCGTCCAGCCGGCCGAGCCACACCCCGAACTCCCCGCTCCCGTCGACCCCCTGGAGCAGCTCCGCGATTCCCATGCCGTCACCCAATCACAGCCGAAGACCTGGCAGACTTCCCAGGGTGTCCCGGGCAATCGGTCTCCTTCTCGGCTTCGCCGCCGACCGTGTGCTCGGCGACCCGCGCCGCTTCCACCCCGTCGCCGGCTTCGGCGGAACGGCCAACCGCCTCGAACAGCTCGTGTACGCCGACTCTCGCCGCGCCGGAGCGGTCTACACGGCAACCCTCGTCGGCACCACAACCGCCGCGGGCATCCTGGCGGAGCGGCTGACCCGGCACCACCCGATCCTGCACACCGTCGTCACCGCAGCCGCGACCTGGACCGTGCTGGGCGCGCGCAGCCTCGACCGCGAGGCTGAGGCGATGGCCGGTCTGCTCGAGGAGAAGGACATCCCGGCTGCGCGCGACCGGCTCGGCCATCTGTGCGCCCGCGACGCGACCGATCTCGAGGCGGACGAGCTGGCCCGTGCGACGGTCGAGTCGATCGCCGAGAACACGTCGGACGCCTGCGTGGCGCCATTGCTCTGGGGCGTCTTCGGCATCCCCGGCCTGCTCGGCTATCGGGCCGCGAACACGCTCGATGCGATGGTCGGCTACAAGTCACCGAAGTACCAGAACTTCGGCTGGGCATCGGCCCGCCTGGACGATCTGGTCAACCTCGTCCCCGCCCGCGTCTGCGCGGTGCTCACCGGCCTGGCGGCCCGGCGACCGCGCCAGGCAAGAGACGTGTGGCGGCGGGACGCCTCCAAGCACCCGAGTCCGAACGCCGGTCCGGTCGAGGCCGCCTTCGCAGGTGCACTCGGGCTGACGCTCGGTGGCACGAACAGCTACGAGGGCTCCCAGGAGAACCGCGGCACCCTCGGCGCCGGGCCTTCGCCGACGGTCGACGACATCCGTCGTACGGCGGCACTCGCGAGGCGGGTCGGAATCGCCGCCGCGGGGGTCACCGCAATCCTGACGTTACGTCCGAAGAAGCGCGGACACGTCTCGCCACTTCTTCGGACGCAAGCAGCTCGGCGGGAGGGGGAGCGATGGGGGTGAGTGATCGGCCTCTGCGGATCGCGCTGATCCGGCACGGCGAGTCCGAGGCGAACCTGGACAAGACGATCTACGAGCGCATCCCCGACCACGCCGTACCACTGACACCCCGTGGGCACGAGCAGGCGGCCAAGGCGGGCAAGGACCTGCGGGAAGTGTTCGGGAACGAGCCGGTCCGGGTGTACGTGTCGCCGTACCTGCGGGCCCGGCAGACGCTGGACTCACTCGGGCTGGACGACCTGATCGAGCTCCCGCGGGAGGAGCCGCGGCTGCGTGAGCAGGACTGGGCGAATCTCCAGGACACCGAGGACATCGAGCAGCAGGAGAAGCTCCGCGACTCGTTCGGGCACTTCTTCTACCGGTTCACGCACGGCGAGTCGGGTGCGGACGTGTACGACCGGGTGTCGACCTTCCTCGAGACCATGCACCGCGACTTCGAGGCTCCTGACGCTCCGAAGAACGTGCTGCTGGTGTCGCACGGGCTGACCATGCGGTTGTTCTGCACCCGCTGGTTCCATTGGTCGGTCCGGTTCTTCGAGTCGCTGCGCAACCCGGCCAACGCGGAAACACGCGTCCTGCTGCGGCAACCCGATTTCCGGTACAAGCTGGACCGGCCGTTCGAGCAGTGGACACCTTACGAACCAACGGAACGGGAGCGATCGGCATGGTTGTAGCGCAGACACGGGACACGGTCCTCGAACTGCTGGCGAGCCTGACGCCGGCCCAGCTCGAGAAGATCCGGGGCCCGTTCGACAGTCCGGATCATCAGCAGTGGACGTACCTGCCCGGGCCGGTGCCCGGTCTCGCACTGACCGAGCTCACTCCGACCCAGCAGAAGCTCGTCGAGCGGCTGGTCGCGACCGGCTGCAGCGACCGGGGTACGGCGGACGTGTGGGCGGTCCTGGACGCGGAGGTCGTCTGCCGCGGGCTGCCGGACCTGCCGCCGTCGGGCGAGTGGGAGGGGGCGACCGTCAGCGACCGGTACTTCCTCCGGGTGCTCGGCGACCCGAACGGGACCGATCCCTGGGCCTGGCGGCTGAACGGCCACCACCTCGCGTTGCACGTGACGCTGGTGGACGGGGCGATCTCGTTCACCCCGCAGTTCATCGGCTCGAACCCGGCCGAGGTCCGCACCGGCCCGAAGGCCGGGCGGCGCTTCCTGGCTGCCGAGCAGGACCTGGGCTTCCAGCTGCTGCACGCCCTTGAGCCGGGCCAGCTGTCCCTTGCCGTGGTGTCGGACGCTGCGCCGGACGACATCCTGACCCGCCACGACCCGGTCGCCGACGCATCCCTGCTGCACCACGGCCTCGCGTACGGCGACATGAACGAGGACCAGCGTCAGCTGCTCAGCCTCCTCATCGGCCAGTACGTCGGTCGCGCCGCCGGGCCGATCGGGTTGCAGACGTGGCAGGACATCACCGAGCAGGGCATCGAACGGCTGTCCTTCGCGTGGGCGGGTGAGACCGAGCCAGGCGTGGGGCACCGGCACTACTACTCGATCGCCGGGCCGACCTTCCTCGCCGAGTACGACAACACCCAGGACGACGCCAACCACATCCACTCGGTCTGGCGCGACTTCCGCAACGACTGGGGCACGGACCTCCTCGCCGCCCACTACGCGATGCACCGCTGACGCGGCGCGCGGCGAGGAGGCCGGAACACTCAGCGGTGGCGCGGCATGAACTCGTGGCCGATCGTCCACGCGGCGGCGCGGTGGCCGAGACGACTGGCGTCGGTCATCGCCTTCCGGAAGTGGAAACCGAGCCAGATCCTGGCATTGATGGTCTCTGCATCGAGGGCCGCGGCGCTGTCGAAGTGCCGGGAAGCCGTGGACACGAGAGCGGGGACGTCCAGATCGAGCGACCGGGCGCCGAACAGGTAGCTGAAAGTTCCGGTTGCGGCCCCTGTGATGGACGCATGCCCGCTGACGTAGTCCGGATACGGCGGCGTCTGGAGCAGCGACATCCAGTTGGTGTCAGCTTCGGTCGCTGGGTTCCCGTCGGTGTCGGCGAGCCGGATGGCGGTGATCGGACGCCAGTAGGCGTCGTCGAACTTGGCTCGCCAGCAGGCGATCAGCGCATCGGCCACGCCCGTACTCAGCAGGGCGAACGCCCGGGCACTGTCGACGATGTCCATCCTTCGCGCCGTGACCTGGCCGCGCAGCGCCGTCTGGTACTGCAGCACGGCGTTGGCGTTCCAGAAAACCGCGGTCTCGGTCTGTGCCGCGGTCCGGGCGGATCCGACCAGCGCACCCATCGCCTTCACCTCGGCGAAATCCCGGGCATAGGCCTTGGACGTGATCGGGTCAGGGCCGGGCAGCCGGAACTGCGTCGGCGATCGGAGCGCAAGCGGTGCGACGAATCCGAGCCACGGGGCGAGCATCGGCGCGAGGGCGTCGGGTGTCGGGCGCCAGACTCCGGGAGCGGGGGTCACCCTCAATTGGATGTTCGCGCCCCGGCCGTCGTTGAGCCGTGCCCGGATCAGCGTCGCGGCCGCGTGCCGGCCGACCTCGGTTCCGCGGATCTTGGCCCGGCCTTCGGGAATGCTGCCGAGCGAGGCGGCATAGTCGGTCGCGAGCTGCGCGGCTGAGGCCGGGAAGTAGTACCTCAGCACGTCGTACGCCGCCGTCGCGGCCGCCGCCTCCGAGGACGCCCGCGCGCGGATCCCGGGTTGCTTCAGGTACGGCTGGTACCGGCCTTCGATGGCCACCACGGCGTCGTACACGGCCAGTGACACGAAGCCGAAGTACAGGCTCCCCACCGGGACCGGGGTGGCGTTCTCCGCGTAGATCGTCCGGCCGGCGATGGTGTTCCACTGGGTGATCATCGCCGGGCCCGCCCGGACGCCGCCGGCCTGGCTCGGCGCGGCGACCAGGGCAGGGGTGATGAGGCCGGCGGTCAGTACGACGACCAGGAGTCTCCAGGCCTTCAAGCGCATGATTGTCTCCTTCAGCTCAGGTAGAACCGGATCGGCCTGTGCTGAAGAAGACGTTGCCGTGCGACGCCGGAGGGCGTCCGCAGTACAAACCCTGTCGTTCCGCCCTATACCAATCAAATGCACCGGTCAACGCGACAACGTGGGACGACTTCCACACCCGGTACGGCGACTCCGTCAGCTAGAGTCACGACCGTCAATCGACGGAATCAGCAGGAACCCGGTGTGAGTCCGGGACGGTCCCGCCACTGTGACCCGTGAAGGGGAGTCAGGAACTGCCGCCGTCGTACCTCCGTTCGGGGCGTGGACACCCCGGGGAAGGAACGCTCGCGTGCTCCTTTTGCTCTCCACCGCCGACACCGACCTGCTCGCGGCCGCCGAGGCGAACGCCGGCTGGAAGGTCGCGAACCCGGCCCGCCTCGACCTCGCCCAGCTCGGACCGTTGCTGGACGCCTCGGAGGTGGTCGTCGTGCGGCTGCTCGGCGGCCGCCGAGCGTGGGAAGAAGGACTCGACGCGGTCGTCGCGTCCGGGAAGCCGGCGGTGGTGGTCAGTGGCGAGGCTGCGCCCGATGCCGAGCTGATGTCGCTGTCGACCGTGCCCGCCGGTGCGGTCACCGAGGCACTCGCGTACTTGCGTGAGGGCGGTGCGGACAACCTCCGCAACCTGGCCGGCTTCCTCCGGGACACGCTGCTGCTGACCGGTGACGAGTTCGATCCGCCGCGCGCGCTCCCGGCGTACGGACTGCGGGGTACGTACGTCGAGGACGAGCGGCCCGTGGTCGGAATCGTGTACTACCGCGCGCACGAGATCTCCGGCAACACTGCCTTCGTCGACGCGCTCGCGGATGCGGTCGTCGCGGCCGGCGCTCAGCCGCTCCCCGTGTACTGCGGGACGCTGCGCGGGCTCGACCCGGCCGAGAATGTCGGGCTCTTCGATCTGCTGCGGAAGTGCGACGTACTGGTCACCACGCTGCTCGCCGCCGGCGGCTCGGTCGCAGCGAACGCCAGCGCGGGCGGATCGGACGACGCCTGGGACGCCGGCGCGCTCGCGTCGCTGGACATCCCGCTGATCCAGGGCCTCGCGCTGACCTCGACCCGCGAGCAGTGGGTCGAGAGCGACGCCGCCGTGAGCCCGCTGGATGCGGCGACGCAGGTCGCGATCCCGGAGTTCGACGGGCGGCTGATCACGGTCCCGTTCTCGTTCAAGTCGTACGACGCCGACGGGCTGGCCCGGTACGCGCCGGACGCGGAGCGGTGTGCGCGGCTGGCCGGGATCGCGGTCGCCCACGCCCGGTTGCGGCACGTGCCGCCGGCCGAGAAGCGGATCGCCCTGATGTTGTCGTCGTACCCGACGAAGCATGCGCGGATCGGGAACGCGGTCGGTCTGGACACGCCGGCGTCGGCCGTCGTCCTGCTCGGCCAGCTGGAGGCGGCCGGGTACGACCTCGGCGGGCTCGACCTGAGTGAGCTTCAGGGCGCGGACGGTGCCGACGGGCTGATCCACCGCTTGATCGCCACCGGTGGGCACGACGTCGACTGGCTGACCGACGAACAGCTGGCCAATGCGGTCGCCAAGGTCCCGCAGTCCACCTACGCCACCTGGTTCGGGCGCACTCCCGAATCGTTGCAGGCGGCAATGATCGAGGCGTGGGGCGAGGCGCCTGGTGAGCTGTACGTCGACACGTCGGGGGACGAGACCGCGATCGCGCTGGCCGCGTTGCGGTTCGGGAACGTCGTGCTGATGATCCAGCCGCCGCGGGGCTTCGGCGAGAACCCGGTCGCGATCTACCACGATCCGGACATGGCGCCCTCGCACCACTACCTGGCGGCGTACCGCTGGCTGGAGGCATCGCCCGAGGAGGGCGGTTTCGGCGCGCAGGCCGTCGTACATCTGGGTAAGCACGGGACGCTGGAATGGCTGCCGGGCAAGGGGATCGGGATGGCCGCCGACTGTGCGCCGGACGCGGTGCTCGGGAATCTGCCGATGGTGTACCCGTTCATCGTCAACGACCCGGGCGAGGGCACGCAGGCGAAGCGGCGGGCGCACGCGACGGTCGTCGACCACCTGGTGCCGCCGATGGCGCGGGCCGAGACGTACGGCGACATGGCGAAGCTGGAGTACTTGCTCGACGAGTACGCGACCGTGTCCGCGCTGGACCCGGAGAAGGTGCCGACGCTGCGGGCGCAGATCTGGACGCTGATCCAGGCGGCCCAGTTGCACCACGATCTGCACACGGACGAGAAGCCGGACGACGAGGAGTTCGACGAGTTCGTCCTGCACCTCGACGGGTATCTGTGCGAGATCAAGGACGTGCAGATCCGCGACGGATTGCACATCCTCGGTGCGGCGCCGGAGGGTGAAGCGCGGGTCAACCTGGTGCTCGCCGTACTGCGGGCGCGGCAGCTGTGGGGCGGTTCGTACTCGATCGCCGGCCTCCGCACGGCGCTGGGCGAGACCTTCGGCGTGGACGAGGCCGCCATGCTCGCCGATCCCGGCCGGGCCGTCCCGGAGTTGGCGGACCTGGCGACTCTCGCGGATCTGCCCGCGGTCAGTGGTGCGGACGGTGTGGATCTGCTGGAGGCCGTCGCGCGGAAGCTCGTCGTCGGGATGGAGACGCTGGGCTGGGACGCTGCGAAGGTCCCGGTCGTGGTGATGGAGGTTCTCGGGCGGCCGTCGGCGCAGGTCGAGTCGTCGCTCACCTTCGCCGCTACCGAAGTGGTGCCGCGGCTGGCCAGGACCGGTGACGAGCTGGCGAACGTACTACGGGCGCTCGACGGCCGCTTCATCGAGGCCGGGCCGTCGGGGTCGCCTACGCGCGGGTTGGTCAACGTTCTGCCGACGGGCCGCAACTTCTACGCGGTGGACCCGAAGGCGATTCCGAGCCGCAACGCCTGGGACGTCGGCGTCGCGCTGGCCGACTCGCTCCTCGCGCGGCACCAGACCGAAACGGGGGAGTGGCCGCGCTCGGTCGGTCTGACGATCTGGGGTACGTCGGCCATGCGCACGCAGGGCGACGACCTCGCCGAAGTGCTGTGGCTGCTCGGCTGCCGCCCGGTCTGGGACGAGGTGTCGCGGCGGGTGACGGGCTTCGAGGTGGTCGACCTGGCGGAGCTCGGCCGGCCCCGGATCGATGTGACGATCCGGATCTCCGGGTTCTTCCGGGACGCGTTCCCGCACGTGGTCGCGCTGCTCGACGAAGCCGTGCGTACCGTCGCCGCCCTGGACGAGTCGCCCGAGGACAACTTCCTGAAGGCCCATGTCGACGCGGACGTTGCTGCGGGCAACGATGTGCGGCAGTCGACGGCCCGGGTGTTCGGTTCGAAGCCGGGGTCGTACGGCGCCGGCCTGCTCCCGCTCGTGGACGCGCGCAACTGGCGCACCGACGCCGAGCTGGCCGAGGTGTACGCGGTCTGGGGCGGGTACGCGTACGGCAAGGACCTCGACGGCGCGGAGGCCCTCGGCTCGATGGAACGCGCGTACGCCCGGATCCAGGTCGCGGCGAAGAACGCCGACACCCGCGAGCACGACATCATGGACTCCGACGACTACTTCCAGTACCACGGCGGCATGATCGCGATGGTCCGGCACCTGACCGGCTCCAACCCGAAGGCGTACGTCGGCGACTCCGCCGTACCCGCGCAGGTGAAGACCCGGACGCTGGACGAGGAGGCCAAGCGGGTCTTCCGCGCCCGGGTGGTGAACCCGCGGTGGATGGCGGCGATGCGGCGGCACGGGTACAAGGGCGCGTTCGAGATGGCGGCGACCGTCGACTACCTGTTCGGGTACGACGCGACCGCGGGCGTGGTCGACGACTGGATGTACGAGACGCTGACGACGGAGTACGTCGCGGATCCGGAGATGGCCGAGTTCTTCCGCAAGTCCAACCCGTGGGCGCGGCACGGGATCGCGGAGCGGCTGCTCGAGGCGGCGCAGCGCGGGCTGTGGGCAGAGCCGTCGGCCGAGGCGCTGGAGACACTGCGCAACGCAGTCCTTGAGACGGAGGGTGACATCGAGGACCGCGGCTGATTGGGTAGAGGCATGCCGCCTGAGCAGCTTCGAGTCCTGATCACCAACGACGACGGCTATCTCGCACCGGGGATCCGTGCGCTCGCGCCGGTCATCGCCGAGCTCGGGTACGACGTCGTCGTGGTCGCGCCGCTACTCGACGAGAGCGGCGTCGGATCCGCGCGGGCGGGGATGGTCGGCCGCCCGATCCGGACCGCGTCCGACGAGGAGAACGGGGTCACGTTCACCGGGATCGACGGTACGCCGGCACTCGCGGTGACACTGGCGAATGTCGGGGCCTTCGGGCGGCCGCCGGACCTGGTGCTGTCCGGGATCAACCGCGGGCACAACATCGGCGTACCGATCTTCCACTCCGGCACGGTCGCCGCCGCGCTGACCGCGGCCGAGCAAGGCACGTCAGCCGTTGCCATCAGCATCGACTCGGAGAATCCGTCGTACTGGGAGACCTCGGCCACAGTCGCCGCCGAGGCCCTCGCCTGGATCGCCTCCGAGCCGGCCGGCACAGTCGTCACGATCAACGTCCCGGACCGGCCGCTCGACCAGCTGGCCGGCGTCCGGCACGCCTCCCTGCACCCGATCAAGCGCTCCCGGGTCATCGGCACGAGGGCGCCGACCGGCGAGCCGATGATCGAGATCGAGCCGGTCCGGCCCAACCCGGTGGCCGGCTCCGACGAGGCACTCCTGGCGGCCGGATTCGTCACCGTCACCCCGATCGTCGGCATCCGCGAGGTCAAGGACGACGCAGCCGCGACCGCCCTGGCCAAACGCCTCACCTCACGCTGAGCAGTTCAAGCGTTCGACCGTAACTTCACCGGCTCCGAGGGCATCAAGGTGGTTGTCCTAAGGGGGCCATGATGAAACCTGTCCTGCACATCCGGATGAGGAGCCTACTGGCGGCGGCAGTGGTCGCCGCAGTATCGGGGGGAGCGGTCAGCGTCCCGGCGGTCGCCGGTGATCGGCGGGGCGACTCGATCGAGCTGGTGTCGGCCACGCCGGCTGGGATCGGCGGTGACGGCGAGTCGGCCGCCGGGACCGAGAACGGGCTCGCGGTGTCGGCCCACGGGCGGTACGTCGTGTTCTCGTCGTACGCGAGCAATCTGGTTGCTGGTGACACCAACAATCAGCGGGACGTGTTCGTCCGGGACGTCGTGACCGGGCGTACGGCGCTGGCGTCGGGCGGCGCCGGCGGCGTACCGGGGAACGGCGAGAGCCGGGAGCCGTCGATCTCGGCCGACGGACGGTACGTCGCGTTCAACTCGTCCGCGTCGAACCTGGTCGTGGGCGACACGAACGACAGTCAGGATGTCTTCGTCCGCGACCTCCGGACCGGGCGGACGACAGTGGCGTCGGTGGGACGGACCGGGCGGGCGGACGGGGACTCGTGGGAGCCGCAGATCTCGGCCGACGGTCGCCACATCGCGTTCACGTCGAGTGCGACCAACCTCGTGACTGGCGACACCAACGCCACCCAGGACGTGTTCGTCCGCGACCTCGCCGTACGCCGGACCGAGCGGGTCTCGCTGACCGCGGACGGGAAGCAGATCGACATCTTCTCGAGTTCGCCGGCGATCTCCGGCGACGGCCGGCTGGTGTCCTTCACGACACAGGCCCTGACCCGTCCGTCCGCCGTCGACCTGCCGGTTTATGTGCGTGACCGCAAGGCGAAGACGACCCGCGACGTCTCGCTGGATACGACGGCCGACCCGCGGTCGATCATGGTCGAGACTGTCTATCCGACCTTCTCGGCCGACGGACGGTACGTGGCGTTCGTCGTCATCAGCTGGCTCGGGCTCGGCTTCGACGCGGTCCCGAACGTCTGGCTGCGCGACCTCCGAACCAATCGCCTGCGGCTGATCTCGGCCGACTCCGCGGGCCGGCCTTCGGCCGCCGTCGGACCGGTGTTCCGTACCGGCGTCTCCGCGGACGGAAGGTACGTGACCTTCGGTACTCCGGCCCGCCTGACCGCCGCCGACCAAGGCAACCTGAGCGACGTCTTCCGGCTTGACCGCACGACCGGCGCCCTGGTCTGGATCACCGAGCACCAGGACCAGACCGACCCCTTCGGCGGCCGGATCGGCAGCGTCGGTCCAGCCATCTCCACCGACGGCCAGCACGTCGCCCTCGACTCCGACGACAAGCAACTGGCTCCTGGCGGCGGCACCTCCGGCCGCGACACCTACCTCTGGAACGCCGTACGTCCCCGATGACCGGCACGCGCCCGCCGGTGCCGTGTGAGCCTGGTCGCTGGCGGGGGCGTGGGGATGTGCCATGATCGGGCGGACGGTTGTGGAGGAACACCGGTGGCCAGCTTGCTGGGAGGCCGGGGCGGTCCCGCCACTGTGACTGGGTAGCTCGATGCGGCCCGGGAGCCAGGACATCCGCGGTCGTCCGCCGGGTCGCGGTCTCCGCGGTGCGGCGTACCAGGCGTGGCGGGCGTGGACACCCGCTCTACGAAGGGATCCACCGCCGATGCGGCCTGCTTCAGCTTCCACCGGTTTCCCGTTCACCGCCGTGGTCGGCATGGAGGACCTTCAACTCGCGCTGATCCTGGCCGCGATCTCGCCGGCGATCGGCGGGGTGCTGATCCGGGGCGAGAAGGGTACGGCGAAGTCGACCGCGGTCCGCGCGCTGACCGAGCTCCTGCCGCCGGTGGACGTCGTACCCGGCTGCCGCTTCTCGTGCGACCCCGATCGGCCGGACGCGGACTGCCCGGACGGGCCGCACTCGGATGTGCGTTCGGTGCGGGCGGCGCGGTTGGTGGAGTTGCCGGTCGGGGCGACCGAGGATCGCGTGCTCGGGTCGCTGCACCTGGAGAAGGCGCTCGCGGAGGGCATCACGGCGTACGAGCCTGGTCTGCTCGCGGCGGCGCACCGCGGGTTGCTGTACGTCGACGAGGTCAACCTCCTGCACGACCATTTGGTCGACGTACTGCTCGATGCCGCTGCGATGGGGCGTGCGAGTGTCGAGCGGGACGGGGTGTCGGTGACGCATCCCGCGCGGTTCGTGCTGGTCGGCACGATGAACCCCGAGGAGGGCGAGCTCCGGCCGCAGTTGCTCGACCGGTTCGGCCTGACGGTGGATGTGGTGGCCAGCCGGGATCCCGCGGTGCGGGTCGAGGTGATGCGCGCGCGGCTCGGGTACGAGGCGGATCCGGTCGGGTTCATCACCCGGTACGACGGTCAGCAGCGCGAACTCGCCGAACGGATCGTGAAGGCGCGCGACCTGCTCACCGAGGTGATCCTGACCGATGCGGCGCTCCGGCAGATCGCGGAGATCTGCGCCTCGTTCGATGTGGACGGGATGCGCGCCGACCTCGTCACCGCGCGGACGGCGGTCGCGCACGCGGCCTGGTCCGGCCGCACTGTCGTCGAGGTCGACGACGTCCGCGCCGCCGCCAAACTAGCCCTCCCACACCGCAAACGCCGCAACCCCTTCGACGCCCCAGGCCTGGACGACCAGCAGCTGGAAGAAGCAATCAACAACAGCACGCCGCCGCCGGAGGATCCCGACGACGATCCGGATGGTCCAGGTGGTCCAGGCGGCGGAGTCGACCGTGCAAAGGCAGAAGAGGACAGTTCGGTGGATCCGAATCCGTCTGGGACCGATCCGGAGAACACTGAGGCGGACGGCCGACCTGGGACTGCTCCGGTTGGGGATGTGGTTGGGAGTTCGGCGCCGTACAAGGCTCGGTTGTTGAGTGTGCAGGGCGCGGGCGCTGGGGTTGCCGGGCGGCGGTCCCGGGCTATTACCGAGGTTGGTCGGGTGGTGGGGGACCGGGCCCTGGTCGGGCGGGAGGCTGGGCGGCCACACCTGCTGGCGACTCTTCGGTCCGCGGCGCCGCATCAGCAGGTTCGCGGTCGCACCGGTCCGGGGCTCGCCGTACGGCCGTCCGACGTGCGCCTCGCCGTCCGTGAGGGCCGCGAGGGGAACCTCGTGCTGTTCTGCGTCGACGCGTCCGGCTCGATGGGGACGAAGAAGCGGATGGGCGAGATCAAGACCGCGATCGTCTCGCTCCTGCTCGACGCTTACCAACGCCGCGACACCGTCGGCCTCGTCACGTTCGCCGGCGCCACCGCCACGGTCGCGCTTCCGCCGACAGGCAGCGTGGAGACCGCGGTACGACGACTCGAATCGCTCCCGACCGGCGGCCGCACCCCGCTCGCCGAAGGTCTGCTCCAAGCCGCGGAGGTACTGCGGATCGCCGCGATCCGGGACCCGCGCCGCCGTCCGCTGCTCGTGCTGGTCACCGACGGCCGCGCCACCCACGGCGACAACGCGTTCGCTCGCGCGCGGCAGTCCGCGGGCTGGCTGGCCCAGCACGGGATCGCCACCGTGGTCGTGGACTGCGAGCCGCGCCGGGGCGTCCGGCTCGGTCTGGCGGCCGAGCTCGCGGCCGATCTCGGCGCGGAGTACCTCGACCTCGGAGATGTTGCTGCCGGCAACCTTGTCCGTACGGTCACCGAGCGGAAGGTGGCCTGAGATGCCGAAGGGGCAGCCGGTCGCCGTACCGGAGGACGGCCTGACCACACGCCAGCGCCGCAACCGCCCGCTGCTGATGGTGCACACCGGCGAGATGAAGGGGAAGTCGACCGCCGCGTTCGGGATGGCCTTGCGGGCCTGGAACCAGGGCTGGAACCTCGGCGTCTTCCAGTTCGTCAAGAGCGCCAAGTGGAAGGTCGGCGAGGAGGGCGCGTTCAAGGCGCTCGGTCAGTTGCATGAGGCAACTGGTCAGGGCGGGCCGGTGGAGTGGCACAAGATGGGTGAGGGCTGGAGCTGGTCGCGCAAGGCCGGCTCCGAGGAGGACCACGCCGCCGACGCGCTCGAGGGCTGGCGGGAGATCCAGCGCCGGCTCGCGGCCGAGACGCACGACCTGTATGTCCTGGACGAGTTCACTTACCCGATGAAGTGGGGATGGGTCGACGTGGACGAGGTGGTCGCCACGCTCGTCGATCGCCCCGGTCACCAGTACGTCGTGATCACCGGCCGCGACGCGCATCCGAAACTCCTCGAGGCCGCTGACCTCGCCGCCGAGATGACCAAGCTGAAGCACCCGATGGATGCCGGTCAGAAGGGCCAGAAGGGCATCGAGTGGTGACTCGCAGGCTGACCGCGGGGGAGTGCACGTGATCCCCCGGGTGGTGGTCGCGGCGCCGTCCTCCGGGGCGGGCAAGACGACGGTCGCGGTCGGGCTGATGGCGGCGCTGCGACGGGCCGGGCAGGTGGTTGCCGGGTTCAAGGTCGGGCCGGACTACATCGACCCCGGGTTCCACGCGATCGCCACCGGGCGGCCGGGGCGCAACCTCGACCCGATGCTGTCGGGGGAGGAGCGGGTCGGGCCGCTGTTCGAGCACGGGTCCGCGGGCGCGGACATCGCCGTGGTCGAGGGCGTGATGGGCCTGTACGACGGTGCACTCGGCACCGAAGGTTTCTCGTCGACGGCGCACGTGGCGAAGCTGCTGAAGGCGCCGGTGGTGCTGGTGGTGGACGCGTCCGCGGCCGGCCGGAGCGTCGGCGCCGTGGTCCAAGGTTTCGTTGCCTTTGACACCGAAGTGCGGATCGTCGGGGTGATCCTCAACAAGGTGGGCTCCGATCGCCACGAGACGGAAGTCCGCGCCGGCATCGCGCCTACCGGCGTACCGGTCCTGGGTGTCCTCCGCCGCGACCCTCGCCTGACCGTCCCCAGCCGCCACCTGGGCCTCGTCCCCGCGACCGAACAACGCGAGCAGGCCGAGCAAGCCGTAGCCGCCGCGGCCGAACTGGTCCGCCAGGGCGTGGATCTATCAGCCTTCATCGCTGCAGCCAACGCCGCTCCCCACCACACCGCCACCCCCTGGAACCCCACCACAGAGATTCCGCAGACGTCGGTCGGCGCCAGGCGGGTAGTTGCTGTTGCTGGTGGTCCGGTCTTTTCTTTCCATTACACCGAGACGACCGAGCTCCTCACCGCAGCCGGCGCCGATGTCGTCACCTTCGACCCGCTCACCGACACGTTGCCAGAGGCAACCTCCGCGCTCTACCTCGGCGGCGGCTTCCCGGAGCTACATGCCGAGGCGCTGTCCGCGAACACCAAGCTCCGCGAGCAGGTCGCCGCAGAGATCGCCGCCGGTCTGCCGGTAATAGCGGAATGTGCCGGCCTCCTCTACCTCTGCCGCGAACTCGACGGCCACCCCATGACCGGCGTACTCCCAGCGACCGGACGCATGACCACCCGCCTCACCCTCGGGTACCGGACAGCGGTCGCCGCAACCACCACCGACTTCTTCGACGAAGGACGGCGGGTCCGCGGTCACGAGTTCCACCGCACCACGATCGACGTCCACACCGACGTGCACCCGGCGTGGCACCTCCCCACCGGCACCGAAGGCATCACGCTCCCGCACGTGCACGCGTCGTACCTGCACCTCCACTGGACCGCCACCCCCGACGTACCGGCCCGTCTCGTCGCCGCCGCCCGCGGACACCAGCGATGAATCTGGTCGTAGGCATCGGTCTCCGCGCGAACACGTCGTACCGCGAACTCCGCGACCTGGTGGACAGCGCCCTGTTAGAGGCCGGCGCAGGCAACGTGCAACTCGTCGTCACCGTCACAAACCGAGAAGCGGAGCCTGCTCTGCAGCGTCTCGCCGACGATCTGAACGCCGAACTCCGAGCCCTCCCGCCGAGCGAGCTGGCCGAGCAGGCCGCTCCCAACCCGAGCTCGCAGGTCGAGGATCTGACAGGTACGCCGAGTGTCGCCGAGGCAGCTGTGCTAGCCGCCGGCGCCGAACTCGTCGTCCAGAAACGCCGCTCCGCCAGCGCGACCGCAGCCGTCGGCCGCCTCCCCGCACCTGGTTATGAACCGGCGGACCGCGAGGTCGTGCACCGCGTGATCGCCGAGCGACGCGACGTACGACGAGGCTTCCTGGACGTCCCGATCGACGACATGCTGCTCACGCGAGTGCTGGAAGCGGCGCACCGGGCGCCGAGCGTGGGGCTGAGCCAGCCGTGGGACTTCCTGGTGATCCGGGACCTCGCGACCCGGCGGAAGGTGCACGATCTCGCCACCGCGCAACGGGACGCGTTCGCGGCATCCCTTCCGGACGACCGCCGGTCGAAGTTCGACGGACTGAAGATCGAGGCGATCCTCGACACCCCGGTGAACCTCGCGGTGACCTGCGACCCGGGCCGCGGCGGCCGGCACGTGCTCGGGCGGCACGCGGATCCGCGGACGACGTGGTTCTCCGCCGCGATCGCGATCCAGAACCTCTGGCTGGCCGCGCGGGCCGAAGGGCTCGGCGTCGGCTGGGTCTCGTTCTTCGAACCGGCCGAGGTCGCCGATGTCCTCGACCTGCCCGCACACATCGAGCTGGTCGGGTACCTCTGCATCGGGTACGTCGACGAGTTCGCCGCCGCGCCGGAGCTGGTGCGCTCGGGCTGGGCCAAACGCCGGCCATTGGCGTGGGCGATCCATCACGAGGAATGGGGCCGGCGGGACGCGTCGATCGTCGACGATGCGCTGCAGGCCGGGCAGAACGCAGTACCGGCCGCTGGACAGCAGGTCCGGGTGATCGTCGGCGGCGACGCCAATGATCTGAAGCAGGCCAACGCGCTCGTCGTGGATCTCCGCGACGACAGGCCTCGAGCGGACTTCGGGGTGTTGTGGCGGCCCGCGCGTACGCCGGTCGAAGCTGTCGAATTCGGGGTCGAGATCGCCCGCGACCTGGCGCTGCAGGGCGTCGGGCAACTCGTCGTACAGGTCGCAGACTCTTCGGAGCACGCTGAATCGCTGGCCCGCGGCCTGAACGTCGGTGCGTCGGCCTGCGGCCTGACACACTCCACGGCATGACAGTACTGATGCCGCGACTCCGTCGCGGCATGTCATGGGGCTGTGACTCCCGGCCTTCCCTCGTCGCTCCGGTCGCTTCGCTCCCTCCACTCCTCAGTCCAGGCCGGGAGGCCCCATGACAGCCCAACCGCCCATGTACGTCCCCGCGTTCTCGATGAAGCAGCGGGTCACTGTGATGGCGAACAAGTACGAGTTGATCGCCACCAACCCGGACGGGAGCGACGGGCCGCTGCTCGCGTTCGCGCAGCAGAAGCGGATGGCGTTCAAGGAGCAGGTGACGTTCTACACCGACGACACCAAGACCCAGCCGGTGTTCTCGTTCAAGGCGCGCAAGACGATCGACCTCGGATCCGGGTACGACGTGACGGACGCGAACGGGCAGCCGATCGGCTGGTTCAAGAAGGAGTTCGGCAAGAGCATGCTGCGGTCCAGCTGGCAGCTCAGCGCGGCCGGCGTGGACGCGAACGGGACCGAACGCAACCCGACCATCGCGATCCTCCGCCGGGTGTGGGAGTTCGTGCCGTTCGTCGGTGAGATCCCGCTGCCGTTCATCTTCCACTTCGACTTCACCGAGGCGAGTTCCGGTCAGCCGGTGCTGTCGGTGGAGCGGACGATCTCGATCCGGGACCGCTACCGGATCACCGTCCAGGACGAGCGCCTGGACTTCCGCGTCGCGGCCGCGATGACGGTCGCCCTCGACGCGCTGCAGTCGCGCTGAGTCCGGGCTGAGTCCGGGCCGGGGCTCGGCTGGGGCTCGGCGTACGACCAGGGTCGTACGCCGGACTCACTCTTTCGGGTGAACCTACCCTGACAACACTTGGTTCCGGCCGCGCCCGGTGCGAGGCTGTAGGCATGGGTGTAGCGCAGCGCAGTCGACGGTGGTTGGTTCCGGTCACGACAGTCGCGGTAGTGGCAGGTGTGGGGGCACTCGGGCCGGTGGTCGCGGACGCGTCGCCGAAGCTGCCGGGCATCACCGCGCAGGATCTGCTCGCCAAGGTGCAGACGGCCAAGGTGGACGGCCTCAGCGGCACGGTCCACTCGAGCACCGACCTCGGCCTGCCCGCGATCCCGGGGCTGGACGGCATGCAGGGCGCCAGTCAGGTCCTCAACCTGATCAACGGCGACCACACCGCGCGGGTCGCGTTCGCCACCCCGGACAAGGCCAAGGTGTCGATCCTCGACGCGCAGGCCGAGCGGCTGTGGACCACCGACGGCACCTCCGCCTGGGCGTACGACTCGTCCAAGCGTGAGGCCACGAAGCTGACCCTGCCCGCGCACAAGACCACCACGCCCGAGAAGGCGCTGCCGAAGTCCTACGACCCGCAGGCCGTCGCGAAGCAGTTCCTCGACGCGATCGACCCGACCACCAAGGTCCAGGTCAGCGGCACCGAGAAGGTCGCCGGCCGGGACGCGTACAAGCTGCGCCTGGTGCCGAAGACCGACAAGACCACCGTCGGTTCGGTCACACTGGCGATCGACTCGAAGACCTGGGTCCCGCTGGACGTGACCGTGATGCCGCGGACCGGCAACGACCCGGCCGTCGAGCTGGGCTTCACCTCGGTCTCGTTCGACGTGCCGTCGGCGAGTTCGTTCACCTTCACCCCGCCGAAGGGCGTGAAGGTCACCGATCAGAAGGTGCCGACCACCCGCGAGCACCCGCGCAGCGTCCCGCCGAAGCTGGTCAAGCCGACCAAGCCGGGTGCGGCCCAGGCTGACAAGCCGACCGTCGTCGGCACGGGCTGGGAGAGCGTCGCGATGATCCGCGGAGCCGGCACCGCCGGCCTGACCGGGAACGGTCCGCTCGCCCAACTGCTGGCGAAGGCGCCGACGGTGCAGGGTTCGTGGGGCAAGGGCAAGGTGCTGACCAGCAAGATGGTGAGCGTGCTGATCGCCGACGACGGCCGGGTCTTCGTCGGCCTGGTCACTCCGGACACCTTGCAGGCCGCCGCAGCGAAGGCCCCCCGCTGACCGTGGGCGCGCCGGTCGTCACCCGCGGGCTGACCAAGCGGTTCCACGGCGGGCAGGTGGCGGTGGACGCGGTCGACCTCGAGGTGCCGGCCGGCTGCGTGTACGGCTTCCTCGGCCCGAACGGGTCGGGCAAGACGACCACGATCAGGATGCTGCTCGGTCTGATCGCGCCGACGTCCGGCGAGGTCGAGCTGCTCGGCGAGCCGATGCCGAAGGCGCACCTGCGGGTGCTGCCGCGGGTCGGGGCGCTGGTCGAAGGACCGGCGTTCTACCCGTTCTGGACCGGCCAGGCCAACCTGCTCCGCTTCGACGCCGCCGACCGGACCGCCGATCCGAAGACCCGCAAGGCCCGGGCCGGCGAGGCGCTGGAGCGCGTCGGCCTGTCGAACGCGGCCGGCAAGAAGGTCCGCGCGTACTCGCTGGGCATGCGCCAGCGGCTCGCGATCGCGGTCGCGCTGATGCAGCGGCGCGAGCTGCTCGTGCTGGACGAGCCGACCAACGGTCTCGACCCGCAAGGCACCCGTGAGGTCCGGCACCTGATCCGCGACCTCGCCAACGACGGTACGACGGTCTTCACCTCGACCCACCTGCTGGCCGAGGTCGAGCAGGTGTGCACACACGCCGCGATCATGAGCCGCGGCAAACTGCTGCGGCAGTCCACGGTGGCGGAGCTCCGCGCCGAGCTCCGGCCGCGGCTGGTCGTGCGTACGCCGGACCTCGGAGCAGCCGCCGAGACGCTGCAAGGTTTGGGCGTGACCGAGCTCAAGACCACCAGCGAGACGGTCGAGGGCGATCCCGGCGAGCTGCCGATCGAGAAGTTCGCGGCCGCGCTGGTCGCGGCCGACGTACGCATCCACGGCTTCGGGCTGGAACGCCCGAGCCTGGAGGACGCCTTCGTGGCACTCACCGGGGAGGGCTTCGATGTCGCCGAGTGAGCTACCCGCCGACCCCGCAACGACCCCTCCGACCGGCCCCGCGAGCGGCACCGCGACCAGCGTCGCGACGGGCACCGCGACCGGCGTTGCGGTGGCGGTGCGGCCGAGTGCCGGGCGGCACACGCTGGCGTTGTTCATCTCCGAGCTGCGGCTCGTGTTCGGCCGGGCCCGCACGCAGGTCGGCCTCGGCGTGCTCGCGGCTGTCCCGCTGCTGATCGGGATCGCGATCAAGCTCAGCGGGTCCGACGGCGGCACCGACGGATTCATCGGCCAGATCGCCGGCAACGGCCTGTTCCTGATCGTCGCCAGCCTCGGCCTGTCACTGCCGTTCTTCCTGCCGACCGCGGTGACCGTCATCTCGGGGGAGTCGCTGGCCGGCGAGGCCAGCCTCGGCACCCTGCGCAACCTGCTGACCGCACCGGCCGGCCGGTCCCGGTTGCTCGCGGCCAAGATGGTCGCGCTCGTCGTCTTCTGCCTGGTCGCGACGATGACGATCTGGATCTCCGGCTTGATCGTCGGCTTCGTCCTGTTCCCGGTCGGCGACGTGCTGCTGCTCTCCGGGTCGACCGTGTCCCTCGGCGAAGGCCTGCTCCGGGCGCTCGGGATCGCGTTGGTGATCTCGCTGTCGCTGCTCGGGCTGGCCGCGATCGGCCTGTTCGTCTCGTCGCTGACATCCACGCCGCTGGCAGCGATGGCGGCGACGTTCGGCACGTTCATCGTGCTCGGCATCATGACCGCGATCCCGCAGTTGCACGCGATCCACCCGTGGTTGCTGATGTACCGATGGCAGTCGTTCGCCGACCTGCTCCGAGATCCGCCGTACTGGCACGAGATCGTCCGCAACCTGCTGCTCCAGGCGGGGTACGTCGCCGTGTTCTACACCGCCGCCTGGGCCCGGATCACGAGCCGCGACATAACCTAGCCCGGTGGAAGCAGACCTCGTCGCCGTCCTGCGCTGCCCGGTCTGCGCCGATGGGCTCGCCCTGGACGCCCGTACGGCGCGGTGTCCGCGCGGGCACGCCTACGACCTGGCCAAGCAGGGCTACCTGAATCTGTTGCCCGCGGCCTCGAACGGCATCGAAGGCGACTCGGCCGCGATGGTCGGCGCCCGTACGGTCTTTCTCGGCACCAGGCACTACGCGCCGATCCGGGACGCGCTGATTCTGGCCGCCGACCTCGGTGAGAGCGACGTGGTCGTAGAGGTCGGTGCGGGCACCGGCTACTACCTGTCGGGTGTCCTCGGCCTGGCCCCGCACCGACGCGGGATCGCTTTGGACGTGTCGAAGTTCGCCGCCCGCCGCGCGGCCAAGATCGATCCACGGATCGCCTCAGTGGTGTGCGACGCGTGGCAGGAGCTGCCGCTGCTCGACGGATCGGCGCAGCTGATGCTGAACGTGTTTGCCCCACGCAACGCTGCCGAGATGGCTCGCGTCCTCGCGTCCGACGGTCGCCTGCTCGTGGTCACACCGAACCAGCAGCATCTCGCCGAGCTGGTCGACGTACTCGGCATGGTCAGCGTGGACGCTGAGAAGGAGCGACGGCTGGAGGAGTCGCTGGCGGGGGAGTTCGTCCGGATCGGCAGTGAGGTGGTCGAGGAGACGATGCGGCTCGACCGGACGGCTGTGGAGCAGTTGGTGCTGATGACGCCGAGCGCGCGGCACGTGAACTACCGCGAGCTGATGCAGCAGATCGCCGTACTGCCGGAGCCGACGCTCGTGACCCTGTCGGTGACGCTTTCGACCTGGCAGGCGGACCGCCTGCACTGACCAAATCAGTGCAGGCGGTCCGGGCCGGTCAGGCCGCGTGGCCGATCAGTTCGCGGGCGACCACGATGCCGTGGTTCTCGGCCTCGACGTGCGCCTCGGACTCCGAGACCTTGGAGGCGTCGATCAGCTCCTCCATACCCGGGGTGACCGGGGCCAGGGTGAGCTCGGCGGCGGCCGTGCGGATGTTCATTCCGAACAGGTCGGCGAAGACCCGCTCGAGGTACGGCGTGGCGTGGTCCCAGCCGTGCTTCGGCGTACCCGGGGCGTAGCCGCCACCGCGGGCGATGGCGAAGATCGCGGGCCGGCCGGCCAGCGGGCGGGAGCCGAAGGCGAGGTCCCGGTCCATCAGCAGCAGATCGATCCAGGTCTTCGCGTTCTGGGCGATGCCGTAGTTGTACAGCGGAACGGCGAGCAGGATCGCATCGGCGCTCGTGATCTCGGCCGACAGTTCGGCAGCGATGGCCTGGGCCTCGGCGAGCGGCATCCGGTCGGAATCCGCGACCGGCTCCTGACCCACCTGGGCGGCGGCCAGCGTCGGCCACACGGTCGAGGGCAGCGGGTGCTGTCCCAGGTCACGCCGTACCACGACACCGTCCGGGTGCTCCGCCTTCCAGGCGGCCTCCGCGCTGTCCGCCAGGGCGCGGGACACGGAACCGTCCAGCCGGATGCTGGCATCGACGCGTAGCAGGGTGCTCATAGGTTCTGTCTCCATCGAGTTGAGGGGGCGTGCTCGTGTTGAGCTGCCTCGAAGATAATCTGTTGAGCAGAACATATTCAAGTCAGATCGTATTCCGGGTGGCGTACACCACGTACGATGGAGCCATGTCCAGTACTTCGCCTGAGGTCGTGGCCCGCGGCGCGCGCGGGGTCGAGCCCTCGGTCGCCAGCGGCGCGCCGGTGGAGGCCGACCTCGGCTGGGCGCTGGGCGTCGTCTTCCGGCGGTACGCGAAGGCGTCCGCGGCCGCGCTCGAGGGTCTG
The DNA here is from genome assembly GCF_036226565.1 of Kribbella sp. NBC_00709. Classification (GTDB taxonomy): domain Bacteria; phylum Actinomycetota; class Actinomycetes; order Propionibacteriales; family Kribbellaceae; genus Kribbella. The sequence goes on from NZ_CP108996.1 coordinate 6,584,825, forward strand.
CCCGGAGGGCCGCGGGGCTACCAGGTGCTCGCGACGACGAACGCCGAGGGCCCGAAGCGGCAGCTCGACCTGGCCGCACAACTCGGCGTCGACCGGACCGTGATGACCTACCTGCTCGACGACCTGGAGAAGGCGGGCCTGGTGCAGCGCCGGCCTGACCCGGCGGATCGTCGCGCCCGGCTGATCGCGCCGACCGATGAGGGCGTAGAGGCGCTGTGCGACCTGGAGCGCCGCCTGCGCAGCACCGAGGACGAGGTGCTCGGCATCCTGGAGGAGTCCGAGCGCGCAAGCTTCCGGATGCTCCTGCAGCGCGTCGCGATGAAGGCCAACGCGATCGACCCACTGCACAACGCCTGCGCGCTAGCCGAGACAGACGACCCCGCGAGCACCTAATGAAGCGGCACGAAGCCTGATTCGTAGGCGCGGATCACTGCTTGGGTACGGTCCCGGGCGTTGAGCTTCGAGAGCACGTTGGCGACGTGGGTCTTGACCGTCTGCAGACCGAGGATGAGTTCCTCGGCGATCTCGGCGTTCGACAGGCCGCGCGCCATCAACCGAAGTACTTCCTGCTCCCGCTCGGTCAGCTGGCAGTCGGCCAGACCGCTCGGCGTCTGCGGTCCGGCGTGGGCGAGCGCCAACGCCCGGATCGCCTCCGGGAACAACAGCGACTCGCTCCGCGCGACGGTCCGGATCGCCGCGATGATGTCGTCCGGCGGGGTCCGCTTCAGCAAGAACCCGGACGCGCCGGCCCGCAGCGCGTCGTACACGTAGTCGTCGTTCTCGAACGTCGTGACGACCAGCACGCGCGGCGCCGGGTCGAGGTTCTCCAGCAGCAGCCGGGTCGCCTGGATGCCGTCCACCGCGGGCATCCGGACATCCATCAGCACGACGTCCGCCCCGGTACGACGGACCACCGGGAGGACCTCCGCGCCGTCACCGGCCTCGCCGACGACCGTGAGGTCGGGCTCGGCGTTGATGATGGCGCGCAGCCCGCTCCGGATCAGCGGCTCGTCGTCGACCACGACCACCGACAGGTTCATGTCATCCCTTCGTCATACTGACCGGCAACCGGACTGCGAGGCGCCACAGCGGTACGTCGTCCGCGGTGAAGGGGCCGGCGTCCACGGTGCCGCGCAGTACGGCGACTCTTTCACGGATCCCGGCCAGGCCACGGCCGCCGCCGGAGTGGTCCGACTTGCCGGCGATCTGGTTGGTGACGGTGAGCCGGAGCCCGGAGGTGTCCAGCCGGATCGACAGCTCCACGGCCAGCTCGCCGGCTGGGCGTCCGGCGTGCCGGATCGCGTTGGTCAGGCCTTCCTGGACGATCCGGTACGCCTCCCGGGAGACCGCGGCCGGCAGCTGGTCCAGATCGCCGGACCGCTCGACCTCGATCGTGATCCCGCCGGCTCGGGTCGCCTCGACCAACCGGTCCAGCCCGCCGAGCGTCGCCTGCGGCGTGGTCCCGGAGCCCGGGCGACGGTCATCGCGGAGCAGGCCGAGCACGTGGTCGAGATCAGCCAGGGCCGCCCGGGCGGACGTCTCCATCGCGGCCAGTGCGGTCTCGGCGAAGTCGGGGTCGCTCGACAGCACCCGGCGCGCGGCCGCGGCCTGGATGGTGACGAGGCTGAGCGCGTGCCCGACGCTGTCGTGCAGCTCGCGGGCAAGACGGTTGCGCTCGGCAAGCGTCGCGGTCTGCTGCTCGAGCAGCTCGATCCGTTCCGCCGCGGTCGGGCCGAGGACACGTGGCGCGAGGTACGCGAGCAGCGCGCCGACGGCCGCCGAGAGCAGGAACAGTCCGGCGAGACCGCCGATCGCGGCCGCCGGCATCCACAGATCGGTCCAGTCGCCGCGGATGTCGTACGACAGGCCGGGCACGATCTCGCGAGAGCCGGCCGAGCGGAACGGCGCCGCCAGCCAGATCGCGCCGACGCCGAACACGATCGTGCTGAGGATCCCGACCACTCCGCCGGCCAGCAGATGCAGGCAGAACCAGGCCGCGGTACGCCGGCGCTGCGGCCAGGTCCGCGCCGGTCCGAGCGGCCGCTCGTCGAACCGCACCGCCAGCAGCGACTCGACCGCAATGCCCTCCACCTCGCGGACCGCCGGCAGCAGGCCGAGCACGACCGGCGGCACCAGCCCGATCAGCACCCAGACGATGCCGGTGGCAACTTTCGGCAGGCCGAGGTCGGCGGCCACCGCGCCGAGCGCGCTGTCCACCAGGATGAACGCCAGCACCAGTGCCGCGCCGAGCAGCAGGTACACCCAGCGCAGGTACGTCGACGTACGCCACAGGCTCCCGATCGCGCGCGCTACTGCTTTCACTGACCCATCGTGTCAAAGCCGGGGGAGCGTCACCTCCCTCCCCGGAGTGAGTGCGGGGAAACCCCTGCGTCCGGCACCCGGAAGTGGAATGCCTCACCAAGAAGTTGAGGGTTTACGCAAATTTGACGCTGCACGGACCGGTTCTGCCCTCGCGGGCGTCGCGATCTGCTGCTCGGACAGGTACGGTCTGTGGTCGGGGCGGGTGCCTGCCCGACTACGGACAGGTATGGGGAACGGCTCCAGGACGGGTGGCCAGCATGCTCTGCGAGGACCCGGAACGGTGGACGTTAAGTCCCCGTGAAGACCCCGCGGGCCGATTGACCACCCTTCCATATTTGATGTTTGATCAAATATCGGGACGAGAGAGGTCGATATGAGGTTGAGGCGTTCCGTCATCGCGCTGATGGCGGTCCTGGGGCTCGCCCTGGTCAGTGCGTGCAATGGTGACGACAGCGGTGGCAAGCAGGCCGACAACGGGCTGCAGAAGGTCAACTACCTGACGTCGTTCAACACCTTCGGCCGCGAGGCGTACGCGTACGTCGCGCTGGACAAGGGGTACTTCAAGGACGCCGGCTTCGACGTCAAGATCACCCCGGGCACCGGCACCGTCGACGTGATGAAGCTGGTGGCCGGCGGTCAGGCCGACTACGGCATCGGCGACTTCACCGGGCTCGTGATCACCCTCGGCAAGCAGAAGCTGCCGGTCACCACGGTCGGCATGATCCACCAGAAGTCGCTGGCCGCGATCATGTCGCTCAAGGGCTACGGCATCGAGAAGCCGCAGGACTTGGTCGGCAAGACGATCGCCGACCAGCCGGGATCCACCAACACGGTGATGTTCCCGGTCTACGCCAAGGCGGTGCACATCGACCCGAAGTCGGTGACCTTCCTGCCGTCGCCGCCGCCGGCCCTGCCGAAGCTGCTCGCCTCGGGCAAGGTCAAGGGCATCGGCCAGTTCGTGGTCGGCCAGCCGCTGATCCAGAAGGCCGACCCGCAGCACCGCGAGCCGGTCACCCTGGCGTACGGCGACGTGCTGCCGGAGCTGTACGGCAACGCGATCATCACCCGGTCGGACCTGGCCAAGGACCACCCGGACCAGGTGAAGAAGTTCACCGCCGCGCTGCTCAAGGGCCTGCAGGACACCGTCGACGACCCGGCCGGGTCCGCCGCGATCCTGAAGAAGTACATCCCGGACACGGACCTCGCGGTGGCCACCGCCGAGCTGAACATCATGAAGAACTACACGAAGCCGGCGAACTTCAAGGGTCCGCTCGGCGACGTCGACGTGGAACGGGTCAAGACGATCATCTCCCTGCTGGAGCAGTCCAACGCGATCCAGAAGGGTGCCGTCACCCCGGACGACGTCGTCACGATGAGCCTGGCTCCGAAGAGCTAGGTGTCTGACCACCGATGATTCGCCTGGACGGCGTGGGGCAGGTCTTCGACGGACGCGAGGGCCGGGTGACGGCCCTCGAGGAGATCGACCTGCACGTCCGCGGCGGTGAGTTCGTCACGCTGATCGGCCGGTCCGGATGTGGCAAGTCCACTCTGCTCCGGCTGATCGCGGGACTGTTGCCTCCGACATCCGGTTCGGTCCAGGTGGCGGGTGAACCCGTCACCGGACCGCGCCGGGATGTCTCCTTCATGTTCCAGCGGCCCGCGCTGCTGCCGTGGCGTTCGGTGCTGTCCAACGTGATGCTCCCGGTGGAGATCGACAAGAGCAGCGATCGCAGCCGGGCGGCGTACCGCGACCGGGCTCACGAGCTGCTCGAGCTGGTCGGTCTGCACGGGTTCGAACGGCGGCTGCCGCACGAGCTGTCCGGCGGCATGCAGCAGCGGGTGTCACTGTGCCGGTCGCTGATCCGCGACCCGCAGGTGATGCTGATGGACGAGCCGTTCTCCGCGCTCGACGCGCTGACCCGGACCGAGCTGTCCGAGGAGCTGCAGCGGATCAAGATGGAGCTGGCCACCACGATCGTGTTCGTCACCCATTCCATCGAGGAGGCCGTCGTGCTGGCCGACCGCGTCGTGGTCCTGACGCCGCGGCCGGGCCGGATGCGCGAGGTCGTCGACATCGACATTCCGCGGCCGCGCAGCCTGGCCCAGAACGCGTACGTCACCGAGGTCGCGACGATCAGCTCCCGGTTGCACGCGCTGCTGTCCGAGAAGGCCGACGTACGTCCGGCCGACGAGGTGAGGCCGCGATGAGCAGGCGCCCCTGGCTGACTACGTCTCCGGCTGCTGCCGTCGTACTCCCGATCATCGGGCTGGCGGCGACGATCGCGCTGTGGTGGGGCGCGACGGCCGTGTTCTCGATCCAGTCGTACCTGCTGCCGACGCCGTGGGAAGTGGTGGTCAAGTTCTTCGACCAGCCGGGTGTGCTGCTGTCGGAGACCGGGACGTCGCTGCTGGAGACGATCGAGGGCTTCCTGCTCGCGATCGTGATCGGGGTGCCGATCGCCCTGCTGATCGTCCGCTCGGTGGTCCTCGAGCGACTGGTCTACCCGCTGCTGCTGATGGTGAACTCGATCCCGAAGGTCGCGATCGCCCCGCTGCTGGTGGTGTGGATGGGCTTCGGCCAGTGGCCGAAGGTCGTGATGGTGCTGCTGATGTGCTTCTTCCCGATCGTCATCTCGACCGCGCAGGGGATGAAGTCGACGCCGACCGAGCTGGTCGAGCTGATGCGGTCGCTGAACGCGACCCGGGCGCAGGAGTTCTTCAAGCTCCGGCTGAAGTACGCGATGCCGCAGATCTTCACCGGGCTCAAGGTGGCGATCTCGCTCGCGGTGATCGGTGCGGTGATCTCGGAGTTCGTTGGTGCCACCAAGGGACTCGGGTACGTGATCCAGCAGTCCGGCGCGAGCGCGGACACCACCCTGGCGTTCGCGGCGATCGTGCTCCTCAGCCTGATGAGCATCGTCTTGTTCTACGGCTTGGTGCTACTCGAGCACGTGCTGCTGCCCTGGGCCCGGGAGAAGCGGTGACTGTATCAATGCCACGCCTCCGGCGCGGCGGGTCATCGGGCTTCGTCTCCCGTCCTTCCCTCGTCGCTCCGGTCGCTCCGGTCGCTCCACTCCTCAGTCCAGGACGGGAGGCCCGATGACCGCTCAAGCCTCCGACGCGGACCGGCGGGTACTGGTCCGGCCGGACTGGCTGCAGGCGACTGTGTCGGGTGTCTTCACGGCGCTCGGGTTCGACCCGGAGGACGCGGACAAGATCGCCGCGGCGCTGGTCGAGGCGGACCTTCGTGGTGTCAGCTCGCACGGCGTGATGCTGGTCCCGATGTACGTCGAACGCCTGAACGCCGGCGGAGTGACCCGCGAACGCGAGCTCGACATCCTGTACGACGCCGGCGCCGCGATGGTCGCGGACGCCCGCGGCGGAATGGGGCAACTGTCCAGTCCGCAGGCGATGGGGCACGCGATCGAGCGCGCCGGCCGGTACGGGATCGGACTGGTCTCGGTCCGCAACGCGCACCATTTCGGCGCGGCCAGCCGCTGGGCCATGCAGGCCGGCCAGGCGGGGTGTATCGGTATCGCAATGTCGAACACCACCCCGCTGATGCCGGCCCCCGGCGGCGCCGAGCGGATCGTCGGCAACAACCCGCTGGCGATCGCGGTGCCGACGAAGGCCGGCGTGGAGATCGTGCTGGACATGGCCCTGTCCGCGGTTGCCCTGGGCAAGATTCGGCTGGCGGCCTCGGCCGGGCGGCCGATTCCCGACACCTGGGCGACCGATCCGTCGGGCACGCCGACGACGGACGCGGACGAGGCCGTGCTCGGCATGCTGCTGCCGGCCGCCGGTCACAAGGGCTTCGGGCTGGCGTTGATGATCGACGTGCTCACCGGTGTACTGAGCGGCGGCGGGTGGGGCGACCAGGTCCGCCCGCTGTACCGGGAGCCGGACCGTCCGAACGACTGCGCGCATCTGTTCCTGGCGATCGACCCGGAGTTGATGGGCGGCGTGGAGAGTTTCCGCCTGCGCTCGTCCGGACTGGCCGCGCGGGTCCGCGGGAGCGCGACGGCTCCGGGCGTGAACCGGCTGCACCTGCCGGGGGAGATCGAGGCCGAGCGTGCGGCGCACCAGCGCCGGCACGGTGTGCTGATCGAGCGGTCGGGACTGGACGGGCTGCTGGCGGCGGCGCGCGCGGTCGGTGCCGTCGTACCGGCGGGAGGGGTGTTGAGCTGATGGGGAAGACACAGGTTTCGACGGCGGCGCTGCGCAGCCCGAACGGGGTGTTCTCGCAGGCCACGACGATCGAGGCGACCGGGCGGCTGGTGTTCGTCTCCGGGATGACCGCCCGGCAGCCGGACGGCGGGATCGCCGGGGTCGGGGACGTCCGGGAACAGACCAGGCAGGTGTGCGAGAACGTGAAGGCGGCGGTCGAGGCGGCCGGCGGGACACTCGCGGACGTCTGCCGGGTGGATGTGTACGTGCGCAACATGGAGGACTTCGCCAAGATCCACGAGGTCCGCGCGCAGTACTTCACCGAGCCGCTGCCGGCCTCGACCATGGTCGAGGTCAGCAAGCTCGCACATCCCGACTACCTGATCGAGATCAACGCGATCGCCGTGATCGCATGACCGGGGGTGAGTCCTGTGCGTGGCGTCGAGTGGACCTGAGATGAAGTACGTGATGGTGGAGTACGGCGGGCAGGAACGACCCGGCGTACTCGACGGGGAGTCAATCCTGTTGCTGTCGGCAACCGACTTGACCGGGGTGATCGCCGGCCCGGCGGACGTGGTCGGCAAGATCCCTTATGACGAGGGGATCCTGCGGGCGCCGTTGCGACGGTTCCGGCGGGACATTCTCTGCACCGGGTGGAACTACTGGGACCACTTCGAGGAGAGCAAGGGCAAGCGTGAGGGTCAGGACGTCGACCGGCCCGAGCACCCGACGTTCTTCACCAAGGGCCCGGACGTGGTGATCGGTCCGTACGACGACATCGCGTGGGACCCGGCCATCTCCGCCAAGTGGGATTACGAGGCCGAGGTGGCGCTGGTGATCGGCAAGACCGGGAAGAACATCGCCGTCGCTGACGCGCTCGACCACGTCTGGGGCTACACCCTGGCGAACGACGTGTCGCAGCGGGACCTGCAGCGTGCGCACGGCGGACAGTGGCTGAAGGGCAAGAGCATCGACAACACCATGCCGCTGGGCCCGTGGATCGTGACCGCCGACGAGGTGGGCGACCCGCAGGACATTCACCTGCAGTGCTTGGTGAACGACGAGGTCCGTCAGGACGCGTCCACGCGGCAGATGGCGTTCGACGTGGCCACACTGATCAGTGAGCTGTCGTTCGGTATGACGCTGCGCCCGGGCGACCTGCTGCTGACCGGTACACCGGCCGGCATCGGCAATGCTCGTGAGCCGCAGGTGTTCCTCCAGGACGGCGACGTGGTCGTCACCCGCTCCGACAAACTCGGTGCCCTACGCAACAGAGTGGTCCGGGCATGAGCGGGCCGCTGGAGCTGCTGCCGGGTGCCGGCAAGGGCGGACGTCGTACCCTCGCCGAGCACGCGGCCGCCGAGCTGCACCAACTGATCCTGTCCGGCGAGCTGCCGAGCGGTACGCCGCTGCGGCTCGTGGAGCTGGCCAGTCGGCTCGAGATGAGCCAGATGCCGGTGCGGGAAGGACTGCGTCGGCTGGAGGCGCTCGGGCTGGTCGAGATCATCCCGCACCGCGGCGCATGGGTCCGTGACCTGTCGTTGTCCGATCTGCGCGACACACACGAGACCCGGCTGGCTCTGGAGAGTCTCGCAGTACGGGCGGCTGCGGCGCGGTTCACCGACGACGATCTGACGAAGGCGGCGGCCGCACTGGCCGAGCATCTGCGTCTGTCGCGGGCGGAGGACTCCGCAGGTGCCCGTGAGGCCCATGCGGACTTCCACTTCGCGATCTATCGGGCGAGCGGTTCGCAGTGGTTGCCGCGTGCCATCGAGCCGGTCTGGCAGAACAGCGAGCGCTACCGGTTCGGGAGCCGGCCGACGGCGTTCCTGATCGAGAAGAGCCGGCAGGAACATCAGGCGATCCTGGACGCGTGCGTCGCGCAGGACCCGGACGCGGCCGAGCTGGCGTTGCGCAGCCACCTGGCCGGTGCGTTCCAGCGGATCACCGAGACGATGACGTCGAAGCAGAAGGAGACGCCATGAAGGCGAGCTTCGATGCGACCGGTGAGGTCGTGGTGATCACAGGTGGCGCACAGGGCATCGGTGCGGCCCTCGCCGGTGCGGTCAATGCCGTCGGTGGTACTGCGGTCGTCTTCGACGTCACGCAGCCGCCTGAGGGCGTCGAGTACGTCGAGGTGGACGTAGCGGACCGGTCCGCGATCCAGGCAGCCGTTGCTGGTGTGCTGGAGCGGTACGGGCGGATCGACGGTCTGGTCGCCGGTGCGGCCGTGCAGCCGCGTTCGACGGTGCTGGAGATGGATGCGGCCGAGTGGACTCGCACCCTGCAGGTGAACCTCGACGGTGTGGTCTGGACTTGCCAGGCCGTCGTACCGCACATGGTGGCGCGGCAGTCCGGTTCGGTGGTCGTGTTCACGTCGGGGATGGCGTCGACCGGGCACGCGGGCGCGGCGGCGTACACGGCGAGCAAGGCGGCGCTGGTGGCGTTCGCGAAGTCGCTGGCGGTGGAGGTGGCCGGCGACCGGGTCCGCGTGAACGTGGTCGCGCCGGGCGTTATCGACACCGAACAGTTCCGTACTGCGAACCTCGGTGCGGACCGGGAGCACTGGCACGACACCATAGGTATCGGCGAGTCCGACGACGTGGTCGGGCCGCTGCTGTTCCTGCTGTCCGACGCGGCCGCGATGACCGGGTCGGTGCTGACCCGGGAACGTGCCTTTGCCAAGCTCACAAGCTTCATCTAGCTGCCCGGAGTAACGAGTGAACCAACTGCCTGTCGCCGTGGTGGGTGCCGGACCGATCGGTCTGACCACCGCGCTCGGTCTCGCGCACTACGGCATCCCGTACGTGCTGCTGGAAGAGGACGCCGTCCTGTCGTCCGACACCAAGGCCGGCACGACGCTGAGCCGGACGCTGGAGATCTGGAACCGGTACGGCGCGGTTGACCGCATCCTCGGGGCCGCACTGCGCATCGACGAGATCGGCGACATCGACCGCGCGACGAACACCCCGCGCGCCTCGGTGCAGCTGGCCGAGCTGGCGCACGACACCCAGTTCCCGTTCGTCATCAACCTGCCGCAGCAGAAGATGGAGCCGCTGCTGGCGGCCGCATTGCCGGAGCCCGTGCTGACGCAGCGCCGGCTGACCTCGTTCGAGGTCCTCGACGATCGCGTCGTACTGCAGCTGGAGACACCGGACGGTCCACAGGAGCTGGAAGCGTCGTACCTGCTGGCGTGTGACGGTGGGCGTTCGCGGATCCGCGATGCGCTCGGGGTGAAGGTGGTGGGGGAGACCCTGCCGGAGCGATACATGCTGATCGACGTCGTGGTCGACCTGGACGTCAACAACGCCAGGGACTATCCGTACCTCGCGTACTTCGCGGACAAGTCCGAGTGGATGGTGCTGATCCGGCAGCCCGACAACTGGCGGTTCCTGTTCCCGCTGGCCGCGGGAGCCGACACGCCGGGCGACGAGGACCTGCTGGTGAAGGTGAAGCAGTTCATCGGCGAGGTGGACCGGATCGAGCTGCTGGGCTCGGTCGTCTACAACGTGCATCACCGGGTCGCCGAGCAGTGGACCAAGGATCGCAAGGTCTTCCTGATGGGCGATGCGGCCCACCTGATCACGCCGATGTGGGCGCTCGGTCTGAACACCGGTGCGCTGGACGCTTCCAACCTGCCGTGGCGGCTGGCGTGGGTACTGCGTGGCTGGGCCGACCCGTCGTTGCTGGACGGGTACGAGCAGGAGCAGCGTCCGGTCGCGATCGAGGGCTCCGGCGAGATGGCCGAGGCCGCGCGGAAGTACATGTCGTTCCAGCGTGGTGCTGTCACCGAGGGCACGAGCGACTGGGCGACGGCGTACACGCGGACCCTGCTCAGCGTGCGACTGGACGTGGACGGCTCCGGTGACTGGTCGATGGTGGCCACCTCGGCCGCACCGCCTGCGGTGCGTGCAGGTGACCGGGCACCGGACCTGGTGCTGCAGAGCCCGACCGGTCGCCTGACGATCCACGACCTGTGCCGGGACTCGTTCGTTGCCCTGTACTTCACTGACGTCCGCCGGCGCCCAGAGATCCCGGTGAACGGATCGCCCGCGCTGCAGCACTACGCGGTCTCCCGGTGGGACGCGCCGCACGACTCCGGTCTGCGCGACCGTGCGCTGTTCGACCCCGGCAGCGTTGCCACCAAGCGGTACGGCGTACCGCCGGAGAGCGTAGTTCTGATCCGTCCGGACGGACATGTAGCCGCTGTGGCTCCGATGGGTACCGGTATTGCCGAGGAGCTCTATACCCGCATCACTGGGCGGGAGGTGCCATGACCGGCTTTGACGTGCCGCTGCGGGAGATCCTGCTGCAGACGGACGACCTGGAGTGGGTGGAGAAGTCGCTGGACGGCTTGTCCCACAAGATGCTGTGGCGGGACCCGGAGACCGAGGCCTCGATCGCCCTGGTGCGTTTCGAGCAGGGCTCGGGTATTCCGTCCGAGCACAAGCACGCGTCGAACCAATTCATGTTCTGTCTGTCCGGCCGGTACGTGTACCTGCCGACCGGAACGACGCTGACCAAGGGCAGCTTCTACTGGAACCCCAAGGGCGTGGTGCACGGGCCGACGCGGGCCGAGGAGACCTCCGTGCTGCTGGAGGTGTACGACGGGCCGCACTACCCGGAGCGGCCGGACTTCTACGACAACGACGAGGACGCCCGCTGACATGGCCGGTTGGGACGTCCACACCCACCTGATCCCGCCGACCGTGCTGTCGGCGGCGCACCGGGGTGAGTTCGGCCTGTCCATCCACAGCGGTTCGCTGGTGGTCGACGGACAGCGACTGCCGTTGAGGCGGCTCGCAGACCCGGCCGCACTGCTGCACTGGGTCGCCGAGCAGTCGTTGGACGGCGCAGTGGTCTCCGTTCCACCTCCTCTGTTCCGGTACGACGCCGGCATCGAGTGGGCCGAGCTGGTGAACCAGGGGCTCCGGGAGCTCGCTACACCCCAGTTGCGCGTCCTGGCTCATCTGCCGCTGCTGGACCCGGCCGCGCCGTCGGTGGCTGCCGGTCTGGCCGGTGAGGGCGTCTTCAGCGGGTTCGCACTGGGTACGCCGAGCTACGCCGGGCTGGATCCGGTCTGGCGGGTGCTGGACGCAGTGGATGCGTTCACGCTGATTCACCCCGGCAACAGTGACGACAAGCGGCTTGACTCGTTTTACCTGTCGAACCTGTTGGGGAATCCGTACGAGACCGGAGTGGCCGCGGCTTCGCTGGTCTTCGCGGACGTGCCGGGCCGCTTCCCGGGGATCCGGTTCTGCTTGTGCCATGGGGGTGGTGTGACGGCGGCTGTTGCGGGGCGGTGGCAGCGCGGGATCGACACGGACCGGCCCGGGATCGAGCCGGTGTCGTTGCCGGTGATCGAGGCGCTGCGTCGCTTCTACGTCGACGATCTGGTGCACGACGACGCCGTACTGGAACTGCTGAACGAGACGTTCGGGCCCGAGCGGGTGCTGGCCGGGAGTGACTGGCCGTTCCCGATGGGTAGCGACGGGGTGTCTGCCGCGCGATCGGCGACGGTCGAGGCGCTGACCCGGCCGCTGGCCAAGGAGGTCGCCGCGTGGTGAGACGAGTGTTCGGTCTGGTCGAGGTTGTGATCAGATATCAAATCGTGAACGGGGATCAGGCGTGAGTACACGGGGGACTGTCTTTCACAGTCACGGTCCGGGTGAGCAGCTGAAGGCCGAAGAGGTCGAGCTGACTACCGGCCCGGGGGAGACGTTGGTGGAGATGCGGCTGGCTGCCGTGACACCACAGGACCGGTCGACGCTGGCCGGCAAGCAGCCGTCGGTGCCGTTCGTGCCGGGCTCCGAGGGAGCCGGGGTGGTCATCAGCTCAGATGCGTTCGAGGCCGGCACCGCTGTGGTCGTCCGCGGCGACGGTGTCGGCGTGACGAGGCCAGGCGTGTGGGGTCAGTACGCCGTCGTGCCGGACTCCGCCGTACATCGGCTGCCGTCGTCGCTGGAGCCTGGAGCAGCACTGGCGTTGCTGACGCAGGCGTTGACGGCGCACACCGCAGTACGACGTGTGGCCGGCGTACTGACCGGCGAGACCGTGGTGGTCACCGGGGTGAACGGTCTGCTCGGGCGGATGTGCGCCGCGATCGCACGGTCGGCCGGTGCGGCTCGGGTGATCGGTCTGGTGGCGATGGAGGCGTCTGCCGATGCCGCGACTTCTCTGGTGGACCAGATCGTCCGCGTCGACGGGCTGGGGCAGGTCGGTCGAGAGCTGCCGTGGTGTGACGCGGCGATCGACACCATGGGTGGTCCGGTGACCGGTGGGGTGCTGGGGCACATCGCTCCGGGCGGGCGGATCGCCGTACTGGGCTACAAGGCCGGTGAGTTCACCACGATCGATCTGCACCAGCTGATCGGCCGCGACCTGCGGGTGCTGCCGGTGAACCTGCAACGGACCGCGCTGACACCGGATGCAGTCGGTCAGGCACTCGCCGACATCGCACCGGCGTCCTGGCGAGCGGAGTACGACGTGGTGCCCGCGGACCGGGTCGGTGAGGCCCTGGATCGGCAAGCGGGGCGGGTGTTGCTGGATCTGACCGCATTGCGGTTGGCCTAGACCACTTGTGTTTGTTGGGGTTCGAGCTGAGCAATCCGTCGTCGGAGGCCCTCAGAAACCCGACTGGCGGCTACGGTACCTCCAGAGCTGAATAGGAGAGAGGCAGTCCGCTACTGATGATCCGACGACTCGAGCTCACGCCTGGGGGGCCGACCGGCCGTCGTACGCTCGCCGAGGAAGCTGCCGCTGAGCTGCACGAACTCATCCTGTCCGGCGAGCTTCCCAGCGGTACGGCGCTGCGGCTCGAGGAACTCGCCAAACGGCTCGACATGAGCCAGATGCCGATCCGGGAAGGGCTGCGCCGGATGGCCGCGCTCGGACTGGTCGAGATCGTCCCGCACAAGGGTGCCTGGGTCCGTGAGCTGTCGATGGAGGACCTGCGCGACACCCACGCGACCCGGTTGGCGCTGGAATCCCTCGCCGTCCGTGCGGCCGCGACGCAGTTCTCCGACTCGGACGCGTCGACCGCGCGGGATGCGCTGGCCGAGCATGTCCGGTTGTCGAAGCTGGGCGACAACATCGCGTCCCGGCAGGCGCACACCGAGTTCCACTTCGCCATCTACCGGGCCGGCGGTTCGCGGTGGCTGCCACGGGCGATCGAGCCGGTCTGGCAGAACAGCGAGCGCTACCGGTTCGGCTCCCGGCAGACCAAGGCCCGCATCGAGCAGACCCGGCGGGAACACCAGGCGATCCTCGACGCGTGTGTGGCGCACGACGAGCAGGGCGCGGAGGCCGCGCTGCGCGAGCACCTGGAAGGCGCCATGCAGCGCATCACCGAGACGATGGAGCGTCGCTCGGCCAAGCCGTGAGCTCTTCGAACCGGTCCTGCTGCCAGCCCGTTGCGTCGAAGACCGCCCGGAGCAACAGTCCGTCGCTGCTCGCCCGGTGCACCCCGATGAGTTCTTCGAGCGGTTTGCTGCCCAGACCGTCGTAGTACTCGTCCAAAGCCTGCCGTCTGCGCTGCTCGGACGCTCCACTGAACTCCTCGAGCGGTGTGCTGTCCTCGCATCCTGTGACGTGTCCTGATCCGATCTGCTGACCTGGTGCGAACTGTTGGACCAGCTGCTGACCCGCAAGGACATCCTGCGCTCTGACGCGGGCACCCAACGCGCGGCAGTGGACGTGCTGGAGTGCTCGCTGGACCGCTTGCGAGACGGCGATGTGGTCCGGGTGACCTGTGAGTCCGTCACTGCCCACAGTGAGGATGAGCTCCGGCTCGATGGCGCGGACCGCCTTCTCAACCTCTTCGGCTACATCGGCCGGCTTTGCCGCCGCCAGTGTCCGCGGGCCGTTGCGGCCGCCGTCGTCGATCCACCGATCCTCCGCGCCGAGCCAGCCCCACTCGTCGATCCCGAGCAATGCACAGGACGCGGTCAGGTGGTCGGCTGCTCCGTGCATTCCGGCGGTGGCGACACGGAGTACGACGTGCCAGCCCTGCTCGTTCAGCACAGCGGTGGCGGCGCCGGTGGCGAACACCTCGTCGTCCGGGTGCGCGTGGACGACCAGCGCCGTACGCATCAGTCAGCGAGGCGGGCCGGGAAGCCGCCGGTCGCGATCGGGCTCCAGCGCTCGGGGGTGATGCGGATCAGGCACTTGCCCTGCTTCACCATCGCCTCGCGGTACTCGTCCCAGTCCGGGTGCTCACCGGAGATCGCACGGTAGTAGTCGACCAGCGGCTCCACCGCGTCCGGCAGCTCGATCACCTCACCGCTACCGTCCACCTGCACCCAGGCGCCGTTCCACTCGTCCGACAGCACGAGCACGCCGGCCTTGCCGGACCGTTTCACGTTGGTGCTCTTGGCCCGCTCCGGGTACGACGAGATGACGATCCGGCCCTCACCGTCCACACCACCCGACACAGGCGAGGCCTGCGCCGTACCGTCTGCCCGGTAGGCGATCAGCAGCATGTGATGACGAGGCCGCACAAACTCCAGCAGCCCCTCGAGATCGACCTTGGTGTTGGTAGCAATAGTCCTCGGCATGCCCTCCACCCTATGTGTCTGGCTGCTGGTTCGAGACCTGTGGACGACCACATTGACATGTTCGAACAGGTGTTCGAACATGGATGCATGGCGGGGAGCAAGGCAGCGGCGAGCCGGGTCACGGCGCTCGATCAGGCACGCCTGCTGCTGGCCCAGGTCAAAGCCCGGAAGGCTCCCGAGGAGGACGCGGACGAGGGGGTCCGGCTGGCTCCGGTTGCGGGGCGGGTGCCGTCGGTTGCGCGGGTGCAGCAGGCGCTGGACACGGCGGGGGTGGATCGGGAGCTGCCGACGCATCCGGCGGTGAGCGAGTTGCTGGCGGGGGCGAGCCTGCGCGGCGGCTCGGTGTATTCCGTGCGTGGCAGTGCCGCCCTGGTGATGGCGCTGATGGCCGGACCGTCCGCGGAGGGCGCCTGGTGTGGAGTCGTCGGGATGCCGTCGTTCGGCGCCGAGGCGGCGCGCGCTCTCGGGGTCGACCTGGAGCGGCTCGTGCTGGTCCCGGACCCCGGCCGCGACTGGCTCAATGTCGTCGCCGCGCTGGTGGATGCACTGACCGTGGTGGTCGTCAGGCCGCCGGGTGAGGTGACACCGGGGGAGGCGTCCCGGCTCGCCGCCCGGCTCCGGACCCGCGGCGCGATGCTGATCGCGTCCGGTTCCTGGCCAGGCAGTGAGGCCCGGTTCGAGATCGAGAGCAACGCCTGGACCGGCCTCGGCGACGGTGAGGGTCTGCTCACCGCTCGCCGGGCCACGGTCGCGGTGACCGGTCGGCGGGCCGCCGTGCGCGCTCGTCGTCATGAGCTCTGGCTTCCCGCTCCCGACGGCGCCATCCGGTCCGTCGAGCCGGTCGGGACCACTCGCGAGGAAGCTCCCCGCTGGCAGGAAGAGTGGGCGGACGAGATCGGCGCGGTGGGCTGATGGCGGGCCGTGGTCTCACCCGCACGATGGTGATCTGGGTGCCCGACTGGCCGGTGACGGCGGCCGCGGTGGCGACCGGGCGGTCGCCGGACGAGCCGATCGTCGTGCTGGAGAAGGGGAAGGTGCTCGCCACCTCCGCCGCCGCGCGGGCCGAAGGGGTGCGGCGCGGCCAGCGGGCCCGGGACGCGCAGTCGCGGTGCCCGGAGCTGGTCGTGCTGAAGTACGACCCGGTGATCGACGCGCGGGCGTTCGACCCGGTGATCGCGTGCCTGGAGGCGATCACGCCGGGTGTGCAGGTGATCCGCCCGGGCATGTGCGCGTTGAAGGCGCGCGGTCCGGCCCGGTTCTACGGCGGCGAGCAGGCGGCGGCGGAGAAGCTGCTCGACCGGCTGGAGACGTTCGACGTGCCGGGCAGCCGGGTCGGGATCGCCGACGGTCCGTTCGCCGCGGAGCAGGCGGCGCGGACGAGCTCCGCGCGGACCAGGGTGCAGGTGGTGCCGCCGGGCGGATCACCGGAGTTCCTCGCGCCGTTGTCGGTCGACCTGCTCGAGCAGCCGGAGCTCACGGACCTGCTGCGCCGGCTGGGGTTGCGGTCGCTGGGTGCGTTCGCCCAGCTGTCCGGGACCGAGGTGCTGACCCGGTTCGGCCCCGGCGGCGCCTTCGCCCATCGGCTGGCCGGCGGGTCCGACGATCGCCCGGTGACCGGCCGGGAGGTCCCGCCGGAGCTGATCCGCGCGCTCGACTTCGAGCCGTCCGTGGACCGGGTCGACCAGGTCGCGTTCGCGGTCCGGGTGATCGCCGACGAGCTGATCGCCCGGCTGACCGAGCTCGGCCTGGTGTGTACGACGCTGCGGATCGAGGTCGGCACCGAGTCCGGGCGGATCCACGAGCGGGAGTGGCTGCATCCGCGCTGGTTCACCGCGGCGGACGTGGTGGACCGGGTGCGTTGGCAGCTGCAGGGGAGCGGCACGGCGACCAGCGAGCTGACGTCATCCGTGGTCCGGATCCGGTTGGTCCCGGACCAGGTGGATCCGGTCGGTGCGCATGTCGACGGCTTGTGGGGCGGCGGGGCGGACGAGCGGATCCACCGGGCGTTGTCGCGGGTGCAGAGCATGCTCGGTCACGGCGCGGTCGTGTCGGTGGTGATCGGTGGCGGGCGAGGGTTCGCGGAGCGGCAGACGCTGATCCCGTGGGGCGATCCGCCGGTGCCGGCGCGATCTCCGGACCAGCCGTGGCCCGGAGCGATCACCGGGGCGAAGCAATGGCCGACGCCGGCGCCGACCACGATCTTCCCGGAGCCGATCCCCGCGAAGGTGTTCGCCGCGGACGGCGCCCAGGTGTCGGTCAGCGCCCGCGGTGAGCTGTCCGGCGCCCCGGCCGCGTTCTCCCTGCTACCCGCCAGCGGGCCGGGTGTTCAAGTTGCCGACAGCAACAAAATCCATCCGATCACCGCCTGGGCCGGCCCCTGGCTCAGCACCGAACGCTGGTGGGACCCCAGCACCGAGACCCGCCAGGCCCGCTTCCAGTTCCAGACCGCCGACACCCGCGCCTGGCTCTTCACCCTCCACCAAACCACCTGGCAGGCCCAAGCCACCTACGACTGACCTGCGCCTCCTTGGTGGAGGGTTTCCAGCACCTCACTGGAGGGTTTCTTGCGCTATCCCCGCAAAACCCACCTAAGACCGCGGGCATCCATGAGGGTGCGCAGTTTCGGGTGCGTTCCGGACGAGGACCTTCCGGAACCGCGCAGACGTTAAGTTGGTCCGCATGCACCGCAGCCGAGTGTCCACGTTCCTGATCGACGTACGGCGGGACGAGGTGGACGACGCGGCGACGTTCTGGTCCGCCGCGCTCGGCGTGCGGACGTCGTCACCGGACGGCGAGCCGCAGTTCATCAGCCTGCACGACGCGATCCCGGGGTACGTCACTGCGATCCAGTCCGTCGACGACGAGCCGCGGTACCACGTCGACATCGAGACCGACGACGTCGCCGCAGAGGTCACCCGCCTGACCGAACTCGGCGCAGTGGAGATCGCCGACTGGCAGGGCTGCCACACGTTGCGCGCGCCCGGCGGCCACTTGTTCTGCGTCATCCCGGTCCACAGCGACCCGGCGTACTTCGAGCAGCACGCAACCGTTTGGGGGAGTGAATGAGCGTGACAGTGCGGGACATGGTGCCCGCGTTTCTCGGCTTCTGGATGAGCAAGGAGAGGTCCTGGGACGAGTACGTCGGGAAGCACCCGGAGGTCTTCAACGATCTGACCAGATCAGGCCGGACGTTGCAGGAAGCGCATCGGGAGAAGGCGTTCGCGGCGTACGAGCAGTTCGCGGACCGGATCCGTGCCAACGCGCCGCACGCCACCCGGTGGATCGAGCAGGCCGCCGATCGCGTCGTACCGCTGCTCGACGCCGCCCACCTCGACATCGACGGCGTCGCGATGGTCGGGCTCGCCACCTCGAACGGCTGGGTCGCCGACGGCACGCTGTACCTCGCGGTCGAGCTGATCCCGGACGAACGCGCCGCCGAGATCCTCGCCGCCCACGAGATCGCGCACGCGCTGCAGGCGCCGCTTCCCGAGCAGCCGTGGCCGGACGACGGTCCGCTCGGCCAGGACATCTACAGCGAAGGCTTCGCCACCGCACTCACGGCCGAACTGTTCCCGCAGTACACCCTCGCCGAGCACCTCTGGTTCGGCCCCGGGTACGACGACTGGCTCGCCGACTGCCGACGCCAGGAGGCGGCCGCCCGCGCCGCGATCCTCGCCAACCTCGACTCCGAGGACGCCGACGTCAGCCGGCGCTTCCTCACGCTCAGCGGCGAGTCCGAGCTCCCGCAGCGCATCGGGTACTACGTGGGCACCAGGCTGATCCAGGACCTCCGCCGCGAGCACTCGTGGCCCGACCTGGCCCGCTGGTCCACCGCCCGGGCCATGCAGGAGCTCCGTACTTGGCTGACCGACAACGACAACGACAACGACCCTGTCGACGCCGGAGTTCCGCGCTAGGCCGGCAGCAGAATCGGCCGTCGGAGGCGCGTTGCCGGGGCTAGGCTCCGAGCCATGACTGAGCTTGCGGCGACGTTCCACCAGGAGGCAGTAGCGGAGGCCTATCAGCATCGGCCGCCGTACCCGGACGAGGTGTTCGACCGGCTCGTGGCGCTGATCGCCGACGAGCCGCGGCGGGTGCTCGACATCGGTGCCGGCGAGGGTGCGATCGCCCGGCCGCTCGCGCCGCGGGTCGAGCAGGTCGATGCGATCGACTTCTCCCAGTCGATGGTCGACGCCGGCAGGCAGCGGCCCGGCGGCGATCACCCGAACATCAGCTGGCAGGTCAGTGCGATCGAGACCGCCGAGCTCGACGGTCCGTACGCGCTGGTGACGGCCGGCGCGAGCATCCACTGGATGCCGTGGGAGGAGACGTTCGCGCGGATCGTGCCGCACCTGACCCCGAACTCCCAGCTCGTCGTCATCGAGCACGGCCCCGTCGACATGCCGTGGTGGGACGACGCGGTACAGGCCATCCAGCGGCACTCGCGCAAGAAGAACCACGACCCGAAGTACAGCGTGGTCGAGGCGATCCGGGACCGCGGCCTGCTCGATCTCACCGGTACGGCGCGGACGGCGCCCGTCACCTATCGCCAGAAGGTCGTCGACTACGTCGAGGGGTTCCACTCGACCTCCAGCCTGGCACGGGATCTGATGACGCCGGAGGAGGCCGCCGACTTCGACGCGACCGTCGAGGAAGCGGTCCGGCCGTACGCGAAGGACGGCGTACTGGAGCTGAAGATCGAGGCCGAGCTCAGCTGGGGTCGACCGCGAGCTTAGAAGCACGCGCCTGCAGGTAGCGCTGCTCGGGAAGACTCTGGGTAAGCCGCGCGGCGAGCTCGTAGGCCTGCCGCGCGGCAACCTCGTCGCCGGACAGCTCCAGCAGGTGAGCGCGCACCGCGGCCAATCGGTGGTGCTCCTGCAACGCAGCGTCCACGTCGTCGAGCAAGGCCAGCCCCGCGGCCGGGCCGTGCACCATGGCGACCGCGACGATCCGGTTCAGCGTCACCATCGGACCCGGCGCGGTCGACTCGAGGAGTTCGTACAGCATCAGGATCTCGCGCCAGTCGGTGTCCTCGGCCCGCGCGGACGAGTCGTGGACCGCGGCGATCGCTGCCTGCAGTTGATACAGCCCGACCGGCGCCGCCTGCAACGTGGCCGTGATCAACTCGGTGCCCTCGGCAATCGCCTTGGCGTCCCACAGCGTCCGGTCCTGCTCCGGCAACGGCACCAACGCCCCGTCCGCCGTCGTCCGGGCCGGCCGCCGCGCATCCGTCAGCAACATCAACGCCAGCAGCCCGGCCACCTCACCCTCCGCCGGCAGCTGCACCCGCAACTGCCGGGTCAGCCGGATCGCCTCCGTGCTCAGCTCGACCCGGTGCAGCGACGTACCGGACGACGCCGTGTAGCCCTCGTTGAAGATCAGATACAGCACATGCAGTACGGCGGCCAGCCGCTCCGGCTGCTCCGCGGCCGGCGGCATCGCGAACCGGGCACCCTGGAGCTTCGCCTTCGCCCGGCTGATCCGCTGGCCGATCGTTGCCTCCGGCACCAGAAACGCCCGGGCGATCTCGCCGGTGGTCAGGCCGCCGACCGCGCGCAGCGTCAGCGCGACCTGGGACTGCGACGTGAGCGCCGGGTGGCAGCACAGCATCAGCAACGTCAGCGAGTCGTCGACCGACGACGCGGGCTCCGGATCCGGCGCGACCGCGACCGCCTCCTCCCGGCGCGTGCGGGCCGCCTCGTTCCGCAGTACTTCGATGCGCCGCCGGGACGCGACCGTGATCAGCCAGCCGCGCGGATTCGCCGGAACACCCTCACCAGGCCACTGCAGCGACGCGGCGAGCAGAGCCTCCTGTACGGCGTCCTCGCACGCGTCGAAGTCGCCGTACCGCCGGACGAGCGCGGCCAGCACCTGCGGCGCCTGCTCCCGCAGCAGCTCCTCGATCACTTGAACGCACCGAGATCGCGGACCGGCCGGACCTCCACGACGCTGAACGGAGCCTCCGGGATCTGCGCGACGATCTCCACCGCACGGTCCATCGAGTCGCAGTCCAGCAGGTAGAACCCGGCCAGCTGCTCCTTCACCTCGGCGAACGGCCCGTCCGTCGTCATCGGCTTCCCGTCCCGGACCAGCACCTGCTTGGTCAGCCCCGGGTCGTCCAGCGACTCCGACGCGACCAGCTCCCCGCGGGCCTCGAGCGCCTCGTGCAGGCCGGCGTACCCGGCCATGCCTTCCTTCTTCTGCTCGTCGGACAGCGAGTCCCACACCGCTCGCGATTCGGGGTTTCCGTAGATCAGCACCAGGAACTTCATGATCAGCCCTCCCGCTCCAAGGATCACTCTCGGGTATCGATCGGGTCACCGCTTCGCACCACCCATAGCGGACCACGGGCCGACGCGTTCTGGTATCAGGGGAAAGTCGGGGCATGCCCCGGCATGGCCGCCCGTAAACCTGTCGGGGCACCCCAGTAGAGTTACGACGGGTATCAGGGTGAGAGAGGGAGGGGTCGCGTGCCGGACTTGGAAGTGTCCGACCGGGTTTGGACGATCCCGAACGCGCTCAGCTTCCTCCGATTGCTGGGTGTGCCGCTCTTCCTGTGGCTGGTGCTCGGTCCCAAGGAGGACGGCTGGGCGCTGCTGGTGCTCGCGATCTCCGGGTTCACCGACTGGGCGGACGGCCAGATCGCCCGCCGGATGAACCAGACCAGCCGGCTCGGCCAGATGCTCGACCCGGTCGCCGACCGGCTGTACATCTTCGCGACCGTCGTCGGCCTCGCGTTGCGCGACATCATCCCGTGGTGGCTGGCGATCGCGCTGCCGCTGCGGGACGTGCTGCTGACGCTGACCCTGCCGGCGCTGCACCGCCGCGGCTTCAACGCGCTGCCGGTGCACTTCCTCGGCAAGTCCGCCACGTTCTGCCTGCTGTACGCGTTCCCGCTGCTCCTGCTCGGCGACGGCGACACCACCCTCAACCTGCTCGCCCGCGTCTTCGGCTGGGCGTTCGCGATCTGGGGGACCGGGCTGTACTACTGGGCCGGCGCGCTGTACTTCGCCCAGCTGCGGCACCTCGTCCAGACCGTGAAGCCGATCAAGGACGCGGCCGGGTAGACCCGTGACACAGCAAGCCCCCCAACAGACGACGCAGAAGCCGCGCCGCGTCGACGCGTCGATGTCGCTGCTGAACAACCTGATGGCGCACCCGATCGACGAGGGGTACGCCGTTGCCGCCCGGACCCGGCCGAAGGACGGCGGCAAGGCCTTCCGGTCCCGGCACCGGGTGATGCTGGTGGCGGCCACGCTCGTGCTCGGGTTCCTGCTCGCGATCGCCGCCTCGCAGAACTACCGCGGCGCGCCCGAGGCCGAGAAGCAGCGCAACGAGCTGATCGACCGCATCAACCAGGCCGACAGCCGGCTGACCGGCCTGCGCAACCACCAGTCCCAGCTCGCCGACGAGGTGCGCCGGTTGCAGGCCAGCGGACTGAGCAACGACAGCACCGGCGCCGCACTGCAGCAGAAGCTCGACGACCTCGAGCTGCAGACCGGGGCGATCTCGGTCACCGGTCCCGGGCTCAAGGCGGTCATCGACGACGCCAAGAACGCCGACGCCAAAGAGGGCCGGCTGCTCGACGTCGACCTGCAGCAGCTGGTCAACGGCCTGTGGACGTCCGGTGCGGAGGCGATCTCGGTGAACGGTCACCGGATCACCTCGCTGACCGCGATCCGCGGCGCGGGCAGCGCGATCACGGTCGACTACAGCTCGCTGACCCCGCCGTACACGGTGCTCGCAGTCGGGGACACCGCGACCATGCCGGCCCGGTTCGCGCAGAGCTCGGGTGGCCAGTGGGTGCAATACCTGGTCAGCAACTTCGATGTCCGGATGACGATCACGACGGAGGACTCCTTGCTGGTGCCGGCCGATGCGACCATCGCGTTGCGCTACGCGAAAGTGGGATCGAGATGATCGCCGTACTCGGACTGGTGATCGGTGTCGTGGTCGGTCTGCTGGTCGCGCCCGACGTGCCGGACTGGGCCCAGCCCTACCTGCCGATCGCGGTCGTGGCCGCGCTCGACGCGGTGTTCGGCGCGCTCCGGGCGTTCCTGGACGGGATCTTCGACGACAAGGTGTTCGTCGTGTCCTTCGTCTCCAACGTGCTGATCGCGGCCCTGATCGTCTACCTGGGTGACCAGCTCGGCGTCGGCTCGCAGCTGTCCACCGGTGTGGTGGTCGTGCTCGGCATCCGGATCTTCACCAACATGGCCGCCATCCGGCGCCACATCTTCCGGGCCTGATCGATGGCAGACGACAAACCCACCGAGAAGGTCGAGCCGCCGCAGCCGGCGACGCCGACCCCGATGCCGAAGCCGAAGACGCCCAACCTGGCGTTGCGGCGGCTCAAGGCCGGGTTCAAGCCGTCCCGCGGGCAGGCCATCGTCGCCGTCGTACTGGCGCTGGTCGCCTGCGTGGCCGTGGTCCAGGTGCGGGTGAACCGGGCCGACGACGGCTACCAGAACGCCCGCCGCGAGGACCTGATCGCGATCCTGGACGGCCTCGGCCAGAACACCCGCCGGCTGGAGAGCGAGATCGCCGATCTGGAGGAGCGGAAGAACTCGCTGTCCTCGAGCGCGGACAAGGCGCAGACCGCCCGCGAGCAGGCCGAGGCCCAGGTCCGCACCCTCGGCATCCTGGCCGGTACGCTGCCCGCGACAGGTCCTGGTGTGCGGATCACGCTCAACGACCCGCAGGCCAAGATGACCTCGAGCAACCTGCTGGACGCGATCGAGGAATTGCGTGACGCCGGTGCCGAGGCGATCCAGATCAACGGGTTGGTCCGCGTGGTCGCCAGTACCGACTTCGTGGACGACGCCCCGGGGATCCGGGTCGACGGTCAGAAGGTCAACTCGCCGTACGTGATCGAGGCGATCGGGGAGTCGCACAACCTGGCCGAGGCGGCCAACTTCCCCGGCGGCCTGGTCAGCGAGGTGACCGGTCCGCAGGTCGGCGGAACGGCCGAGGTGACCGAGCTGACGACCGTCGCCGTGTCCGCCTTGCACGCGCCGGAGGAGCATCGTTACGCTCGCCCGGCGCCCAGCCCGACCAAGTAGTTTCTGTCCTTGAGGGAAAGAGGAACGAAGGTGTACCCCGAAGACCTGAAGTACACGGCCGAGCACGAGTGGCTGAAGGCCGGTAGCGACGGACCGGTGCGGGTCGGCATCACCGACTTCGCGCAGGACCAGCTCGGCGACATCGTGTACGTGCAGCTGCCCGAGGTCGGCAGCACGGTGCGGGCCGGCGACGCCTGTGGGGAGCTGGAGTCGACCAAGAGCGTGAGCGACCTGTTCGCCCCGGTGAACGGCACCGTGACCGCGGTGAACGAGGCCCTCGCGGACCAGCCGGACCTGGTGAACAGCGACCCGTACGGCGAGGGCTGGCTGCTCGACATCGAGGTCGAGGACGCGGCCGAGGTGGCGGCGCTGATGGACGCCGATGCCTATCAGGGACAGCTCGACCCGAGCTGATAGGTTTTGGGACCTCAACTGCCGGTCGAGGGTTGAGGTCCCCTCATCTTGTTCCGCAACGTCACACTGTTCATACGGGGTCTATCGAAAACGTCGCCGGACCACCGGCGATCGGGAGGATCACAGCATGCCGTTCTGCAACCAGTGCGGGCACGAGAACTCCGAGGGCAGCAGGTTCTGCTCGCAGTGCGGAGCGATGCTGCCTGGCGCGGATCGCCCGGCGGCAGCCCCGGCGACCCCTCTGCCGACGCCGGGGGTCACCGACACCGCGATGCTGACTCCGATCGGCGCCGAGCCGGAGACGGAGCAGACCGGTGAGCCGCTGTCGGCCGACGACGAGGCCGCCGTCGGCGCGCTGCCGGCCGGATCCGCCCTGCTGATCGTCCAGCGCGGTCCCAACGCGGGCAGCCGCTTCCTGCTCGACGTCGACGTGGTCACCGCGGGCCGGCACCCGGACAGCGACATCTTCCTCGACGACGTGACCGTGTCCCGCCGGCACGCGGAGTTCCGCCGCGACGGGTACGGCGTGAAGGTCCGCGACGTCGGCAGCCTGAACGGCACGTACGTCAACCGCGACCGGATCGACGAGGTCCAGCTGAACAACGGCGACGAGGTTCAGATCGGCAAGTACCGGCTGGTGTACTACGCCAGTGGCCAGGCCTGATCCCAGCGCCGCCGATCGCACGGCCCCGGATCGCACCGCCGGAGGGCCGGCGGACGGTCGCGGCATCGGGGCGGTGCTGCAGCTGCTGCAGGCCGAGTTCGCCGACGTCACGATCTCCAAGATCCGGTTCCTCGAGGCCGAGGGGCTGGTGACACCGGCCCGGACGGCGTCGGGGTACCGGAAGTTCAGTGCCGCCGACGTCGAGCGGCTGCGGTACGTGCTGACCGCGCAACGCGACCAGTACCGGCCGCTGAAGGTGATCAAGGAGCATCTCGGGGCGATCGACCGCGGCCTGCGTCCGGCCGCCGCGGGTCCACCGGTCGCGCCGAGCTCGTTGCCGCAGACCCCCGGTCAGCCGGTCGCGGACGACTTCGGTGCCTCGGGCACCGAGCTGCGGCTGACCCGGGACGAGCTGCGGACCGCTGCCGGCGTACCGGCCGCGCTGCTCGACGAACTGGAGAGCCACGGCCTGGTGGTGGCCAGCGGCAACCACTACGGCGGCGACGCGATCGTGATCGCCCAGGTCGCCGCGGAGCTGGCCGGGTACGGACTCGAGCCGCGGCACCTGCGCGCGTTCCGTACGGCGGCCGATCGGGAGGTCGGCCTGATCGAGCAGGTCACCGGCCCGCGCCGGACCGAACAGACCGGCGAACTGGCCGCGCTCACCGTCCGCCTGCACACCGCCCTGGTCCGTTCCCGCCTACCACGTCCGTAGCGACCCCGTCGGCCACCTCGGGGCTTCCCTGCGGAGTAGGCTGAACGTGTGCGCGAAGTCGACGTGGTCGGAGTCCGGGTGGAGATGCCCTCGAGTCAGCCGATCGTGCTGCTGAAAGAGGTCGGCGGAGAGCGGTATCTGCCGATCTGGATCGGAGCTGCCGAGGCGAGTGCGATCGCGTTCGCGCAGCAAGGCATGGAGCCGCCACGGCCGCTGACGCACGACCTGTTCGCCGAGACCATCCGGGTGCTCGGGCACACGCTCAGCCAGGTCCGGATCGTGAACCTGAACGACGGCATCTTCGAGGCGGTCCTGGTCTTCGACGACAAGACCGAGATCTCCGCGCGCCCGTCGGACTCGATCGCGCTCGCGCTGCGCACCGGCACCCCGGTGTTCTGCGCCGACGAGATCCTGGCCGAGGCCGGGATCCCGGTCCCGGAGAGTGAGACGGCCGACGACGAGGTGGTGGAGGAAGAGGAGGTCGAGCGGTTCCGCGAGTTCCTCGACCAGGTCACTCCGGAGGACTTCGACAAGAGCTGACCGCCCACGAGATTTGCCTCCGCCGGTACAAGATCGGCTTGGTAACGATTCGTACGGCGGTCGCGACACGCTCCCGGCTCGGCGCGGTTGTCGTTGACCCGGTCAGAGCGGCGGCTTACCGTGAAGGAGTCGTGGGGTGCTGTCACTCCACGCAGATGGCTCGTTCCAGTCGGTATCCAGGGAGGCTCAGGCGTGACACGCACCGGGGACACGGATCTGACGCAGTCGGCTTCCGACGCGCACGCCGCGGCAGCTGAGACTGCCGGCGTCCAGGGTCTGCTGTTCGACGACGACCTGCGGCCGATGCCGGAGGACGTCGGGTTCCGGGGACCGACGGCCTGCGCCGCGGCCGGGATCACCTACCGGCAGCTCGACTACTGGGCGAGGACCGGACTGGTCTCTCCGTCGGTCCGCCCGGCGACCGGCTCCGGGACGCAGCGGCTGTACGGTTTTCGTGACGTGCTGTTGCTGAAAGTGATCAAGCGGCTGCTCGACGCCGGGATCTCGCTGCAGCAGATCCGGACCGCGATCGCGCACCTCAGCAAGCGTGGCTTCGACGACCTGACCCAGATCACGCTGATGAGCGACGGCGCGTCGGTGTACATGTGCAGCTCGCCCGACGAGGTGATCGACCTGCTGGCCGGTGGCCAGGGCGTGTTCGGCATCGCGCTCGGCGGCGTCTGGCGCGAGGTCGAGGGTTCGCTGTCCGAGCTGCCCACGGAGCGTGCCGACGGTCACGACGAAGGCGACTCCGACGGCCACACCGGCGACGAGCTCGCCGCCCGCCGTCGCGCCCGCATGACCGGCTGACATAGCTTTACTTTGTGCGCCCACTCACTGCTGACTCGCTCCGCGGTGTGTGGGCGACTTTGTTGTTGCCCCTGAATGCGGACGACTCGATCGACTTCGGTCGTCTGGAGTCTCAGCTGGCGACCCTCGCCGGGTCGCAGGTCGACGGGTTGTATGCGCACGGGACGGCGGGGGAGTTCCAGACCCTGACCGAGGACGAGTTCGACCGGATCAACTCGTTGCTTGCCGGGGCGGGTAAACCGTTCCAGATCGGCGCCAGTCATCCGTCGGCGCAGGTTCAGCTGTCGCGGGTCGAGCGTGCGGCGACGTTGGCACCTGGAGCGATTCAGGCGGTAGTCCCGGACTGGCTTCCGCTGAATGAGCGTGAGCTGCTGGAGTTCTTCCGGCGAGTGGCCGGCGCCGCGGGCGACGTGCCGTTGGTGTTGTACAACCCGCCCCATGCCAAGACGCAGGTCGGTCCTCGGCAGCTCGCCGGCCTGGCGGCGGCGGTGCCGACTCTGATCGGGTTAAAGACCGCAGGTGGGGACAAGGCCTGGTTCGACGAGGCTCTGCAGTCCGGGTTGGCCCTCTTCGTGCCCGGGCACTTCCTCGCGAGTATGTCGTTACTCGGTGCGCACGGCAGCTACTCGAACGTCGCCGCGCTGTCGCCCGACGGCGCCGTACGGACGGCCGATGATCTGGACGTCGAGCGGCGGATCGGTGAGTTCTTCGAGGCGCACGTCGCGCCGCTGCAGAAGGCCGGCCTGTCGAACCCGGCGCTGGACAAGTTCCTGGCCGCGGTCGGGGACTGGGCCGATGTCGGCACCCGGGCCCGCTGGCCGATGCAGTCGGCGACGCCGGAGCAGGTCGAGGCGGCACGACCGGTCGCGCGTCGGCTGCTGCCCGAACTGTTCCGCGATTCCTGGTAGCCTCGACTCAGCCGTACACAGCACTCGGGAGAGACCCGTGTCATCGGGCGCCGAAGGGGCAATTCCTCCCCGGAACCTCTCAGGCCCATGGACCGAGTGCCTTAGGCGACTCTGAAGCGCGATCCCTGGCGTGACAGAGGGGGAGGCTACGAAGCATAGCCAGCAACGGAGCCTCTGATGACCGAACTGTCCGCAATCTTTGCCGATCGCCACATCGGGCCACGCCCGGACGAGGTCGCGCGCATGGTGCAGCTCCTCGGGTACGCCGACGTCGACGCCCTGGTCGATGCCGCCGTGCCCGACTCGATCCGGTCGGCCGAGCCGCTCCGGCTGCCCGAGCCGGCCTCCGAGGTCGACGCGCTGACCGAGCTCCGCCAGCTCGCGGCCCGCAACAACGTCGCCACCTCGATGATCGGCCAGGGGTACTACGGCACCTTCACGCCGTCGGTCATCGTCCGCCGACTGGTCGAGAACCCGGCCTGGTACACGGCCTACACGCCGTACCAGCCGGAGATCTCGCAGGGCCGGCTCGAGGCGCTGCTGAACTTCCAGACCGTCGTGTCCGACCTGACCGGTCTGCCGACCGCGAACGCGTCGCTGCTCGACGAGGGCACCGCGGCCGCCGAGGCGATGACGCTGGCGCACCGCTCGAACAAGAAGAGCAAGTCCGACCGCTTCCTCGTCGACGCCGACTGCTTCGCCCAGACCGTCGCCGTCGTGCAGACCCGGGCCGAGGCGCTCGGCATCGAGGTCGTCGTCGCCGACACCAGCGAAGGCCTGCCCGAGGGCGACTTCTTCGGGCTGCTCGTGCAGTACCCGGGCTCCAACGGCGCCGTCCGCGACCTGAAGCCGCTGATCGACGCGGCCCACGAGCGCGACACGTTGGTTGCCGTCGCTTCCGATCTGCTCGCGCTGACGTTGCTCGACGCACCGGGTGAGGCCGGCGCCGACATCGTCATCGGGTCGTCGCAGCGCTTCGGCGTACCGCTGTTCTACGGCGGTCCGCATGCCGGCTTCATGTCCGTGCGGTCCGGCCTCGAGCGGTCGTTGCCGGGTCGCCTCGTCGGCGTCTCGGTCGACGCGGACGGCGCCCCGGCGTACCGGCTGGCGCTGCAGACCCGCGAGCAGCACATCCGCCGCGAGAAGGCCACCTCCAACATCTGTACGGCGCAGGTCCTGCTGGCTGTCGTCGCCTCGATGTACGCCGTCTACCACGGTCCGGACGGGCTTCGCGCGATCGCCCAGCGCGTGCACAACTACGCCGGCAAGCTCGCCGCCTCGCTGCGTGCGGGCGGGGTCGAGGTCGTGCACAACGACTTCTTCGACACCGTGCTCGCCCGCGTGCCGGGTCAGGCCGCCGATGTGGTGGACGCCGCCCGGCAGAACGGGATCTGGCTGCGGCTGGTCGACGCGGACCACGTCGGCATCTCCTGCGACGAGAAGACCGACGTCGCCACGCTCACGCGCGTCTGCCAGTCCTTCGGCGTGCAGTACGACGACACGCTCGGCGCGGCCGCGATCGCAGTACCGCGGACGACGGAGTACCTGACGCACCCGGTGTTCAACACGCACCGGTCCGAGACGGCGATGCTGCGGTACCTGCGCAAGCTGTCCGACAAGGACTACGCGCTGGACCGCGGGATGATCCCGCTCGGGTCCTGCACGATGAAGCTGAACGCGACCACCGAGATGGAAGCGGTCACCTGGCCGGAGTTCGCGGACATGCACCCGCTGGCGCCGATCGAGGACGCCGCCGGGTACGTGAAGCTGATCGGTCAGCTGGAGCGCTGGCTGGCCGAGGTCACCGGCTACGCGAAGGTCTCGATCCAGCCGAACGCGGGCTCGCAGGGTGAGCTCGCCGGTCTGCTCGCGATCCGCGGGTACCACCGCGCCCAGGGCTCGGCGGACCGCAACGTCTGCCTGATCCCGGCGTCGGCGCACGGCACGAACGCCGCCTCCGCGGTGATGGCCGGGATGAAGGTCGTTGTTGTCAAGGGCAACGACGACGGCACGATCGACCTGGACGACCTGCGGGCGAAGGCTGCCGAGCACGCTGACCGGTTGGCCGCGATCATGATCACGTACCCGTCGACGCACGGTGTGTACGAGGAGAGCGTGCGCGAGGTCTGCTCGATCGTCCACGAGCACGGCGGCCAGGTGTACGTCGACGGCGCGAACCTGAACGCCCTGCTCGGGCTGGCCAAGCCGGGTGAGTTCGGCGGCGACGTCAGCCACCTGAACCTGCACAAGACGTTCTGCATCCCGCACGGTGGTGGCGGTCCGGGCGTCGGCCCGGTGGGTGTCGCTGCGCACCTCGCGCCGTACCTGCCGAACCACCCGCTGCTCGACCAGGCCGGGCCCGAGTCCGGTGTCGGGCCGATCAGCGCGGCGCCGTTCGGGTCCGCGGGCGTGCTGGCGATCTCGTGGGCCTACATCCGGATGATGGGGGCTACCGGTCTGACCGACGCGACCAAGGCCGCGGTGCTGACCGCGAACTACGTGGCGAAGCGGCTCGAGGGCGCGTTCCCGGTGCTGTACACGGGTGAGAACGGGCTGGTCGCGCACGAGTGCATCCTGGATCTGCGGCCGATGACCAAGGAGACCGGGATCAGCGTCGACGACGTCGCGAAGCGGCTGATCGACTACGGCTTCCACGCGCCGACGATGTCGTTCCCGGTCGCGGGCACGCTGATGGTCGAGCCGACCGAGTCCGAGGACCTCGGCGAGCTCGACCGCTTCTGCGACGCGATGATCGCGATCCGGCACGAGATCGACCGGGTCGCGGCAGGGGAGTGGCCGGCCGCGGACAACCCGCTGGTGAACGCGCCGCACACCGCCGAGTCGGTCATCAACGACAAGTGGGAGCACGCCTACACTCGCGAGGAGGCCGCGTTCCCCCGCTCGGTGGACCGCGCCTCGAAGTACTGGCCGCCGGTCCGCCGCATCGACGGAGCCTACGGCGACCGCAACCTGATCTGCTCCTGCCCCTCCCCGGAGGCCTTCGAGTAATGTCCTTGCGTTCTGAGACTGCCGCTGCTCTGTACGCCGAGATTGCGACAGCGCAGAGCGAATGGAAGTTGCCGTCGGTCAATGCCGGTGTGGTTCGGTATGGGGACCTGGTGTGGACCGGGTCCCGCGGGCGGTTCGCGACGGCGGACGGTGGTGCGCCGGGGCCGGATGTGCAGTACCGGATCGGGTCGATCACCAAGACGCTGACGGCGATCCTGGTGCTGCAGTGCCGGGACGACGGGTTGCTGTCGCTGAACGATGCCGTCGGCAAGCATCTGCCGGGGATCGCGTTCGGGGACCGGACGATCCGGCACCTGCTCGCGCACAGTGGCGGGATGAACGCGGAGCCCGAAGGCCCTTGGTGGGAACGGAATCCGGGCGTCTCGTTCGACGAGCTGACGGCGGCGATGGACGAGTCGCAGGCGGTCGGCCCGGCCGATCGCCGGCATCACTACTCCAACCTCGGGTACGGCTTGCTCGGTGAACTCGTCGCGCGCCTCCGGAGCCGGCCGTGGATCGAGCTCGTCCAGACCCGGATCCTGGATCCGCTCGGTATGCAGCGGACGACGTACTTCCCGTCGACCCCGGCGGCCGAGGGGTTCTCGGTCCACCCGTTCAGCGGGCAGCTCGTCCCGGAGCCGTCGTACGACTCCGGTGCGATGGCCCCGGCCGGGCAGTTGTGGAGCACGATCGAGGACCTGGCCCGGTACGCGACGTTCTGGATCGATCCGGTGAACGAGGTGCTGAGCCGGGACACGGTCGAGGAGATGGCGGCTCCGGTGGCGTCGGATCCGCGCGAGGGGCTGACCGCGTCGTACGGGCTCGGCCTGCGCCTGATCGCGGCCGACCCGCACCTCCTGATCGGCCACACCGGCTCGATGCCGGGCTTCCTCGCGGGCCTGTTCGTCGACCGCGTGCGCCGCGTCGGGGCGGTGACGCTCGGCAACGCGACGTACGGCCGCGTCGCCTCGCTGCCGCCCGACCTGGTCCGCGTCCTGACGACCTACGAGCCACCCGTCGCGCAGGAGTGGGTCCCCGAGCCATCGCTTGCCCAAGGCACCGACCTCCTCGGCCACTGGTACTGGGGCAACACGCCGCTCACGATCTCCGTTTCCGCCGGCATCCTCCAACTCTCCGGCGGCCTCACCAGCCGCATCTCACCCGTCGCTCCCGACCTGTACCAAGGCCGCGACGGCTACCTCGCCGGCGAGACTCTCCACGTCATCCGCAGCGGCGATGAGGTGAGCCATCTCAACGTCGCCACGTTCGTCCTGACGAGAACCCCTTACGGGCGCTGACAGAGATCACGCGGTTTACCATTTGCTATACTTCTGGCATGGCGATGCAAGAGTGGGAGGTCTACATCGTCGATGAGGTCCGTGAGTGGATCGACGGCTTGGACGACGCGGCACATCGGCGGGTTGTGCAGGCGATTGATGCGCTGGCTGAGGTAGGTCCGGGGCTCGGACGGCCGCTGGTCGACACCATCACCGGATCCCGGCTGCCCAACCTCAAGGAGTTGAGACCGGGAACCGTGCGGATCTTGTTTGCGTTCGACCCCTGGCGATCGAGCATCCTACTGGTCGCCGGGGACAAGGCCGGCCGGTGGAAGGTTTGGTACGACGAGGCGATCCCGCTCGCGGAGCACCGTTACGAGATCTATGTGAAGGAACGACAGGCCGACGAGGAGGGCGATCGATGAGCGGCTACGTGAGTTGGCGAGACATCCGCGATCGGGAGGTCGCGCGTGCCGGCGGCGAAGAGAGCGTCGCGGCCGGGAAGCAGGAGCTCCTGGCGGGGGTCCAAGGACACCGCTTGGCGGAGATCCGGCGCGCTCGTGGTTTGACTCAAGCTCAGGTGGCCGAGCGGATGGGCGTCACCAAGGGACGAGTCTCCCAGATCGAGCAGGGCAAGATCTCAGGGCAGGAGGTCCTCCTCCGCTACGCGTCTGCTCTCGGCGGTCGCTTGCATCAGGCAATCTATTTCGACGACGGCGATATTGCCGCGATCGCCTGACCGCCGAAGCGCCCGTACGGTCGCTAGGCTGTAGCGCACTGCATGGAGTAGATCAGGGGTAGATCACCCGGCTGCTTACCGGGAGGGCGCAGGTTCGAGTCCTGCCTCCATGTCTTTTCTCTAGGGGAGCGGGGGTTCCGGATGGCGGAGGAAGCGCGGGAGACGGCCTCGGCCGGCTACCCGATGGGCCGGCTGGAACGGGCTCTCGAGCGCGCGCTGACCGCCGACGATGCCGAGGTACGCCGCCGTGCCGCCGCCCGGGTCGATGCCTGGCGCAACGTTCTGGACGGGATGGCGTCCGGCCGCCTGACGATCGGATCCAGGACGCCGGTCGCGGACACGCCGGCCTGGGTCACGCTCGAGGTGGCCCACGGCGGGTTCACGACCGGGCGTTACCTGGCGGAGGAGCCGCTGCGTGCGGACGAGCTCGCCCGGCTGCCCGCGAACGCTCCGGGGGAGACCGACCGGGAGCGGCTCAACCTGTGGTTCCTCGGCGACGAAGGGCTCGCCGAGCTCGGCCAGGCCCTGCGCACCGGGAACTACCGGATCGATGTGCCGGAGGAGTCGGCGCTGCTGGTCGTCGCCTGGTTGCTCGAGCGGGAGCAGTACACCACGGCGCTGGATCTCACCTCCGAGCTGCGGCCGCT
The DNA here is from genome assembly GCF_036226565.1 of Kribbella sp. NBC_00709. Taxonomy (GTDB): domain Bacteria; phylum Actinomycetota; class Actinomycetes; order Propionibacteriales; family Kribbellaceae; genus Kribbella. The sequence goes on from NZ_CP108996.1 coordinate 6,618,654, forward strand.
GATGCATCGGCTCCGGTTCACGCCGACGTTCAGCCCGTCCTCGACGCCTTCCGGCGCGGTGGTGCGGCTGCAGCCGGTCGCCGAGGTGCGCAGTACGTTGCGGCAGGCAACGGTGCGGCCGCAGATCGCTGCCATGCTGGAGACTCTGCGGGTCTGGAACCCGCTCTACGACCGTCTGATGGCACTCTGGTGCGACACCGTCGACGACGAACTGCCGGAGCTGACCGCCGACGGTGAGGTCGTCGGCGGGTGGCCGTGCCGAGTCTGGCCGGACGACTGGGTGGAACGGCGTCACCAATGGCTTGACGAGTTCCACGCCGCTGCTGAGGTCCATCGGCCTCGGCATCCCAAGAGCAACTTCGCGCGGCTGCAGGCGGCGCTGGAGCGGTGTCCGTCCGATAGTTCGGCGCTGAGCGGTCGCGAGGTCGGCTGGATCCGCCGCGCGCTGGCCAACACGGTCTCGGCGCACGGAGCGCCCGGTTCGGAGGCCCGTGCAGCGTTGCGTACGACGCAGAGCATCGTCGCCGCGCGGCCGACGTACGCGACCTTGGCGCACGTGCTGAGCTGCCGGCTGGACCGGTTTCCCGATGACGGCGGTCTGCCCACGCTCGATTCGGTCGCGGGCGAGGTCACCGCTGACGAGGTCCCCGCGGCGGCCGGCTCCGCCATGCCGGAACACCTCCTCGCGAAGGCAGCCCGTGCGCTCGAGGCTCCGATCGGTGAGCTGGTGGATCGCGGCCTGATCAGCTCGGGGGAGGTGCTCGCGCGAGTGCTGCCGCAGATCACGTCGCAGTTGCTCGCCGCCAACATCGAGGACCCGTCGCTGGCCGGCGTGTACGCCCAGAGCTATGCGGCCTTCCGTCGCCGGCGGAGCTTGCTGTTGCTCAACCTCGAGCACCAGGTGCGGTTCGACGAGCTGCCGTGGGTCGCCGCAGTGGCGCCGTACCGTGATCGGCGTGCGCAGGCGACGCGGGCCGCGGCGCAGTCGCTACGCGAGACGACGGTCATCGCCCTGACTGCCTTTCCCCAGGCGATCCTGCCGAATCCGCTGCTGCGGGAGTTCGGCGCGCTCGCCGCGCAGGCGGACCTGAAGGTGCCTCTCGTCGAGGAGGTCGCGGCCGACATCTTCATGGGGACGTTCACCGAGAAGTGGCGGTCGGCGGCGTCGATCGCGAGCCAGGTGCTGTCCGGGACGCTGTACGCGCAGTACTACGACCTGCCCTCGTCGTGGCCGGTTGTGGAGCAGCGTCGGTACAAGCGCTGGGGGAAGGCGACCGCGGACGACTTCGCGGACGTGTGCCGTCAGCGTGCTGCGGAGGCACAGAGCTCGGTGAGCGCCGGCGGGTCCGTCGCTCAGAACGGCACCGTGCTGGAGCAGAGTCAGATCCTGACGACGCACAACCTGGCTGGGCTGGTAGACGGGCTGCAGCTGACGGATTGGCTCCGGGAGGCCGCACCCGATCTGGCCGACCGCACATTCTCCTGGGCGGTGCAGCGGCAGACCCAGCCGCCGGCGACCTGGATCACCGAGTTGCAGGGCATCAAGAACACGGCGTACGCGTGGCGGCAGGCGATCTTCTACCTCAGCTTCTGCGACGACGCCGTACGACGCGATCTGCTGGCGAAGCTGGGGGAGCGGGCCGGCGTACTGGGACCGCGGTTCGCGCCGGCTGTGGCGGGGCTGCGGGAGGTGGCGGCGGGCGGCCACTTCGACGCGGAGGGACGGACAGTTGGCGGTGGATGCCGGCTGCTCGGTTGGAGCGCGGGGCCGCACTGGTTGGCGCGGCCGGTCCGTGAGGATGTTCACGTCTCGGGTGGTTGAGTTGACACGGTCGGTGAGGCGGGCAAAAGTTAGGCCTGCCTTAGTAAGGGTTGCCTTACTCGACAACTTCCCGGGAGATCTGGATGTCGCAGCCCGCGCGTCTGACCGCGCTGCCTACACCCGTCCGCGATCCGTTCACCGCCCGCTGGCCGCTGGCCTCGACGGTAGCGGACCGCGACCGTGGACCGTTGCCGCACGGCTCGCCGGGAGCCGTACTGCGTCGCGCCGCCGAGGTGCTGGGTGAGCCGCGAATCCCATCGACCGGGGTCGGGGAGTCGGCCGCGCTCGACCTGATCGCGGGACTGCTGGACCAGAACGGCATCGACCTCAGTCACCCGCACGCGGCGGCCCACCTGCAGCCGCCGGTGCTGCAGGTTGCGGTGGACGCGGATGCGCTGGCCTCGGCTTCGAACGCCTCGATGGACACCTACGACTCCGGTCCGGCGACGCTCGCGATCGAGCAGTGGGTCGTGAAGGCGCTGGCCGGACTGGCCGGGTTCGGTCCGGAGGCGGACGGCGTACTGACGCCGGGCGGCTCGATCTCGAACCTTCTCGCGGTCCTGATCGCCCGCGACAGCGCGGCCGCCGCCGTGGGACTCGACGTACGGCGGAACGGTCTTCTCGGACTCGTTCGGCCGGTCGTGTTCTGCTCCGAGTTGGCGCACTTCTCCGTCCAGCGAGCCTGCGCCGCCCTCGGGCTCGGTGAATCCGCGGCGATCACGATTCCGTCCGACGAGAGCTTCCGGATGCGCACCGACGTACTGGCCGACGAGCTCGCAAAGCCCGGCCGTACGCCGGTCGCCGTGATCGCGACGGCCGGTACGACGGACTTCGGATCGATCGACCCGATCGCCGAGATCGCCTCGTTGGGCCGTGCGCATGGGGCCTGGGTGCACGTGGACGCGGCGTACGGGTTCGGGGCGTTGTTCTCCGAGCGGCTCGCCCCGCTGCTGGCCGAGCTGCCGCTGGCGGACTCGGTCACGCTCGACCTGCACAAGATCGGCTGGCAGCCGGCTGCGACGAGCGTGCTGCTGGTGGCCGACCGGACCCGGTTCTCCGCGTTCGACCGGTCGGTGGACTACCTGAACCCGGCCGACGACATCGACTCCGGGCTGGACGGCCTGCTCGGACGCAGCCTGCAGACCACCCGCCGTCCGGATGCGGTCAAGGTTGCCACCACGCTGACGGCATACGGGCGCGCCGGACTGGGCACAATGCTCGACACCTGTCACGAGCTCGCGCACGCCGCCGCGGCCCGGGTCGTTGCCGACAGCAACCTTGAGTTGCTGGCGCCGGTGACCCTGACCACGGTGCTGTTCCGGGTCGCCGGGCAGGGCCTGGAGCAGGGTGCGTTGGACGCGCTCCAGGGTGAGGTCCGGCGCCGGTTGCTGACGTCCGGACGGGTGCTGATCGGCCGGACCAAGCTGCCGGCCCGCGGCGGCCGCCCGGCCGCGGTCGCGTTGAAGTTGACGCTGCTGAACCCGAACGCCACAGCGACGGACATCGAGGACCTGCTCGACCAGGTCGTGGCCACCGGCCTCGACGTCCTGACCGGCGAAGGAGCAGCGTGAGTATTGCGGTTGCCGCTCATCTGAACGCGATCCTGCGGTGCTACACCCGCGAAACGTCCGTGCCGGTGACTGTTGGACCGTTGTCGTTGCCGGTGGGCTCGTCGACGGTGACGGCCCGGGTCGAGCATGCTTCGCGCACCGGGTTGCACCAGTTCACCGACGTGCTCGTGGACGGCGTACCGGCTGTTCCCGAGGAACTGGTGCGCTTGCTGTCTGCGGACGCCGATCCGGCGGAGATCGACGATCTGGCGGCGCGTACGGCGGAGTCGGTGCGCAACGTCTCGGTGTTTGTTTCCGAGGCTGACGGGGAGCGTGGGCCGGGGCGCTTCCTGGAGTTCGAGCAGGCGTTGGTGTTCGGGCATCTGAATCACCCCGCGCCGAAGAGCCGGGACGGACTGAGCGGTGCCGAGCTGGCGGCGTACTCGCCCGAGCTCGGTGGCCGTTTCGCAGTGCACTGGTTCGAAGCCGACGCCGAGCTGGTGTCGTCGGACCAGGTGGCCGGCGCGCCCTCGCTGCAGGGACTGGACGCTGTGCAGCTGATGGGCGCGCTGGCCGGTATCACCCCGTCGTCGGGCCGGGTGCTGATCCCCGCGCACCCGTGGCAAGCTGCGTCGGTGCTGACGCGGCCGCGGGTGGCCTCATTAGTCAGGGATGGCCGCGTCAAGGCACTGGGGCCGCACGGCGCGCAGTGGTACCCGACGTCTTCGTTGCGAACGGTCTTTCACCCCGATCGTCCGGTGATGCTGAAGCTGTCGCTCGGTCTGCGGATCACCAACTCGCGGCGCGAGTCGACGCCGACCGAACTGCGGCGCGGGCTGGAGATCAATCGGCTGCTCGATGCGGCGTACAACGCGGGGACAGCGACCGCGCACCCGCGGTTCACGATCGTCAGGGACCCGGCCTGGGTTGCTCTTGATGAGGGTGGACCAACATTGACCGGTCTTGACGTTGCTGTACGAGAAGTGCCGACCGACGTCAACAGTTATGCATGTTTGGCGGGACTCGTCGCACCACGTCCCGGCGGGGTCAGTCGGCTGAGTGTGTATGCGGCAGACGACCCTGCCGGCTGGGTGGCGGAGTACATCGACAACGTGCTGGTCCCGATGCTGCACCTGTACGCCGAGACCGGTATCGGGCTCGAGGCGCATCAGCAGAACACGCTGGTACGGCTGGACGGGGCCGGGCGGATCAAGTGCGGTGCGTATCGCGACAACCAGGGCTACTACCTCGCGTCGTCGTACCTGCGTGGTCTGTTGGCGGTGACGGGGCTGCATGACTCGACACTGGCGGTGGTTGACGACCCGATAGTCGACGACCGGTTGACCTACTACCTGCTGCACAACCAGGCGCTGGCCGTGGTCGGCTGTCTTGCGGCAGAGGGCATTGCTGATGAGGCTGCTCTGCTGGAGGTGGTGCGTGAGCGGCTGACTCTCGCACTGCCGTTGCTGAAGGCTGCTGGACCTTCTGGGGATCGTCTGGCGCGGCGATGGCTCGAGGCGGACACACTGCCGTGCAAGGCGAACATGATGACCCGGCTGCGGGGCATCGACGAGGTTGTCGCCCCTCTGGACGCGCAGTCCGTCTACCTCGACGTACCGAACCCGCTGCGGTGAGATGCGACATCCGGCCGATGCTCCACCTGGACAACGGCTTTGACCTCCGACCGGCCGAACCTGCCGACGCGCCGCGGATCGCCTTGTGGATGGCGCAGCCACATATCCAGCGGTGGTGGCACCAGGACTGGTCGGTCGAGCACTGGGCCCAGGAGATCACCAGGCAGGTATCGGGGGAGCACTCGATCCCTTGTGTGGCAGCCGTCGACGCGGAGGACTTCGGGTACGTCGAGCTGTACCGCGTGCGGCACGACCACCTGGCCGAGTACTACGCGAGCGACGAGCACGACTGGGGCCTCCACCTCGCCATCGGCGACCTCACCCGGGTCGGGCGCGGGCTCGGCCGTGGACTGATCCGGGCGATCGCCGACGCGTTGCTGCGGGCCGCTCCGGCCTGCGAGCGCGTGGTGGCCGAGCCCGACGTACAGAACACCCCGTCCGTCCGAGCGTTCGTCGCGGCGGGCTTCGTTCAGCAGGGGGAGCTACAGCTGCCCGACAAGACCGCACTACTGATGGTCCGCACCCGGACTGTGGAGGCATGACATGTACGACGTGATCGCTGTGGGCTGTGGTCCGTTCAACCTCGGTCTGGCCGCACTGGCCTCTGAGGTGGGGGATGTGGAGCTCGCCGTGCTGGACAGCCGGCCGGAGTTCACGTGGCACCGGGGGCTGATGTTCGAGGATGCGATGCTGCAGGTGTCGTTCCTGGCGGATCTGGTCTCTTTGGTGGAGCCGGCGCATCACCTGTCGTTCCTGTCGTTCCTTCGTGCGAATGACCGGCTCTACCAGTTCTACGTACGGGAGAAGTTCCATCCGACGCGGCGCGAGTACGAGACGTACCTGCGGTGGTGTGCCGCGCAACTGGATTCGCTGCACTTCGGTCACCACGTGCGGGACGTGGTCTGGGACGGATCCGCGTTCTTGTTGACGGTCGAGCGCGGTGAGGCTGTCGAACACTTCGAAGCGCGGCATCTGGTAGTCGGCGTCGGCACAGAGCCGTCTGTGCCCGCTGCGCTCGCCGGACTGCCTTCCGAGCGCTTCCTGCACTCCGGGGACTACCTCTTCCGTCGGGACGACTTGCTAAGGACTGGCCACGTGACTGTCGTCGGTTCGGGGCAGTCTGGTGCTGAATGCTTTTTGGACCTGCTCCGCGCCGACGGTCCGGCCGTGTCGTGGATGACTCGCACAGGTGCGTTCACGCCCCTGGACTACTCGAAGCTCGTTCTGGAGATGACCACACCGTCGTACGTCGACTACTTCCACGCACTGGACGAGCCAAAGCGTGACCAGCTGGTGAAGGACCAGTGGCGCCACTACAAGGGCATCTCGTCGGAGACTCTGGAGGACATCCACGATGTCCTGTACGCGCGCGACCTGAGTGCCGCTCCGGCTGAGCTGCAGGTTGGCGTCGGGGTCGTAGCTGCGGTCGCCCGCGCTGACGGCCTCGAACTGACAATGCTCCACGCCGACAGCGGCAAGACGTTCCAGCACACGACCGACGCAGTAGTGGCGGCCACGGGGTACCGCAGCCGTCCTCTGCCCTTCATGGAGTCGCTGCAGTCGCAGATCGAGCACGACGCGGCCGGCCGCTGGGTCATCAACCGCGACCACAGCGTTCGGGCGGCTGATGCTCTGGCGGGTCGTCTCTTCGTGGCCAACGCGGACCTCCACTCCCACGGCGTAGCAGCCCCCGACCTGGGCCTCGGCGCCATCCGCAACGCCACCATCCTGAACAGCATCGCCGGCCGCGAGATCTTCCGCCTCCCGAAGTCCACCGCCTTCACCACCTTTGCGATCCCCGGATGACCGACCTCTGGACACAGTGCTCTTCGCAGCTTCTGGCGAAGCTGATCTCCCAGTTCTGCACCGAAGGTCTCCTCGAGCCGGTGGACAGCCGCTTGGACCTAGGCACAGCGTCGTACACCTTCGAAGCCACCCGCGGTGGGTTCGGCAGCTGGCGGGTCGATGCGGAGTCAATCCGACGTACCGCCACCGGCATCCTCGGCAACGACGAAAGCGAACGCGCCACCGACCCGATCCAGTTCTTCGTCGAAGCAGCCGACGTACTGGACCTCGGCGGCTCCACCATCGCCGGCTACGTCGCCGAACTGACGAGCACCCTGGCAGCCGACGTACGCATGGCATCCACAGCTCTGCAGCCTGAGGAGCTCTTGAACCTGCACCACAGCCGACTGGAGGGATACCTGACCGGCCATCCCCTCCTGGTAGCCAACAAGGGCCGCCTAGGCTTCTCCGCCTCCGACAGCGCCCGCTACGCCCCTGAAGCCCGTACGCCGGTGCGGCTGATCTGGCTCGCCGTACGACGAGGCCTCGCCGAATTCCGCGGTACGCCGGACCTCTCCGAACACGCAGTGGTGGAACGCGAACTGGACCCACCGGTGATCGAGTCCTTCCGCGCCAAGCTGGACGACCCGGATGCCTACGTCTGGCTCCCATGCCACCCCTGGCAACTCAACCACGTCATCCGCACCCAGTGGGCCCGAGAACTGGCCACCGGCGAAATCGTCATCCTGGGGGAGTCCCTGGACGACTATCTCCCCACCCAATCAATCCGCACCATGGTGAACATCTCCAACCCCACCCGCTACCAGGTAAAACTCCCACTCAAAATCCTCAACACCTCCGTCTACCGAGGCATCCCGCCGCACTGCACGCTAGCCGCCCCCATGCTCACCCAATGGCTCCGCGGCCTCTGGTCCCGCGATCAGGTGTTCACGGACCTCGGCACCGAACTCCTAGGCGAAGTCGCCTCAGTCACCGTCCCCCACCCCCAACTCTCCACCACCCCCACCATCCCGTACCAATGGACCGAAACCCTCGGCACCATCTGGCGAGACCCCATCGACCCCCGCCTCGGCGAAGCCGAAACCGTCTGGCCCCTAGCCGCCGTCTTACATCCCGGACTGGCCGAAGAAATGATCGCCCGCTCCGGAACCGACCCCCAGACCTGGCTCAGCCACCTCCTCTCCACCCTCCTCCGCCCGCTACTCCACCTACTCCACCACTACGGCATCACCGTCAACCCCCACGGTGAAAACCTCGCGATCATCTGCAACCCCTCCGGCCTCCCGACCCGCCTCGTCATCAAGGACCTGGTCGACGACATCAACGTCTCCACCACCCCAATAGTTGCCCGAGGCATCGAACCGGACTCCCATGCCCGAGTGCTGCCCCGCAAACCCTGGCCCATCCTCCGCCAGTACGTCGTAGACGCCCTCCTCCTCGGCGTCCTCAACCCCCTGGCCGCCAAGTCCCTGATCCCAGAGGAAATCTTCTGGGGTATCGCTCTGGCCGAAGTACACCGCTACACCCAGAACCACCCCGAATACACCGACCGCCTGGCCGCCACCGCCCTGACCGCCGAAACCTTCCTCCGCTACCCCCTCAACGGCTACCGCCTAACCCTCGGCTACACCGACCTGCACACCCGCCCGCCCATCCCAGTAACCGGCACCATCCCCAACCCGTTGCACACAGCCACCCCAATCCCCTTGCAATATTGACCTTGCGACCGAATCCGGCAGCGCCCACAATGCCGAGTGAGTGGTTCGAAGCGAGGGATTGGGGGGCCACCGTGTCAAACTCTGCCTTGGCAGCCTCGTCTTCACAGCCTGACACTTGGTTCTCTGCCCACCTCCGCCGCCGGCTCTACGCGTACCGTGCTGCGCTCTCCGAAGAGTGGTCCGAATCCACCATCCACCCCGACTTCGTGTCCGGCCCGGGGTTGCCTGCCTCGGCAGGCCAATGCGGCGTCAGCTCAGCGTGGCTGCTGCACGAACTCCCTTGGCTGTTGCGAGCGCGATCCCGGTACTGCGTGGGGGACATCCTCGTCGGCAATCAAACGCTGCAGTTCCACTGCTGGATCGAGATCGGCAACCCGACCTCCCCTGACCGCTGGGTCATCGACCTGACCTGCGACCAGTACGAACTCCTCTCCGACCGAGCCTTCGTCTGCGACCGCCACAGCACCCTCACCGCTCTCGCAATCGAATACAAAGCCCTCATCCGCCTCTCCGCCCGAGAGCTCAGACAAGACCCGGTCTGGCATCGCACCCAACTCCTGGCCAAAGGCATGACGAGCTGGCTCGCCCGCGCCAACCGGCCCGCCGATCTGTGACCCCAGCCGGCCGGTGAACAGACCTACGCCCGCCCGGGATTCTCCCGGGCGGGCGTAGAGCGGATCAGCGGGCCTCAGCCCGCCATCAGGACCGCAACGTTGTACAGGCCGTAGCAGAAGACCAGTGCGACTCCCACGAGGACAAGAATCAGGAGCTGTTTCCACAGCGTCACCATGATCACCGCGCCGGCGAGCGCGACGAGGATCGGGAGCATTTCGTGCTGGTTCATGGTGTGTCCCTCTTTTCCTGATTCACGTCCCCTTGTTCCTTGTCATTTGCCGCCTGCCGACTAAAGTGGGCGGCGGCGCTTCGCGTTTGATTACTCTTCTATGGGACTCCGCGACAATCGGTTGTCAATCCGTAGGATTTGGTGACGGTTTCCCAACCAACATTTGATAATCGGGAACCGGCTGGCGCGCACTGTCGCGGACTTGGCAATCGGTCCGCAGAAGTGGTCGAGTTTCCTGTGCGCGACCGGCTGCCAGTTGGCAGAGAATGACGGCCGCATCGCGGCGCGACGGTGCCAGATGGTTGGCAGAGAGTGCCAGATGGCGATCTCAGCCTGCCAAGCGGCGGGTGACTGCCGCGCGACACCACCAATACGTGCACGCTTGGAGTTGCGGTGATAAGGCAACCTTCCGCTAGTCTCCGAATGTGGTGAAGATCACCGCCGCACGGTGACGTCTGCACGCGCCGACCGATGCGCATCAGCGGCACGTGCGGACTCTGGACGAATGACGATTTCGCAGCAAGGTGCCCGAACGTCTGCCCCTGGCTTGACCGAGGGGCTAATGCCGACGCGACGACTTGTGATGCTCGATGACTGCAGGCTGAACAGGCCGGCATTCGCAGACGATGTCGAGTTCATCGCAGGCAGGTACGGCGTCCCGGTACGCGCGCTCACGGTCCGCACGCTGTTGCACCTGCCGCTGCTGGCGCGGTCGGACGGAGGCATCCAGCGTCGTGACATCGTCGCCGAACTGCACCGCAACGCGTCGAGGCTCTGGCGTGATTATGAGGCAATAAAGCCACTGATCCCAAAGGATGGGTATCCGCTCTCGGATCTGCGGTTCACGCTACTGTCAGACGGCATCGCGGATCAGATATTCAGTCGCCTGCACTATCTGCGGAGTGCGCGAGCAGGTTCCTTGAACTTCGCTCTCGTGGACCCGGTGCATCAGCTTCCCGTGACGCTGTGCAGCGTGTCCCCGTTGGAGTGGGCCCTGGTCGACCGACAACTTGGGGCACAATTCGACCTCCCGCCCGGCGCCGCCTGGGACGTATCGCGCGTCTACTCCTTCAATGTGGCACCGGCGAACGCCATCTCTTTTCTGCTCGCGAAGGTTCGGCAGGCCATGCGCGCGATCACGGATGCGAGAGTGCTGACGACAGCGGTCGATCCCAACCTCGGCTTCGTCGGCGCCAGTTATCGGGCAGCCAACTGGCGGCAATGGATGTCGGTCCAGGCTCGGCCGTACTTGTATGTCGACGGTGTGTACGCGAGTCCACGTCAGCTTCGACTCCGGTACGGCGGTGCCAATCTGACGGAGCTGCGCCGGATCAATCCCGCTACCCGATTTGAGCAGAGTCGCACGCGACTGCTGGACTCGTGGATCTACTGCTGCCGCCTCCACGACACTACCGAGATTGTTCCGGTGGACACCCAGCGCCGCCTGCGTCGTCGGTCAGGTGGATCAGACCGCGTCCGCGTTCTTCGGTTGGAGCCCGGAGCGGGCCAGTAGGGTGTCTATGCGCTTGCGATCGGGCATCGATGAGTCCGATCGGAAACCGGATGTGGCGCAGGACATTGCGGCAGACGCCCAGAGCGCGACCTCGGGAGAGAAGCTCCGATCGTTCTCGATCAGCTTGGCTGCAAGTGCTGCGCAGAAGGCGTCCCGTGCGACTGACGCCTCCTTGTAGATCGTCGGAATCGTTGGCACCTGGCTGATGCCATCGCCGGTGTGTGAGTAGATTGTGCAGCCCCCGTTCACCAGAAGACACAGAGTCTCCACGCCGTAGGTCACAAGCTTTTGAGCGACCGGCTCGGGGGTGAAAGGGACCTCGTCCGGCGGCGCGAACGGCCCTAGCTCCCAGGCGTGGGCTACGAGGTAGTCGATCTGTTCGAACGTCTCGTGATTGATGCGTTCGTCGGCGTATGGCTGACCAGGCGTCACGATCACCAGAGGGCGACTGCTGGGTCTACGATGAGCAAGAGCGAGAGTTCGCTGCATGGTCTCGCGAGGCACCTCGAAGGTCGTCATGAGCACGTCGCATTCGACCAGTCTGTCGGCTCGATCATCCACGTCGCGCTTGGACAGGAAGACCTCACGCTGATTGCGCCAGTTGACCGCGATGCTGTCGCCAAGCTCCTTCTCGAATACCCCGGTAACCGGAGTACTCGCGCCGGGGACAAGCTTGATCAGGGAGGTGTCGACACCCTCCGATTCGAGGTGCTCGAGGATGTCCTGGCCGAAGTAGTCATCGGCGACCGCGGCGATCAACGAAGTCTTCAGACCTAGCCGAGCGGCTGCGATCGCCTGCATAAGGCCTTTGCCTCCGGGAGACAGGTCGAAGTCGTAGGCCTCGGTCGACGTTTCCGATGCAGGCAACGACTTGATGCGGAACGTCGCATCCATCACTGCGCCACCCACGACAATCACGCGGCCCGGGTGAGCCTTGTCGTCAGGCGGTATCAGATCCCGCGTCGTCACACGTCCGGGTCCAGACGCGTGGGCGTCCCGGCGGATCAGTTGGTTCGCCAATTCGCGCAGCACCGCGGGCTCAGTCGTTCCGCGAAGAGCCCTGTCGCCCGGGGCTTCGGGAGCATCCAGATCGAGGGCGCCGTGCAGACGGTGCCAATTGCCGAGAAGCACCTGGCGGCGGCGGCCGAGCGCGGCGTGATAGAGCGATCGAGTAACCCGATCATCGATACCGGCGGCGGTGTAGGTGCCCTCATTCACGCCAAGGGCGAGGATTGCGTCAGCAACAACCTGTTGCGTGCCAGAGAGGCGTTCGCGAACGGTCGCGACGAGCAGATCGAAGGCAGCTGATGCGAGCTCGAGATCACGGATGTCGCCGAAGCGCGACGCCGCGAACTCGAGCAGCGGGGCTGTGGCGCCGATGCGACCGGCGTGGATGCGGTGGATAGTCACGCCGTCATGCGTACGGAGCTTCTCCAGCACGCTCACGAGTAGCAAGGCGGCGTTCGCCTGCCGTCCCTCGGATCTAGTTGTCATCGACCCCCACCTGCCTTGCTCCTGCAGTCGTCCGTGTGACTCTGCAGTGAGCAGAGTGTGCCAGCAGCTCTCAGACCTGTCGGGACCCGGGCTGGCAATTCGCTGTTTGGTTATGTCGGTGCAACCGGTTGGTCGCCGTAGAAGTTATCCGTGAAGCTGAGAATGGTCCTCTCACGGCCGCCCCCGGATGCTGGTCTCGCGTTCGGCAGGTCCCGCCCTGCAGGCGATGTTGGGAGTATTCCCTCCGGTGGTCGTCATGAGTCCTCCCGTGAGGTGATTCGGCGATACATTTCGTCAACCGTGGCGCGCAGCGGGTAGGAGGGAGTCTGGTGGTATGTCTCGGTGAAGCTGGCCATTGCGGCTGCGGCCCAGCGGATGGTGTTGCCGGTGAGGGTGCGATCTTCGATGAGGCGGGCGGCGAGGGCGGCGCAGAAGGAGTCTCGAGTGACGGAGGATTCCTTGAGGACGGAGTGGGGAACGGGGATCTGCTCGGGGGACTTGCCGCGTTCGTAGATGCTGCCTCCACCTGTGTCGCTGAGGAGGCAGAGGGATCTGAGACCGAGGCTGAGGAGATCGTCGCTGAGGAGCTGGGGGTCGAGCCTAGCCTTTTTGGAGAATGCGAACCCTTCGAGCTCCCACATGTGCCCGACGAGGTAGTCCACCTGTTTCAAGAGCGGGCTAAGTAGTTGCCCGTCAGCGTAGGGCTGGCCGGGGGTGACGATCACGACCGGATGACCCGACGTGGTGCTGACGAGCTCGAGAGTGTGTTTCAGAACCGATTGCGGGAGTTCGAACGTAAGGAGCAGGACGTCGCATGAGGTGAGAGTTGCGGCATGTGCGTCGATCGTGGATATGTCCAGTTCGACGCCGTCGCGCCAGACTGCGGCGGAACTGTTGCCGGCGGGGAGTTCGAAGACGCCGGTGGCCGGCGTCCGGGCGGCGGATCGTTCGATGCGTTTCAGGAGCGAGGTGTCTACACCTTCGCGTTGGAGGTGGGATTCGATCTCTTTGCCCTCGTCGTCACTGGCGATAGCTGCGATGAGAGACACATCGAGGTCGAGATGAGCGGCAGCAACTGCCTGGCTGAGGCCTTTGCCGCCCGGAGCTCGGGTGTAGCTCATCGCCATCGCAGACGTTCCGACCTCAGGTGTCGAGCCTAGCCGCCAGATATGGTCGATCGCAGCGCCGCCTAGGACGATGACCTTTCCGCTGGCGGCGGAGTCGACGGTTTGCGCGGTGGAGATCGGAATTGGCTCTCCGGGCTCGGAGACCTCGATGATCGGCCTTGGATTCACCAGCATGGCGGCGAGTCTCTCGAAGACCTCGCTCTCCATCCGCGACCGCAAGGTGTGTTCGCCGGGCGGTTCTGAGAGCGGTTGCTCGCCGAGTGCTTCGTGTAGAACCTGCCAATTCTGGACAAGAGCAATCCGGCGGTCACCGAGCCCGCCGGATCCGAGGTGATGGATCGCTCGTTTGGAAACCGAGTGCGATCTATAGGTCTCGAGGTAGATCCCGAGTCGGAGGATCGCGTCGGCGATGACGCGGTCAGCCGCGGCATCCAATTTCATGACCTGCTCGATGATGACCGCTAGGGCGGCATCGGCGGGCTTGTCGCCTGTCTGGACTGCGTGGTTCTGGACTATGGGGAGGCGGAGGAGGGGTTGGGCGGCTCGGGCTGCGAGGCGTTTGGCTGTTAGGCCGTCGTAGCGGCGGAGAGACTCGAAGACAGGGACCAAGTAGGAGGCCTCGGTTTGTCCCTGGAACGAGTGTTCGGACATGCGTCCCCCAACGCAGCTAGACAGCATTTTCAGTATGCGGTGCGCGGCCGTGTTGGGGGTGATTGTCAGCGCGTCCTAGCAAGCGGTTGATTCAGCGGAGGGCAGCTATCCAGCGGGTGGCTTGTTTGGCTTGGGTTAGGCGGTGTTCGTAGGTGGTGCCGACTGTTAGGAGGATTAGGCCGGCGGTTCCTAGGGTGATCCAGCGGGGGATTTGGGGGGCTACGTCGAGGAATTGCCAGATGGCTAGTTTGGCCAGTACTGCGGCGCCGATCAGGAAAGGGGCCTGGAGGGAGTGGCGGGTGCCGGTGAGAATGGTGAGGAGGGCGGCGGCTACTACGAGGGTCAGGCGGAGCCAGTTGCCGGTGGGGGTGGCGATGAGCGTGGAAGGGGTCAGGCCGACGAGGAGGCCGGGGGCCAGGGAGATCCAGCTGGAATGGTTGCGGTAGGCAAGGAGTCCGATGGCGATCAGGATCAGGGCGGGCGGGACGGTGTACCACTCGAGGGTGGTGGTGTGGGCGCCGAGCATGAACGTGGTGTTGGCGGTGATGAGGAAGAGGGCGGCGATGAGAAGGGCGGGGCGGCGGGTCCGATTCATGCCGTAGGCAACTAAGGGGGCTGCGGTGATGGTGAGAACGATCGCTGTGGCTGTGGTGGGGGAAGAGGTCAGGACGGCGGTGATTTCGGCCAGGGCGGCGGCGCAGATTGTGGTTGGGATCAGGACATGCTCGAGGGGTTGGCCAATGTGGCGGCAGGCTATTGATGTGCCGATCGCGCCGACCAGGGCGAGGCAGATGGTGGCCGGCCAGAGGGTGATGTAGGTGTCGGCGGCGAACAGGACGATCGCCAGTTGGGCACTGAGGCCGGCGATGGGCGCCGCGAGGACAGGGGTGACGGTTTTGCGGAGAGCGGCGAGGACGGACAGTACGGCGATGATTGCGGCGATGTAGCCGAGTTGGCGGATGTCCGCGACAGCCAGGCAGAGTACGACGTCGACTGCGGCGACTGTGATGGTGGCGGTGCGTAGCACCAGAATGCCGGTACGAGTGGTCGTGGTTCTGCGGGTGGCGAGGAGTGCGGTGATGGCCAGTGCGGTGGCGAGGGCTGTCGTCAGCCAGCGACCCGGGCCGGGGATCTGGGGGAGTGCGGTCGCGACGGCGAAGCCGGCGGCTGCGGTGGACACGGCCTCGCCGAGGCCGGACGGGATCGCGGCGAGGAACGGGTGTTTGCGCACGAGCACGATGCCGGTAGCGGCGGCGATGCACAGGATCGCGGCGGTGGCGAGCGTCTTCAGTAGTTCGGTATGTGTCGGCACGATGTCGCCGTACGAGTCCATGAGGCCGAGGAACGTGCGGGTCATGCCGGTGATGAGGATGGTGCAGAAGACGGCGGTTGCGGTGATGGCGCCGGTACGGCGGATCGTGGGGGTTCCCGTGGACAGGCGCAGTGTGAGGACGACCTGGGCCAAGAGCACGGCGAGGAGGACGGGCAGACTCGTGCGGTCGTGCAGGACGAGGGGGAGCGGGAGTTGCGCGGCGATGACCGTGGTGACGCCGTAGGTGTGGACCTTGGGGGCTAGGCGCGTCATCAGGAGGGTGAGTACGGCGAGAGTGGCGAACACGATCGCGCTGTAGGTGAAGCCGTCGATGGGTGGGATCAGGCCGAGGGTGCGGGCGCCGTACAGGTCGACGGTGAGGAGGCCGGTGCCGAGGATGGCGAGGGCTTCGGCGGTGCCGGTGAGGGTACGGCGGGATGCCGGGACCGAGCCGGCCAGCGCGAGGGCGGCGAGGGTGGCGATGATGCCGGCCTGCGCGGGGACGGGGAGGCTGTCCCAGGTGACGGCGAGGAAGGTGACGCCGGCTGCCAGCAGGAGGAGTACGCCGAGGGTCAGGAGGGTGGCCTGGGGGCTCAGGCGGCGGATTCGTGAGGGGCGGCTGGGGTTCGCCGGTGGTGCCGGGAGGGGGCGGGGTTCGCCGAAGCGGGACTGGTAGCGCGGGCGCGTGCCCGACGGCGGACGCGCGGAGGCAGCGAGCGGCACCGACGCGGCCGGCTGGGCAGGAGGAGCCGCCTGCACAACAGGAGCGGGCTGCATGAAAGGAGGTGCTGTGTATACGGGGGACCGGGGTTGTGGGTAAGGCTGTGGATAAGGGGTGGGGAGGACGGCGAGTTGCAGGGGCGTGCTGCAGGTGGGGCAGGTGATTGTGGCGGTGGGCATCGAGTCCTCCTGAAGGTCGATTCCACTGTCCCGAGCTGGAACGGTTTGCCGCTTGAGTACGTCTACTCAAAGTTCTGACGTAGGCTGCTGCGGTCTGTCGATCGTCCAGATCGGTGGGACGAACACGGGGAGCAACATGAATACTGGGCATGTCGAGCTTGCGAGAGTTCAGCAGGAGCGGTGGGAGTCGGCTTATGCGCGGCGCCCGCAGTTGCATGGGGCACAGCCTTCGGCCGCGGTGGAGTGGGCGGCGGAGGTGTTCGGTGCCGCGGGCATCGATGATGTGTTGGAGCTTGGTGCGGGGCATGGTCGGGATGCGTTTTTCCTGGCCAGGCAGGGATTCAGTGTGCACGCCACCGACTTCAGCGAGGCGGCGCTCGACCAGTTGCGGCACGAGGCCCAGCGGGAAGGGCTCGACGACCGCGTGACGGCGGCGCTGCACGACGTACGGGATCCGCTGCCGCCGGCCGATGCGACGGTCAACGCGGTGTTCGCGAACGTCCTGCTGAACATGGCGTTCTCGCCGTCCGAGCTGCGATCACTCGTCGCCGAGATCCATCGGGTTCTCTGCCCCGGCGGGCTTTTCGTGTACGCCGTGTGGTCGACGGACGACCCGTGTTCGCGGCATTGGCGTCAGCTCGACGACGGACTGTCCATGCACGACGGCTTCGTCGGGCGGTTCTTCGACGAGTCGCTGGTGACCGAGCTGGCCGAGCAGTGGCGGCTCGACGACACCGCGCCGTACGACGAAGGCCAGCGGCGGATGTGGCGCGTCACCATGACCAAACCCGGACCGGAAAGCTGAAGCCGGCTCTAGGTGTTCTGGTTCCGAACTGGTCAAGTTGCCGCCGGTACCGGCGTGCCAGATTGCGGTGTGGTCACCAAAGCGAAAAGTTGCATTGACGAACCCGACCGGTTCCGACAGGCTCGGTCCGCGTCACACCTTCGACCATCGGAGATACAGCAATGCAGTGGTACATCGACGTTCTGAAGAAGTACGCCGTGTTCGACGGCCGGGCCCGCCGCAAAGAGTACTGGATGTTCGTGCTCTTCAACGTGATCGCTTCGATCATCCTGTCCATCCTGGACAAGATCCTCGGACTCGACTTCGGCTCGGGCTCGAGCAGCTCGTCCGGCTGGCTGTCGACGATCTACAGCCTGGCGGTCCTGCTGCCGACCATCGGTGTGGCGATCCGGCGGATGCACGACACCGGGCGCTCCGGCTGGTGGATCCTGATCAACCTGATCCCCTGCATCGGCTGGATCTGGTTCATCGTGCTCGCCGCCCAGGAGGGCAACGCCGGCGACAACGCGTACGGCCCGGACCCGAAGGCGGCCGAGCGGTTCGGCGGCCCGGGCGCGGGTCCGGCGGAGCCGGGTTACCCGACCGTCTGAGTTCAGACAGCAGAACGCCCCGCGAAGCTTTCGCGGGGCGTTCTCATGCTTGCGGCAGGTTCAGTTCGCCTGGCTCACGCTCGACATGTTGAAGTCGGGCACGAGCAGCGGCGGCGTCGCGGTCCGGGAGAAGTAGTCGCCCCATTCCCGCGAGTACGCCGGAACCGTGGCCCCCGCGCTGGTGAACCGGGCCAGCAGATCGACCGGGCTCTCGTTGAACCGGAAGTTGTTGACTGCTCCGGTGACCTCGCCGTTCTCGACCAGGTAGACGCCGTCGCGGGTCAGGCCGGTGAGCAGCAGCGTCTGCGGGTCGACCATCCGGATGTACCACAGGCAGGTCACCAGCAGACCGTTGTCGAGGCCGGCGACCAGGTCGTCGGTCGAGCCGGTGCCGCCGTCGACGGACACCACGTAGTTCGCGATGTCGGGTGTCGCCTCCGGTACGCCGATCAGCTCCGCCGTATGGCGGCTCGTCATCAGGTGTTCGAGCTTGCCGCCCCGGATCCAGTCCGTCGCCTGCAACGTCAGCCCGTTGTCGAACACGCTCGACGAGCCGCCCGACGACCGGGCCACCGCGAACGCGAACGCCTCGAGCCCCGCGAGCGCCGGGTCGGAGTGCAGATTCACCGGCTGCGGTGACAAGGTGTCCCCGATCCGGGTGCCGCCGCCGGCCTTGGAGAACACGGTCTGGCCGTCGAACGCGTCCCGGCCGTCGAGCTGCCAGAACAGGTAGGTCATCAGGTCCGCGACCGCGGCCGGCGGGAGGATCGTCGGGTGCCGGCCCGCGTCGGCCGAGACCGTCCGCGTCGCCCAGCCGAGCCGCCGGGTGAGCTCGGCGTCGAGCGAGAGCGCGTCGACGTCGGTGAAGTCGCGGGTGGCCGTGCCGACCCAGGCCGAGTGGCTCAGGTCGGCGTTCTTACCCGTCGAAGAGACATACCCACGGGGGAGGGCCTGGCGCAGCCGCAGTCCGGTCGAGGAGCCGACGTACAGCGTGACGACCTCGTGATTGGCGAAGCCGTACAGCCGGCGCCGCTCGAGGTCGGCGCGCTTCAGCGACTCGCCGAGCGACGGCGCGAACTTCTCGTAGACGCCGACCGTGGTCTCCTCGGGCTCGAGGTCCCATTCGGCGCCGGCCGCACCGTCGACGAGCGGGCGGGCGTCCTCGGCCGGCCCCGCGGCGCGGGCGGTCGCGATCGCGGCGGAGACGATCTCGCGCAACGAGTCCTCGGTGGCGGACGACCGGCCGATCACGCCGGCCGCCGTCCCTTCGCCGGAGCCGACGGTGGCGATCACGGTCACGCTCGAGCCGCGCATCGCGCCGTTGGTGGTCAGGGTGTTGTTGGCCCAGCGCAGGTTCGTGCTGGAGGTCTCGGCGACGAGCACAATGCAGCCGTCGGCGCCCTCGGCCGCGGCCAGGGCGAGACCCCGCTCGATCGTGTCCTGCGGGGTGAGCTGGATCGCTGTCACCGGCCGGCCTCCTGCGTGGTGTTGAGAATGCGGACACTGCGGAACAGCGCGGACGGGCAGCCGTGCGTGACGGCGCCGGACTGCGACGGCTCGGCCTTGCCGCAGTTCAGCGCGCCGCCGAGCAGGTACGTCTGCGGGCCGCCGACCGCCTCCATCGAGCCCCAGAAGTCGGTGGTCGTCGCCTGGTACGCGACGTCGCGGAGCTGACCGTCCAGCTTGCCGTCGGTGATCTTGTAGAACCGCTGGCCGGTGAACTGGAAGTTGTACCGCTGCATGTCGATCGACCAGGACTTGTCGCCGACGATGTAGATCCCGTTCTGCACTCGGCTGATGAGTTCCTCGGTGGACGGGCCGCCCTCGGCCGGCTGCAGCGAGACGTTGGCCATCCGCTGGATCGGGATGTGGCCGGAGGAGTCGGCGTACGCGCAACCGTTGGAGCGTGGCGTGCCGAGCAGGTCCTCGTTCTTCTTCGCCATCCGGCGGTCCACCTGGTACCCGACCAGGATGCCGTCCTTGACCAGGTCCCACTGCTGTCCGGCCACGCCCTCGTCGTCGTACCCGACGGTGGACAGGCCGTGCTCGACGGTGCGGTCGCCGGTGACGTGCATGACGGGGGAGCCGTACTTGAGCGTGCCGAGCTTGTCGGTGGTGGCGAAGCTGGTGCCGGCGTAATTCGCCTCGTAGCCGAGGGCGCGGTCCAGCTCGGTGGCGTGGCCGATCGATTCGTGGATGGTGAGCCAGAGGTTCGACGGGTCGATGACGACGTCGTACTCACCGGCCTCGACGCTCGGGGCGGCGAGCTTCTCGGCGAGCCAGCCGGGGATCTGGGCGAGCTCGTCGTCCCAGTCCCAGCCGGTGCCGGTCATGTACTCCCAGCCGCGGCCGGCCGGCGGCGCGCACGTCGACATCGAGTCGAAGCGATCCTCCGCGACGGCGTGGGCGGTGATGTTCGGGCCGATCCGGACGCGTTGCTGGGTGTACGACGTGCCGGCGGTGTTCGCGTAGTACTTGCATTCGTGGATGGTCGCGACGTGGACGCTCACGTGAGCGACGCCGTCGGCCTTGAGCAGGCGGTCGCTGTAGTCGGTGAGCAGGGCGACCTTGTCGGCGCGCGGGACGGTGAACGGATCGATCTCGTACGACGAGGTCCAGGTGACGTCGTCGTACACCGGCTCGTCGGCGAGCTCGATCGTCTCGGCGTTGATCGGGCGGGAGACCTGCGCCATGTTCACGGCCTGCTCGGCGACGCGGACGGCCTCGTCCTCGGTCAGCGCGACGCCGGCCGCGAACCCCCAGGTGCCGTCGTGGATGACGCGGACCGCGAGGCCGAGGTCCTCGTCGTCCTTCGCGCTCTCCAGCACGCTGTCGCGCAGGGAGATGGACTCGGATCGGATCCGCTCCAGGCGGAACTCGGCGAAGGTCGCGCCGAGGTCGCGGGCACGCTGCAGAGCGGCGGCGGCCAGCTCCTGCCGGGGGAGGGCGAGAAACGCTGCGTCGATATCGGGCACGAAGAAGACCCTATACAGGGAACCCGACAATCCTGTGCGGTGTAGTGACAATGACTGGAAGATGACAGGAGGCGTGGATCAGCCAAGTCGATGAAGCCGAGATCCTGGCTCGGGTGCGGGGTGGGGATGGGGCCGCGTACGGCGAGTTGGTGGATCGGCATGCCCTCGTGGCGAAGCGGACCGCTGTGTTTCTGGGGGCGGGAGCGGACGCGGACGATGTGGTGCAGGATGCGTTCGTCAAGGCGTACCGGGGGCTGGGTGGCTTCCGGGAGGGGGCGGCCTTCAGGCCCTGGTTGCTGCGGATCGTGGCCAACGAGACCCGGAACGCGGTGCGCGCGCGGGGCCGGCGGGCGCGGCGCGAGGAGTTGGCGGTGCCGCTGGACGTCGTACTGGATCCGGCTGAGGCCGCAGTGTCGCTGGAGCGCCGGACTGAGCTGCTGAACGCCGTACGGACGCTGCCGGAGCCGATGCGGCTCGTCGTGACCTGCAGGTACCTGCTGGATCTGGACGAGCAGGAGACTGCCGCAGTACTCGGCTGGCCGCGCGGCACGGTCAAATCACGCCTGCATCGCGCTCTGGGAAGACTCCGCGACGCCCTACCCGACAAGGAGGTGCAGCGATGAGCCTCGAAGACGAACTGCGGTCTGTCGGGCGGTCTGCCGTCATACCTCCAGTCGACGACGCCCTGAAGGCCACGGTGCTCACACGCGTCGCCGACATCCCGGTGCGGAAGCGTCTACGAGACAGGTGGCGGGCGTTCCTCGCCGGATTCCTAGTACTGCTGGCCGGCCTCGCACTGACCCCACCAGTACGCGCGGCCGTCGCAGAGTGGCTGCGAATCGGCGGAGTCCAAGCGCAGCCCGTCGGCAGCGGACCTAGTACTGCGCCTCCGGTGCCGACTGTCGCTGGACACCTGTCGTTGGAGCAGGCTGCACAAACAGCCGGCTTCACCCCGAAGCTTCCGAGGGAGCTGGGTGCGCCGACCGGAGTGGAGGCGTCGAAGGGGTTCGTTGCGACCAGCTGGAACGGCATACGGCTGGAGCAGTTCCAGTCCGGCATCGAGCCGATGTACATCAAGCAGTACTACGGCACGATCGACTACATCTCTGACATCAACGCCTTCTGGTTCAAGACGCCGCACGACCTGGTGCTGGTCGACAAGCGCATCGTGCGCATAGCCGGCCCCACGCTGGTCTGGGAGCGCAACGGCGTGACCTTCCGCCTCGAAGGCGTCGACAGGGCACGTGCAGTGGCTCTGGCGAGTGGAACCTCCTGAGCAGCAGCGGTGTATTCGCGGTGAGTCCTCGTCGACAGGGAGAGCTGCCATGGTCCGCCGTACTCTCGCACTGGTTGCAGCACTAGCCGCAGCACTGTTCGCCGCCGCCATCCCGGCCCACGCCGGCGGTCCGACCAGCGTCCTGCTCAGCTCGCCGCCGTCCGTGACCGCTGTCGGATACGACGACCAGCGGTACTACGACCTCCAGGAGCTGGTCCAAAACGCGCCGGAGGCTGATAACGCCGATCCTGCGCGCGAAGCCGGCAGGTTCGTCCGAGCGACCTGGCTGATCCACGACATGATGGTGTGGCGGATCGACATCATCTATCCGGAAGCACCCGGCGGCCCGTGGATCTCGACACAGGAGTTCAACGGAACCACGCCGTCCAAACTCACCTGGCACCATCCCACTGACGGAGCCCGGCTGCTGCGGTTGCTCGACTCGTTCAAGCTCCTCAACACCAAGTTCGACGGCGGCCCCACGCTCGACGACGGCTACTCGGTCGCCGACGCACCTGTCACCACACCCACCCCGGCACCCGCCCCGGCGCAGTCCCAGGTGACGACCACCAACGCCTTCACCGGCTGGCGCTGGGTCATCCCGGGTGTCCTCATCGGCGCGGCGGCCGCAGTCCTTGCCGTCCGCTTCTTCCCCAAGCGTCGCTGGGAGCTGATCGACTAGATCTTCGCGCCCAGCTCGAAGCCGGCGAACAGCCTCCCGCCGTACTCCGCGAGGATGTGGTCCACGGCAACGATCAGTCGGTCGTCCTCCACACGTAGGCCGTCCATCAGGGCCGCAGCGAGCGCCTGGTCGTACGCCGCCACCTCACGCAGCAGACCCTTGCCCGTGCCGGACCAACGCCCAGCACCGGTCAGGAACAGCCGCGCCGCGTCCTGCCACAGCACCGAAGCGATCGCCAGCCGCACGTCACCTGCAGCGTCCGACAGGTCGTCCAGCAGATTGGTGATCGTGTAGCGCAGCAGATCCAGCTCGTCCGTGGACAGGGGCTCAGGCCCAGCAGCAACCTCGGCGCGGAACTCCTGCTGCAACCGCGCACCGCACCCGTCTGTGTCCAGCAGTACGACGGACTCGCCGACGAGCCGCATCATGGTCGGCTGGCGTCGTGCCTGGTCCTTGTCGGCGAAATGGCGCAGCGACTTCTCGGTGTGCACGAACAGCTCGACCGGCCAGCCGCCGTACGCCAGCGACTTCCGCATCGGCGCCGGAGGACCGTCCAGCAGCACGGTGATGTCCAAGTCGGACGTACTACTCGCGTCGCCGCGCGCCACACTGCCGCCGAGCCAGGCGGCTCGGGCATCCGGGTACAGCTCCAGCACTAGTTGGCGTGCGACGTCCATCAGGACAGTGTCAGCCAACGCAGCAGTTCGCGGAACGCATTTGTTGGTGGGATGTGGCCGCCCACGTAGTACTTGCGTTCCGCGTGGGGTATCTCGGCAGCGAGGAAGTCGACGTACTTGCCTGCGCGTTCGTCGGCAGAGCCGTGCCAGAGGCTGACCGGGACCTGGATGTCGCCGAGTTCGAAGCCCCAGGGCGTGGCGAAGGCCACGTGGTCATCCAGCCAGCCGTCGTGGCTGGTGACGAAGGTGGCGGTCACCCGATCCATCGCCGAGGGGTCCTCCCGAGCGGGCGGACCCGGATCAGCTCCTGGCTGCGGTGGGATCTCCGGGCCACCCGCCTCGATCGCAGCCATGATCGTCCGGGTCGTCTCCTCGAAACCTGGCCGGAGGTCCCCGTGCACCGCTTGCCAAGAGGTGCGGTTACGCCGCGGGTCCGCCTCTTCCTCTTCCTCGGTCGGCTCCGGTCCGTCCACGATCGGCGGTGAATTGCTCCCGATCACCGCGCACCTCGTCACCCGGTCCGGCAACAGCGCGGCACACGCCAACGCATGCGGACCGCCACCCGAGCCGCCGGTGACTGCGAACCGCGTCCAGCCGAGCGCAACGGCCACCGCAACGGCGTCCTCGACCACGGACGCCACCGTCCGGCCGGGCCAGCGGGTCGACCCGCCGTAGCCGGGGCGGTCGGGGGTGGCCATCCGCAGACCGGACGACTCGATGGCCGCCAGCGCGTCGGGTCGCTTCCAGCGCGTGCTCGGGGTACCGCTGAACGACAGCGCCGGCACCCCGTCCTCGGCGCCGTAGAGGCTGTAGAGAACCATCCGGTCACCGATCCGCACCATGCTGTCCACGAGCGGAGCGTAACCACCCGACAGCAGCTAGCCGAATCCACAGTTGCCAACCCGAGATTCTCGGAATTCGAGATGCCACCGCGGTGGTGCAAGGATGCGGCCTAGGTTTTGTCGGCTGTAAGAATCAAACCAGTCGGGAGTGCTTGTGAGTTCCTCGGTCGCCGGGACCGTATCGCCCACCCGGCAAGCGTTGCGCCGGTTACGGCGTGACCGCAGCGCGCGCGTCGGCGTGGTACTGGTCGCTCTGCTGATCCTCATCGCCGCGGCCGCGCCGCTGCTGGTGCGGCTGGCCGGCCAGGATGCGACGACGTACCACATCGACCTGCTCGATCCCGCCCGTGGGAACGCGCCGCGGGGCCCGATCGGCGGGGCCAGCGGCAGCCACTGGTTCGGCGTCGAGCCGTTGACCGGCCGGGACCTGTTCTCGATCGTCGTCCTCGGCCTGCGGACGTCGCTGTTCATCGCCGTCGTCGTGACCGCGGTCACGACCGTGGTCGGCACCCTGGTCGGCATCAGCGCGGCGTACTTCGGCGGCTGGTTCGACGCGATCGTGTCCCGGCTGCTGGACTTCCTCTTCGGCTTCCCGCAGCTCGTCTTCATGATTGCCCTCGGCATCATCGTGCCGGCGAAGTTCCCGCGCTGGCTGCTGCTGATCGTGGTGCTGAGCTTCTTCGGCTGGGCCGGCCTGGCCCGGCTGATCCGCAACCAGGCGCGCTCGCTGGTCGCCCGCGAGTTCGTCGAGGCGGCCCGCAGCGCCGGCTCCACCGGCTGGATGGTCATCACCCGCGAACTGCTGCCGAACCTGCTCGGCCCGGTCCTGGTGATCGCCACGCTGGCCATCCCCGGCTACATCGGCGCCGAGGCCGCGTTGTCGTTCCTGGGCGTCGGCGTACCGCCACCGACACCGAGCCTCGGGCGGTCGATCTCGGACTCGATCGCCTGGGTGTACACCGGCGCCGACCCGTGGTTCCTGCTGTTCCCCGGCGCGATGCTGTTTCTCGCCGTGCTCGGGTTCACGCTCCTCGGCGACGGGGTGCGGGACGCGTTCGACGTCCGGCTGCGGAGGACGAGCTGATGCCTGATCTCGTCTGGTTCGTCATCCGCCGGCTGTTCGCGGCCCTGCTCGTGATGCTCGCGCTGAGCCTCGCCGTCTACCTGGTCTTCTACGCGATCCCCGCCGACCCGGCCCACCTCGCCTGCGGCAAGCCCTGCACGCCGGACCGTCTGGAGCAGGCCCGGCACTTCATGCAGCTCGACCAGAGCACCCTGCAGCAGTACCTGCATTTCCTGAAGGGCATCTTCGCCGGCCGCACGTTCGGCGACGGTACGGCGGCTGTGCACTGCAACGCCCCCTGCTTCGGGTACTCGTTCCCGCTGGCGCGTCCGGTCACCACACTGATCCTGGACCGGCTGCCCATCACCGCCTCGATCGCGGTCGGCGCCGCCGTACTGTGGCTGCTCATCGGCGTCTCACTCGGCGTGGTCGCAGCTCTGAACCGCGGCCGCATCCTCGACCGGCTCGCGGTCGGGGTGGCACTGGTCGGGGTGTCGACGCCGCTGTTCCTGCTCGGTCTGCTGGCCATCTTGGTGTTCGGGTTCTGGCTGAACATGGTCCCGGTCAACGGCTACGTCCCGCTCACCGAGAGCCCGGTCGACTGGGCCTGGCATCTGATCACGCCGTGGATCGTGCTCGCGATCCTGCAAGCGGCGTCGTACATCCGGCTGACCCGCTCGCAGATGATCGACGAGCTGAACCTCGACTACATCACCACTGTCCGGGCGAAAGGCGCCGGCGAGGGGCGGGTGGTCGTGATCCACGGGCTGCGCGGCGTACTCGTCCCGGTGATCACCTTGTTCGGCCTGGATCTCGGCGGTCTGCTCGGCGGTGCCATCCTGACCGAGAAGGTCTTCAGCATGCAGGGCCTCGGCGACCTGCTGATCAGCGCGGTCGGTCAGCTCGACGTGGCCGTGGTCGTCGGCGTGACGCTGTTCTCGGCGTTCCTGATCATCCTCGCGAACCTGGTGGTGGACATAGTGCACGGTGTGCTCGACCCGAGGGTGAGCCATGGCTGAGCCAGTGCTCGAAGTGCACGACCTGCAGGTGACGTTCAGCACCGAGGGCGGCCTGGTGCCGGCCGTCGACGGCATCGACTTCGCCGTCGCGCCGGGGGAGACGCTCGCGATCGTCGGCGAGTCCGGGTCCGGCAAGAGCGTCAGCTCGGCCGCCGTGATGGGCCTGCTGCCCTCGAACGCCGACGTCACCGGCGAGGTCCTCCTCGACGGCCGCGAGCTGAACGGCCTGCCGAACGACGAGCTCCGCAAGATCCGCGGCAACGACATCGCGATGGTCTTCCAGGACGCCCTGTCCGCCCTGAGCCCGTACTACAGCGTCGGCTGGCAGGTCGCCGAGGCGTACCGGCTGCACCACGACGTCTCGAAGAAGGCCGCCCGCCAACGGGCGGTCGAGATGCTCGACAAGGTCGGCATCCCGGACGCGGCCCGCCGGGCGGAGAGCTACCCGCACGAGTTCTCCGGGGGAATGCGGCAGCGGGTCGTGATTGCTATGGCTCTGGTGAACGACCCGAGAGTGCTGATCGCGGACGAGCCGACGACCGCACTCGATGTCACCGTGCAGGCGCAGATCATGCGCCTGCTGGACGACGTCCAGGAGGAGTTCGGTACGGCGCTGGTGCTGATCTCGCACGATCTCGGCGTCGTCGCCGAGGTCGCCGACGACGTCCTGGTCATGTACGCCGGCCGCGCGGCGGAGCGCGGTACGGTCCGCGACATCTTCTCCCGGGCCGCCCACCCGTACACGCTCGGTCTGCTCGGTGCGATGCCGCGGGTCGACGTACCGCCGAAGCCGCGGCTGACCACGATTCCCGGCAGCCCGCCCACGCCGGGGTCGATCACGACCGGTTGCCCGTTCCAGCCGCGGTGCGCGTACACGCATCTGGTCGGTGAGCGCTGTGTCACCGAGCGTCCCGAGCTGACGCCGCGCCCGGGCCAGGGCGATCACGAGGCGGCCTGCCACCTCGGTCGACGCCCGGAGGTGCTGCTGTGAGCGAGCTGCTGAACCTCAAGGACGTCAAGAAGTACTTCGGTCTGCGTGGCGCCCCGTGGCGCAAGGCGCAGTCCGTCCGCGCGGTCGACGGCGTGAACCTCGTGGTCCACAAGGGCGAGACGGTCGGCCTGGTCGGCGAGTCCGGATCGGGCAAGTCGACGCTGGCCCGGGTGGCGACCCGTCTGCTGGATCCGACCCAGGGCCGCGTGGAGATCGGCGGCACGGACGTCACCAAGGTGCGCGGCCGCCGGCTGCGGCCGATCCGCCGTCAGATCCAGATGGTCTTCCAGGACCCGCAGGCGTCGCTGAATCCGCGGCAGTCCGTCGGCACCATCCTCAGTACGCCGTACCGCGCGCAGGGGATCCGCCCGAGCCGGGCCCAGCTGGTCGAGCTGCTCGAGCAGGTCGGGCTCGCCGAGCAGTACCTGGACCGGTATCCGCACGAGTTCTCCGGCGGACAGCGGCAGCGGATCGGGATCGCCCGGGCGCTGTCGGTGAAGCCGGATCTGCTGGTCTGCGACGAGCCGGTGTCGGCGCTCGACGTATCCGTCCAGGCCCAGGTGCTGAACCTGCTCGCCGACCTGCGCGACGAGCTCGGCCTGTCGTACGTCCTGGTGGCCCACGACCTGGCCGTGGTCCGGCAGGTCGCCGACCGGATCGCCGTGATGTACCTCGGCACGATCGTCGAGGAAGGCCCCGCGGCGCAGGTGTACGAGGCCCCGGCGCACCCGTACACGAAGGCATTGCTGTCCGCCGTACCGGTGCCCGAGCCGGGCGTCTCCCGTGATCGCATCGTGCTGACGGGCGATGTCCCGACGCCGATCGACCCGCCGTCCGGATGCCCCTTCCGGACCCGGTGCTACAAGGCTGAGGACGTATGCGCGACCGAACGACCGGTGCTCGAGCCTGTCCAAGGCTCGACCGAACACCGGGCCGCCTGCTACTTCCCTGAGCCCCCCACCTCTGAGAGGAAACAATGAAACGCATTTCCCGAGCGGTCGCGGTAGCGGCCGTGCTGGCGCTGGCGGCGGCCGCTTGCAAC
The DNA here is from genome assembly GCF_036226565.1 of Kribbella sp. NBC_00709. Lineage (GTDB taxonomy): Bacteria > Actinomycetota > Actinomycetes > Propionibacteriales > Kribbellaceae > Kribbella. Next base: position 6,646,987 of record NZ_CP108996.1, read on the forward strand.
GCCAACGACAAGACCACTGCGGGTGGCGGCAGTACTGCCGCTGCCGAGCAGGGCGGCACTCTGCACTTCCTCAGCACCGCCAAGGAAGTCAGCTACGACCCGGCCAAGAGCCAGAACCTGGGTATCAGCGGGATCCACCTGGTGCTGCGCGGCCTGACCTCGTGGAAGACCGACCCGAGCAAGCCGACCGAGCTGGTCCCGGACCTGGCCACCGACACCGGCCAGGTCAGCGACGGCGGCAAGACCTGGACCTACAAGCTCAAGCCGGGTCTCAAGTACGCCGACGGCTCGCCGATCGTTGCCGCTGACATCAAGTACGGTGTCGAGCGGTCGTTCGCGCCGGAGCTGTCCGGCGGGCTCGGCTACCACAAGTCGCTGCTGGTCGGCGGCGACAAGTACACCGGCCCGTACAAGGGCGGCGACCTGGCCTCGGTGCAGACGCCGGACGACACCACGATCGTCTTCAAGCTGAACAAGCCGTACGGCGACTGGCCGTGGATCGTCAGCATGCCGGCGTTCTCGCCGGTGCCGAAGAAGGCCGACACCGACCCGGCGCACTACGGCGAGAAGCCGATGGCCAGCGGCCCGTACCAGGTCCAGTCGTACGCGCCGGGCTCGAAGCTCGTGCTGACCCGGAACCCGAACTGGGACAAGTCGACCGACCCGGCCCGGACCGGCCTGCCGGACTCGATCGTGACCGACATGGGCCTGCAGCCCGACGTCGTCAACCAGCGCCTGATCGCGGACGCGGGCGACGACAAGTTCGCTGCCACCACCGGGACCTCGGTCCCGGCCGCGCTGATCCCGACCGTGACCGGCAACCCCGCGGTGAAGGCCCGGGTGGCGACGTCGACGTCCGGTGCTCTGATGTACCTGGCGATGAACACGCAGCGTCCCGCGCTCGCCAAGCCCGAGGTCCGCAAGGCGATCCAGTACGCCGTCGACAAGCAGGCCGTCCAGGTCGCCGAGGGCGGTCCGGAGTTCGGCGGTGAGCTCGCCACGACCCTGATCACGCCGGGTATCGACGGCTTCAGCAAGTTCGACCTGTTCCCGGCGCCGCCGGCGGGCGACCCGGACAAGGCCAAGCAGATGCTCGCGGCCGCCGGCGCCGCCAACCTCAACCTGGTGCTGGCGGCCGACAACACGACCGGTCTCGGCGTGGCGCAGGCGATCCAGCAGGGTCTGAAGCGGGCCGGGATCACGGTCACGATCAAGCCGCTGGACAGCGAGCCGCTGTCCGACCTGATCACCGGGAACAAGCCGGACTTCGACCTGACCGTGTCGAGCTGGCTGCCGGACTTCCCGTCCGCGATCGGCAACATCCAGCCGCTGTTCGGGACGTCGGAGATCGGCAACGGCGGGTACAACATTTCCCGCTACTCCAACCCGGCGGTGGACTCCGCGATCGCCGCGGCGACGGCCGAGTCGGACCGGACCAAGGCGGCCGGGATGTGGGGCGCGCTCGACAAGCAGATCATGGCCGACGCACCGGTCGTGCCGCTGATCTACGCGCGGAACGCGTTCCTGCACGGGTCGAAGGTGCAGAACTTCTACCTGCCGCAGTACCCGCCGTACCCGAACACGCTGATCCTCGGGCTCAGCAAGTAGCGGGGTAAGTAGCTCTCAGGTCCGGCCTTCGGACTCCTGAGCTTCGAAGAGGGTCGGCTGGGTCTCGGCATCGAGTCCCCAGTCGGCCCTCATCACCGTGTAGCCGGCCTTCTCGGCGGCCGCGATCACCTTGACGTCGTCGTCGACCAGTACGGCGACCGGGCGCTGTTCGGCGAGCCGTTGCAGCCGGCCGAGCTTCATCAGCGTCGACGGGCGGCGGTCGGTGTTGCCGCGCATGTACAGCTTGCCGTCCGGGAACCCGTTGTCCTTCAGCCACTTCACCGTGTCCCGCCGCAGCCGCTCCGGCCGCCCGGTCAGGTAGACGATCTCGTGCTCGGCCGCCAGCGTCGTCGCGACCGCGAGCCCTTCGTCGAGCACCGCGTCCTCCTTGGCGTGCGCGAAGAACGAGTCCCAGTCCTTCGGCTTCCGCTCGATGAAGTGGATCCGCTTGCTGGTGTCGGACAGCGTCGCGTCGATGTCGAGTACGGCGTACGGTCGATCGTCATCCATGGTGCCCAGCCTCCCAGGTCGCGCGATCGACGCCGTACAGGACGTCCCCGAACTCCGTGCCGGGGAGCGGATCGTCGTAGTGCTCGTGGTAGACCTTCAGGAACCGTAGGCCGGACCGTCGCATCACCGCCCGCGAACGGTGGTTGACCGCCATCGTGTCCGCCTCCACCCGCTCCATCCCGAGCTCGGTGAAGGCCTTCGCGATCAGCGCCTTCGTAGCTTCGGTCGCGTACCCCTTGCCCCAGGCGGCCTGGTTCAGCCGATAGCCGATGCCGACAGTCGTGGCGTCACTCGCGGGCTGGATCCCGAACCATCCGATGAACACGCCGTCGGCGTCGGCGGCGAAGTGCCCGAGCTGCGGGTGTTCGGCGTACACCTTCAGCATCTCCGGCAGTACGACGTCCTCGATGTGGTCGCGTGGTGTCGGCCGACCGGTCAGGAACCGCATCACCTCGGGGTCGGAGTTCAACGCGACCAGCAGGTCGACATCAGCCGGCGTGAACCGGCGAAGCGTCAGTCGATCGGTCTCCAGGTAGGTCGCCACTCGTGGATCGTAGGCTGTTCGCATGTCTCAGGTCTGGTTGATTACGGGTGCGAACGCGGGGTTCGGGCGGGCGTTGACGGAGCAGGCGCTGGCGGCCGGTCACACGGTGGTCGCGGCGGTGCGGCGGCCGGAGGCGATGGAGTTGCGGCACGAGCGGTTGTCGGTGGTGAACCTCGACGTGACGGACAGCGCCGCGATTCCTGGGGTCGTCGAGCAGGTCGGGCGGATCGACGTACTCGTGAACAACGCGGGGCGCGGGATGGTCGGGGCGGCTGAAGAAACCAGCGACGAGGAACTGCGCGGGTTGATGGAGCTGCACTTCTTCGGGCCGGTCGCGTTGACGAAGGCCGTGCTGCCGGGGATGCGGGAGCGGAAGAGCGGGACTGTCGTGCAGTTGAGCAGTCAGGGCGGGCGGTTCGCGTTCGCCGGGATCAGTGCCTACAGCGGTTCGAAGTTCGCCATCGAGGGCTGGTCGGAGGCGCTCGCGGCCGAGACGAAGCAGTTCGGGATCCGGGTGCTGATCGTCGAGCCGGGTGCGTTCCGGACGTCGTTCAACGAGCCGAGCGCACTGCATGTCGCCGAGATCAGCTCCGTTTACGAAGGCTCTGTCGGCGCCGTCCGTGACGCACTCTCGAACGGGAACGGCACCCAGCCCGGCGACCCGGTCCGTGCCGCGCGAGCAATCCTGACCGCGGTCGCCAGCCCGGAGCCTCCGCTACGTCTGCCGCTCGGCTCGGACGCGGTCGAGGCACTCCAGGGTGTGTACGCCGGCGCTCAGACCGACCTCGCGACCTGGGCGGACCTGTCCCGAAGCGCCGACTTCCCAAGCTGACCTTGAGCTCCCACCAACCATTCTCGGGGCGCGAAAATGGTTGGTGGGTGCCCAAAGTGGTGGCGGAGGGTGTCCGGAGTGTGGGCGGGTGCGGGGTTGGGGTGTGTTGGGTTGGGCGGTTGTCGGTGGTGCGGGTTAGCGTTCATTCCGCGATGGACGAGTCGATCACATTTCTGCACAGCTCGGACTGGCAGCTGGGGATGATGCGCCGGTTCCTGGGGCCGGACGGTCAGGCCCGGTGGGGTCAGGCGCGGCTGGATGCTGTCGCACGGATCGGCGAGGTCGCGGAGCGGACCGGAGCGGCGTTCGTGGTCGTCACCGGGGACGTGTTCGAGCACAACCAGGTCGAGCGGCAGACGATCCTGCGAGCCTGTGAAGCCCTCAAACGAATCCCGGTGCCGGTCGTCCTCCTGCCCGGCAACCACGACGCCCTCGAGCCCGGCTCGCTGTGGACGTCGAGCCAGTGGCAGGCGCACGCACCGGGGCACGTCACGGTCCTGACCGAAACGACGCCTTTCCAGATTGTGGCGGGCGTCGAGCTCGTCGGCGCACCGTGGCGTTCGCGGCGCCCACTCTCGGACCCGGCCGCGCCGGGGTACGCCGACCTCACGCCGAAGCCCGGGATGATCCGGATCCTGCTGGCGCACGGTCAGCTGACGAGTCTGTCCGGCGGCATGTCCGACGTACCGACCATCGACCAGACTGCGCTGGAGGCCGCGGTTGCGGACGGCCGGCTGCAGTACGTCGGACTCGGCGACCGGCACTCCACCACGCGGGTGACGGACCGGATCTGGTTCTCCGGCACGCAGGAGGTCACGTCGCCCGAGGAGGACGCGCCGGGCAACGTGCTCAAGGTGACGATCGGCGCCGATGCCATCGAGGTGGAGGCGGTCCGGGTCGGCGCCTGGCACATGGTCGACCACCGGGTCGAGCTGTTCGACGAGGAGTCGATCCAGGCGCTCGAGAACTGGTTCGCCGAGCTCCCGGACAAGGAGCGGACGTACGTTCGGCTCGCCGGTGACGGCTCGTTGCCGCTGCCGTTGCTGAGCCGGCTGGACGCGATGATCGACGCGCAGGGCGAGGTGTTCGCCAGCGTCGAGCGGTGGGCCAAGTTCTGGACGGTCCGGCCCGCTCCGGACGCGGCCGACCTGGAGTCGTTGCAGCTGAGCGGTCCGGCCCGGGCCGCGATGGAGGAGCTCCGGCAGGCACTGGCCGGCGGCGACGAGGGCGCGGGTGCGGCGTTGTCGCTGATGCACCGATTGGCGCGGGACGCGGGATGAGATTGCACAGCTTGGCGCTACGGGACTTCCGTGGCGTCAAAGACCGCATTGTCCGGTTCCGCGCGCTCGGCACCACCGTCGTGGTCGGCGACAACGAGGTCGGGAAATCCAGTCTGGTCGAGGCGTTCGGGCTGATCTTCGAGCTGCCCGACGACTCGAAGTCGACCCGGATCCGCGACATCCAGCCGGTCGGCCAGGACGTCGGCCCGGAGGTCACCGCCGAGCTGAGCCTCGGGGGCCGTGAGCTGACGTACTCCAAGCGCTGGCTGAAGAACCGTTCCACCGAGCTGACCATCGTCGGGGCCGACGGCCGCCGGCAGTCCTGGACCGGTCGCGAGGCGCACAACGAGGCCGAGCGGCTGTTCCACGAGAACGTCGACCCGGTGCTCTGGCAGACGCTGATGGTCAGTCAGGGCCAGTCGTTGGTGCTGCCAACGCCGGCCGACGCGGAGCCGTTGATCACCGCGGTGACCGCCGAGTCGGGTACGCCGGTCGACGGCGCGTCGATGCCGCTGGTGACCGCGGTCGAGCACGAGTTCCTGCGGTACTGGACGCCGCGCGGCAAGCCGACCGGCGACTACGCGAGGTCCGCGAGGACGGTGTCCGGGGCCGAGCTGGCCGCGGCGCAGGCGTTGCAGGCGATGGAGGAAGTCCAGACCGACATCCGGCGGGCCGAGCGACTCAACCTCGACCTCTCCGACGTCGACACCAGGTTGAGCGATCACCTGAAGTCGGTCGAGGAGCTACGCGAGCGCAAGAAGGCGACCGACGAGATCCTGCTCCGCCGCGACTCGGTCCGCTCCCGGGCGGAGACTGCGCGGGCCCGGTTGGAGAACCACACCCGGACCAGGCTCGACCGCGAGCGGCTCCTGGACGAGGTCGAGCGGTTCACCAAGTTCGAGGCCGAGCTGGCGACGAAGCGCGCCGATGCCGACCTGGTCGCCAAGACCGCGGCCGAGATGGTGCAGGCGGCGGAAGCGGCGCTGGCCGAGGTCGTCGAGCTCAAGGACCTGCGCCGTACCGACGTGCAGGCGGCCGAGCGGCGGGTCTCGGACCTGATGGATCGCGCCGAGCTCGATCGGTTGCTGGGGCAGCAGACCGAGCTGGTCGACGTCCGCGTGCGGATCGCGGCAGCCGGGACGATCCTGGACCGGATCAAGGTCGACGACGCGATCGTCGCGGCGCTGGAGGACGCCCGGGCGGCAGTGGTCGAGGCCCGCGCGGCACTCGCGGCCGGCGTACCCGAGGTGTCGGTACGGCGACTTGGCGCGGAGCCGGTGGAATTGTCGGGGACCGGCCTGGACGGCGACGTGCCGTCGGAGCTGGGCTTCGACGAGGCGGCCGAGGTGCTCGTGTCGGGTGAGCTGGTGATCGGCGTACCGGGGCAGCTCGAGGTGACCGTGCGGGCGGGCGGTGAAGCGGCGACGTTGCGCTCGCGGGTCGACGACGCCGTACGGCGGGAGAAGGACCTGCTGAAGAAGGCCGGCGTGAAGGATGTCGCCGCCGCGCGGGAGCTGCTGCGGAAGGCGGACACCGCGACCGCCGAGCTGAACGAAGCCCGCCGGACCGAGAAGTCGCTGACGACCGGCGGCGATCCGGGCGAGCGGATCGCCGTACTGACCGCGCGGCTGGGTCCTGACGACGAGGCCGAGGAAGCGGGTAAGGCCGCGGTCGAAGGCGTTCCGGGGCAGATGTCGTTGTTCGAGGAGTTCGTGTCACCGCACGACACGCTGTTCGACGACTTCGACGTACCGGAGCCGGAGGAGGGCGACCTCGCCGGCGCGCAGCGCGCGCTCGAGGAGGCGCGGGACGGGTTGGCCGAGGCGGAGCGGTTGCTGGCGGACGCGGAGTTCGCGGCGGCGCAGGCACGGAAGGCGGCCGACGAGGATCGGTCCGAGGCGCAGAACGCGCGGGCCCGGTCCGAGCTCGCGGGGGAGCGGTTGGCGTCCGCGGTCGAGGCGCTCGAAGCGGCGCGGGTGGTGCTCGACGACGAGGGCGTGGCCGCGGCCGAGACCGAGGCGACGGCTGAGGTCGAGGCGGTGCTCGAGGAGCTGACCGTCGTACAGGAGCAGGCCGACGAGGCCGGAGCGGATCAGGTCGCGGGGGAGCTGACGCACGCGTTGGCGGTCGCGACCCGGCTGCAGGGTGAGCGGGACACGTTGCGCGATGCCTTGCGTACGACGGAGGGCCGGCTGGAGCAGTCCGGGCGGGACGGGCTCGCGACCCGGCGCGATGTGGCCGACTTGGAGCTGGCCGCAGTACGCGCGGAGCACGACGGCCTGCAGCGCCGGGCGGAGGCAGCGCGTCGCGTGTACGAGACGCTGAGCCGGCATCGGGCCGAGGCACAGACGAAGTACTCCGAGCCGCTGCAGACCCGGATCGAGTCGCTGGGACGCAGCGTTTACGGGCCGTCGTTCCGGGTCTGGCTGGACGACGACCTGGCGGTGGCCGAGCGCGAGCTCGACGGCGTACGGCTGCGGGTCGAGGCGCTGTCCACGGGTGCGCAGGAGCAGCTGGCGATCATCACCCGGCTGGCGATCAGCCACCTGGTCAGCACCGGCGAAGGCAGCGTTCCGGTGATCTTCGACGACGCCCTCGGCTGGTCCGACAAGGCCCGCCTCCGCGACATGGGCGCCCTCCTCGGCCGAGCCGGCGACCACGGCCAGATCATCATCCTCACCTGCATGCCCGACCGCTACGAATACGTCCCCAAAGCCACCTTCCTCAAGCTGGACGCGTGATCCGCTCGGGGGCTGAGTAGACGACGCAGCGGTCGCCGCGGGTGAAGCCGGTGAGGGTGAGGTTGGACTGGCGGGCGAGGTCGACGGCGAGGCTCGAGGGGGCGCTGACGGCGACGATCATGCCGATGCCGGCGGCGACGGCTTTCTGGACGATTTCGTAGCCGGCCCGGCCGCTGACGGCGAGGACGAGGCCCTTGCGGCTGTGGTGGTTGAGGACGGTCCAGCCGACGACCTTGTCGACGGCGTTGTGGCGGCCGACGTCCTCCTTCACCACGATCTTGCGGCCGTCGGCGGTGAAGAGGCCGGCCGCGTGCAGACCACCGGTGCGTTCGAACGTCTTCTGGCCCTCGCGGAGCAGATCGGGCAGGCGCCGTACGACGTCGACCGGGACCTCGACCGGGTCCACCGGGTCGTACTCGCGGTCGGCGAGCTCGTCGAGGCTCTGCTGGCCACAGACACCGCACGCGGCCGACGTGACGCCGTACCGCTGGGGTGGTTCGCGGTCCGGGGGACCGTCGAAGGTGACCGTGACGGTGTTGAACTGCTGCTCGCGGGTCAGCGCGACGTCGGTGCAGTAGGCAACGGTGCGGATCGCGTCCGGGCGGACCGCGAAACCTTCGCCGAGGCAGAAACCCGCGGCCAGCTCGAAGTCGGAACCAGGGGTGCGCATCGTGACGACCAACGGTTCGGGCGGCCGCCCTGGCCACTCCAGCCGCAGCTCCAGCGGCTCCTCGGTGGTGACGACGTCCTCCCGCCGCGACGTCCGCTCACCATCGAGCACCTCGACCTTGAATCGCGTCGCCGGCCCTTTGCTCATGCTTCAACAGTAAAGGCTCACCACCCACGCCGTACGGCGAGCCAGTCGAGGAACGTCCACGCGGACAGCCGCTGATGTTCGCGGAGAGCCGGCGTACATCCGGGTGGGGGTGGAGAGTCGGCGTTCTTCATCATGTACGCAGCGATGACTGCGATGAGGACGTCGATGTCGTCCCTGGGTACGTCGGCCGTCAGCGGGTTGTCCTGGACTGCCGCAAAGGTGTCGATGCCGTGGTGCTGCGCCAGGGGCAGCAGGCCGACCCAGTCCACCCAGCGCGGTCCGAGCGTCAGCCAGTTCCAGTCCACCACCCAGCAGGCGCCGTCGCCGTCGATGAGGATGTTGTCGGGTCGCAGGTCGGAGTGCATCGCAGTGTCACCGGTCAGCACCTGCGGCCCAGCAGCTGCCAGCTCGGCCACCTCCGGCAACACCCGCGGCACCCACTCCTGCAGCCCCGCAGGCAGCGGACGTTCACCGGCGATGATCTGGGCCGGCACAATGATGTCGTCGCCGACGAGGTCGGCGAAAACCCGCAACCCGCTCAACGGGCTGGGACACAGCGCGTCCGCCATCTCCTCACAGGCAGCTGTCACCACCGCGAAGTCCGCATCCGTCCATGGCGCCCCGGGCATCCGTGCGGGGACCCATTCCGATACCACCGCGAACCACCGCCCTCCTTCAGCGGAGGCGGAGGCCGTGGCGATGATCGCCGGAGCGCGCACGGGCTTCGGAAGCTGAGGGACGACCTCGGCCTCGCGCTGGTAGGCCCCGTAGGCGTGGCCGGCGTCAGGGGCCGCCTTGATGAACACTTCCCGGCCGTCGGACAACCGAGCCCGGGCCGCGAAGCCTCCGGTGAAACCTGAGCTGACCGGTGCGGACACCGCAGTGATCTGGATGCCGAGGGCAACGGCCAGGGCATCGTGCAGCGAGCTGGGCAGTGAGCTCCAGGCCGGGCGGAGGGACGTGGCGGAGTAGTCGACGTCCGGCGGGCGCACCTCGGAGAAACGACTCATGTCCAGGAACGATAGATGCGGCCGAAGCGAGGCGCCCGTGGTTTAGCGTTCGGAACCATGGTGTTGCATGTGCTCGACCTGGTGGGGATCTTCGTGTTCGGGATCACCGGCGCGCTGGTCGGCGTACGGAAGAAGCTGGACGTGTTCGGGATCCAGGTGCTCGCGCTCGTCACCGGTCTCGGCGGCGGGTTCATCCGCGACGTGCTGATCGGTCAGACCCCGCCGGCCGCACTCCGTGACTGGCGTTATCTGGTCGTCCCGGTCGTGGCCGGCCTGCTGACGTTCTTTCTGCACCCGGGGATCGGCCGGCTCGAGCGGCTGGTGAACATCTTCGACGCGGCCGGTCTCGCGCTGTTCTGCGTCACCGGTGCGCTGAAGGCGATCGAGTTCGGCCTGTCCCCGATCTCGGCCGCACTGCTGGGCACACTCTCCGGCATCGGCGGCGGCGTACTCCGCGACGTCCTCAGCGGCCGCGTCCCGGTCGTGCTCCGCTCCGAGATCTACGCCACGCCGGCGCTCCTCGGCGCCGGCATCGTGGTCATCGCGGCGGCGCTGGAGTACCACGCGCTCTGGGTCCCGATCGCCGCCGCGGTCACCTGCTTCGGAATCCGCCTGCTCGCGATCCGCCGCGGCTGGAACGCGCCGCTACCCCGCAACCCGTGACGGCGGCGCCCATCCGTTGACCACGGCAACCAACTCGTTGTAGCGGTGCCAGCGTGGATCGGCGGTACGGCGCAAGTCGATCAACTGCGCGCGCAACTCCGGGTCCGCCCGCAGCGGATCGTCCCCGGCAAGGACCCGGTAGCCCGCTACCAGCCGACGTACCGACGTACGGAAGTCCTCCTGGGTCACGAGCGCAGCCAACTCCAGCCAAGCCTCGAGCTGTGCTGGATCGGCATCGGAGGGGAGGACCGGCGTGAGGTTCTGCCGGACTGCCGGCTCGGCGTCGTGGCCGAGCGTCGTGCTGAGGAAGTCCGCGATCAACGCGCGGCGATCCTGCTCGGACTGTTCGGTGAGGTCGTGCATGAGTTCCAGGTCCTCCGGGTTGTGAGGGTGATGGGCGAGGACCGTGAGCAGGGCGTGCTGCCGCCGCAGGGTGCGGATCTGGATTGCCAGCGCCTCCGCGTGCGTCCCCGCAACCTCGGCGAGCGTCCGCTCGTCGTGCAGCACCGCGCGGATCGTCGGCAGATCCAGGCCCAGGGCGCGCAGTGTCCGGATCAGGCGCAGTCGTACGACGGCGTCGTCGCCGTACCGCCGATGGCCGGCCGTTGTACGGCGTGACGCCAGCAGCCCGAGGTCGGAGTAGTGGCGCACGGTCTTCACCGACACACCGGCGAGCCGCGCCACCGCACCGATCGAGTGGTCCATGCCCAACACCCTCACATCTCCCCTTACCGGAGATACAAGCCTAATTGTGGGCGAACCGCTCCTTGGGGCGCGCGAAGGTGATCGAGACGGCGGCGACGATCGCGCACGCGATGCCCACGCCGAAGGGGACCCAATAGGCGTCGGACGGACCCCAGACGTCGACCGCGTGCCCGGCGGCCGCGTTGCCCGGTGCAACGCCGAGCAGGATGCCGGTGACGGTCCAGGTGATCGCCTCCGTCAGCCGCTCCGGCGGCACCCACTCCTCAACGCAGGCAGTGACCGCGACCATCGTCGGAGCGATCGTCATGCCGCAGCAGAACAGCACCACACCGAGCATCAGCACGCTGTTGACCCAGGGGAGCGGTGCGAGCGTGACGGCGAGTGCGATCGTGCCGATCAGCAGTCGGCGCTCGACCGGAGCACGCCAGTGCACCGAGCCGTACCAGAGCCCGGCCAAGAGGCTGCCGAACGCCCAGACGGCGAGTACGACGCCGGCCAGCCCCGCCTGTCCCTTCTCTGTTGTGAACGCCACTGTGATCACCTCGGTGCCACCTAGGGTCGCGCCCAGGCCGAGACCGATCAGGCTGAGCAGCATGATCGACAGCCAGGGGAGTGGCGCCCGCTCGGTCCCGTCCGACTTTCCCCGTCCTGGCGGGTCGGAGGCGCGCAGTGTGGCCAGCCAGATGCCACCGGCCAGGCCGAGTACGCCGGCGGCAGTCAACGCGGCGTACGGACTCCACTGCGTCGCCAGCGTGGTGACCAGGACCGGACCGACGATGAAGACCACCTCGTCGCCGACCGCCTCCAACGCAAACGCCGTCTGTAGCGCACGGCCCCGCCCGAGCAGGTGGGTCCACCGGGCGCGGACGAATGAGCCGACCTGCGGACGGGTGCCACCGGCAACGAACGACAACGCGTACAGGACCCAGGTGGGCGCGTCGGCACGCACCGCGACGAGCAGGCCGCCGAGTGCGACCGTGCAGATGACCGAACCGACCAGGATCAGCGTCCGCTGGCCGAAGCGGTCCACCAGCCGGCCCTGGACCGGTCCGGTCAACGCGCCGGCGATGACGGCGACACCGGAGACCGCGCCGGCCAGGCCGTACGAGCCGCTCTCGCGGGCGATCAGGATGACGATGCCCAGGCCGATCATCGAGATCGGCATACGCCCGAGGATCCCGGCGGCGAAGAAGGCGCCGGCACCGGGACGGCGCATGAGATGAACGTAAGGCTTGAGCATGAGAGACCGGGAACACCTTAACCTTCAGTCGTCTGAGAAGCTTGGAATATGCCGTTGCCCCAGTCGCCTGCTGCAGTTCCGTACGACGCCGTCCTGTTGCTCTCCTTCGGCGGTCCCGAGAAGCCCGATGACGTCCTGCCGTTCCTCCAGAACGTGACCCGCGGCCGGGGGATCCCGGACGAGCGGCTGAAGGAGGTCGGGGAGCACTACTACGGGTTCGGCGGCAAGAGCCCGATCAACGACCAGAACCGCGACCTGCTGAAGGCGCTGCGGGAGTCGTTCGACGAGATCGGCCTGGATCTGCCCATCTACTGGGGCAACCGCAACTGGGCGCCGTACCTGACCGACACGATGCGCGAGATGGTCGCCGACGGGGTACGCCGTGCGGTGGTGATCGTCACGTCCGCCTACCCGTCGTACTCCGGCTGCCGCCAGTACCGGGAGAACCTCGAGGACGCCGCCCGGGAGATCCCGGACGCGCCGCAGATCGACAAGCTCCGGCACTACGCGAACCACCCCGGCTTCGTCGGATCGTTCGTCGAGTCGACCGCCGAGGCGTTGAGCCGGCTGCCCGAGGGCAGCGCGATCGCGTACGTGACGCACTCGATCCCGACCGCGATGAACGCGACCAGCGGACCCGACGGCAACGGGTACGTCGACTGGCACCTGGACGTCGCCGCGGAGATCACGGCCGAGCTGGAGCGGCGTACCGGGCAGACCCGGCGGACCGACCTCGTCTACTGCTCGCGGTCCGGGCCGCCGCAGGTGCCGTGGCTCGAGCCCGACGTCAACGACAACCTGGAGGTGCTGGCCGCCGAGGGCGTGCCGGGGGTGGCCGTCGTGCCGATCGGGTTCGTGAGTGACCACATGGAGGTCATCTACGACCTCGACACCGAGGCCGCGAAGACGGCCGAGAAGCTCGGCCTGCCGATGGCGCGGGCCGCGACCCCGGGCACGGACAAGAAGTTCGTCACGATGCTCCGCGACCTGGTCGTCGAGCGCGCCGCCGCCGAGCGCGGCGAGCAGCCGGCCCGGCCCTGCGTCGGCAAGCTCGGCCCGGCCTGGGACGACTGCCGCCACGACTGTTGCCCACCGCTTCGCCGACCTACTCGTCAGAAGGAAGCTGTATGACCTCCTCAGAGAGCCCGCAGGATCTGCTGAAGCTGGCCGTGGAGGTGGCGGAAGAGGCGGCGGGGCTGATCGTCGAACGCCGCCGCGGCACGATCACGGTCGCCGAGACCAAGAGCACCATCACCGACGTGGTCACCGCCGTCGACCGCGAGTCCGAGGAACTGATCCGGGCCCGGGTCCTGAAGGCCCGCCCGGACGACTCGTTCCTGGGCGAGGAGGGCGACGACGTGGTCGGCACCAGCGGGGTGCGCTGGGTGGTCGACCCGATCGACGGCACCGTCAACTATCTGTACGACCTCCCGACGTACGCCGTCTCGATCGCGGTCGAGTACGCCGGGGAGACCGTCGCCGGCGTGGTCGTCGACGCGCCGAAGGGCGAGATCTTCACCGCGACGAGGGGTGGTGGCGCGTTCGCGGACGGCAAGCCGATCCAGGTGTCGGGTGCCACCGACCTGAGCCAGGCCCTGGTCGGGACCGGCTTCGGGTACGACCCGGCGCGGCGGCAGGTGCAGGCCGAGGTGATCCAGCACCTGATCACCAAGGTCCGGGACATCCGCCGGATCGGGGTCGGGGCGATCGACCTGTGCTACGTCGCCTGCGGCCGGCTGGACGTGGTGTACGAACGCGGCCTGAACCCGTGGGACTACGGCGCCGGCGCCTTGATCGCGGCCGAGGCCGGGGCGACGGTCGGCGGGCTGAACGGCGCCTCGGTGTCGCCGGAGATGTCGATCGCGGCGAGTCCGGCGCTGTTCTCGCCGTTCCACGACCTGCTGGCCGCGGCGAACCCCTTGCGCGCGTAAACGCCAGGGAGTGCTCGTTTCTGCGCAGTATCGCGCAATAACGAGCATTCTGATGTTCGGTCCTGACATTTGTTGCGACACGCGGGTCACAGCATGGACCCAGTCGTGCATCCGGGCGGTTTATAGGGCACAATCCCGTCCTCGGGAGAGGTGATTGCCGATCCCGGCCTGGCTGTCAAGGGTTTCGGGGGACGAAGATTCAGCGCGGTGCGCCGACGCGGAATTTCTCGGCCGCTCTACCCGTTCAAGGGCTCAGCAGGCAACACCACGGGTACGAAGAGGGCAGGGAACACCATGGCGACTGATTACGACGCCCCGCGCAAGACGGACGAGGACGCTTCCGAAGAGTCGATCGAGGAACTGAAGACTCGCCGTCACGACAAGAACTCCGGCAAGGTCGACGAGGACGAGGCCGAGGCCGCGGAGAGCTTCGAGCTGCCCGGCGCGGACCTGAGTCACGAAGAGTTGGCGGTCCGGGTCCTCCCACGCCAGGCCGACGAGTTCACCTGTTCGAGCTGCTTCCTGGTTCACCACCGCAGCCAGCTCGCCGAAACGAAGAACGGGCAGCTGATCTGCCGCGACTGCGCAGCCTGACACCAGCGCCCTTCTTCGTCCTAACAGCAACGGGACCGTTCCCACCTCGGTGGGACGGTCCCGCAGTTGTGTCTCGAGGCCTGGCTAGACCTTCTTCACCAGGCCGGTATCGGTGCCCCTGACGAGGCGCGCAGTGGCGTCCTGCGTCCAGCCGGGCGGCGGGTGACCCGTCGACTTCAGGTAGTACGCCGCCGCCTGCCGCTCCGCGAACAGCTTGGCCACGGCCGCCGCCGCTCCACTCGCGGCCGCCCAGATGACCACCTCGGCGTACCCACCGTCACCGTCCTTGGGCGGCTCGCCACCGCGCCCGAGCTTCCAGGCCGCGCCGACCGCCTTGCTCGCGGCCAGGCCCAGCACGATCGTGAATGCGGCCTGCACCAGCTTCCAGCCGATCTTCGCTCCGACCACTGCACACACTCCTAACGCGACTGCTGACAGTCAGGATCTTCCCACGCTGTGCCCGCTCAGCGCGGCAGCCAACCGATCCGGGTGCCGCGTGGCGATCAGCCAGTACGGCGCGGGGTCGCCCGGGTCGGTGATCTGCACCCGCACGGCGCCGGGCAGGTAGCTACGCAGCACCAGGTAGGCCTTCGGGTCGCAGTCGCGCCCGAACGCCTGCCGTGCATCGTCACCGGTCAGCGCCTCGACCGTGCCGAGGTACGTCCGGTCGATCTCGGCCCGTCCGGCCCGCAGATGCCGGTCGTCGACCTCGACCCGCGCGCCGCCGTACCGGATGAACAACGTCACCAGCAGCACCGCCGCGAGCCCGCCGACGATTGCGCCGGCGAGCGTGTTGACCGGCACCGCGGTGATGACGAACAGCGTGATCACGGCGGCGGCGGCGATGATCCACCACGACACCGGCACGCGCAGACTCTCGCGATAGCTACCCACAGACCCAGCCTGGCACGAGCCCGTCGCGGAGCGCTCGATAGGGTCGCCTCTCGTGACCGAGGTACTCATCCAGCGCATCGACCCCGAACTCCCGCTCCCGTCGTACGCGCATCCCGGCGACGCCGGCGCCGACCTGGTAGCGGCCGCCGACCTCACCCTGAAGCCGGGGGAGCGCGGCCTGGTCGGCACCGGGATCGCGATCGCCCTGCAGGACGGGTACGCCGCCTTCGTGCACCCGCGCTCCGGGCTGGCCGCGAAGCACGGCGTCTCGATCGTCAACGCGCCCGGCACCGTCGACGCCGGCTACCGCGGCGAGATCAAGGTCTGCCTGATCAACCTCGACCCGCACACCGAGGTGACGGTGCGCCGTGGCGACCGGATCGCCCAGCTCGTCATCCAGCAGGTGGAGAAGGCCCGGTTCGTCGAGGTGACCTCATTGCCCGGCTCCGCACGCGGTGAACAGGGGCACGGGTCGACCGGCGGTTTCGGCGATGTGACACGCTGAGCAAGTGCACCCGTTGACCTGACGGATGCGCGAGACTACGGCGGCCGTACTCAAACCAAGGAAGTAGGCAACAGCAGTGATCTTCCGCCGCAAGGGCAAGAACGACGATCCCGAGACGACCGGGACCGACGCTGCGACCGATGAGACCGGTCCGGTCGATGTCCGTGCCGAGGGTCCGTTCGATTCGACCGAGGTCGACGCCGAGGCGCTGGAAGACGAAGGGCGGGTCGACCTGGGCGCGCTGCTCGTCACCGGCCTGGACGGGATGGAGTTCGGCCTTCAGGTCGACGAGCAGAGCGGCGTTGTGCAGGCGGTCCTGCTGATGCTGGAAGACTCCGCCCTCGAGCTGCGCGCCTTCGCGGCGCCGCGGTCGAGCGGCATCTGGGACGAGGTCCGGCGTGAGGTCGCCGCCGAGGCCAGCCGGATGGGCGGTACGGCCACCGAGACCGACGGCCCGTTCGGGACCGAGCTCGTGCTGGTCCTCCCGGTCGAGGACCCGGAGGGTCAGATGTTCAGCCAGACCTCTCGCGTCATCGGTGTGGACGGCCCGCGCTGGCTGCTCCGCGGAACCGTGCTGGGCCGTGCCGCGGTCGAGGCGGACGCCGCGCTGCCGATGGAAGAGACGTTCCGCAACGTGATCGTCGTCCGCGGTGACGAGCCGATGGCGGTCCGTGAGTCACTCCCGTTGCGGCTTCCGCCGGGTGCCCAGCCGAGCCCGACCGAAGAAGCGTAAGCGGACTACACTCGACGACATGGGTAGCAGCAAACCCGCGGGGCTGTGGAAGCGTGCTTTCCAGGGCTTGGCCGGGGACCGCGATCAGCAGGACGCGGAGGTCCTCCAGGACTTCGCGCAGGACTGTGGCGCGCGTTCCATCACCGGCTGTCACGACCGGGAACTAGTCACGCTGTACGGCACGTTGCGCACGATCACGTTCAGCCCGCGCGGCGGCGTACCAGCACTGGAGGGTGAGTTGTACGACGGCACCGGCACGGTCAAGCTGATCTGGCTCGGCCGGCGCAAGATCGGTGGCATCCACGCCGGCTCGGAGCTGATCGCTTCCGGCCGGATCGGCGTCGTCGACGGCGACCGGGTGATGTTCAACCCGCGCTACGAGCTGCGCCCCCAGGCTGCTCATGGCTGAGCCGACGTCGCGCCGCGACCAGCTCGACGAGGACCTCAACGAGAAGCTGGTCGAGATCCTGAAGCCCGAGCTCGAAGCAGCGGCCACCGAGCCGCCGGCCGACGAGCCCGCGAAACCGGCGAAGTCGACCGACAAGGACTTCTTCCACGCGCTCGGTGGTTGGGGCGCGCTGCTCGACATCGGCCTGCCGTGGATCGCGTTCCTGGTCGCGTACGCCGTCACCGATCACAAGCTGCAGCTCTCGCTCATCATTGCGGTCGGTATCGCCGCGGTGCTCGCGGTGGTGCGCCTGGTCCGCCGCCAGCAGTTGCGCAACATCGCCGGCGGCTTCATCGGCGTACTGATCTCGGCCTGGGTCGCGAACCGCACCGGGAATGCGAAGGACTTCTATGTCCCTGGGTTGCTGACCAACCTCGGGTACGGCGCTCTGTATCTGATCACTGTGCTGATCCGGTGGCCGTTGTTCGGCGTGCTGTACGGCGTGATCACGCAGACCGGCACGGCGTGGCGCCGGGATCCCGCGATGCTGAAGGGGTTCTCGCGGGCGACGCTGGTGTTTGTGGGTCTGTTTGCGATCCGGCTGATCGTGCAGGTGCCGCTGTACTTCACCGGCAGCCTGAACGCGCTGGGGATCGCGAAGATCGGGCTGGGGCTGCCGTTCTATGCACTGGCGATCTGGCTCGCGTACGCCGTACTGCGCGGCTCGCTTCCCGCCGAGAAGTGGGACGAGGCCCGCGACCACATCACGCATCTGCTGCGCGGCAACAAGAAGTAGTACCCGCCGCCCGAGGCCCTACGCATTTGCCTGGCAGACCCACCAACTTGGTTGGTCTGCCAGGCAAATTGGGATAGCTACTCCGACTTGCGGTGGTGGGGGGAGAGCATGTCCTCGAGCTGCTCCTCGGTTTCGTCGGCTGCGACGAAGAGGAGCTCGTCGTTCAGTTCCAGCGTGCCTTCCGGGTCCGGTCGTAGTACTCGGCCTTCGCGGAGGATGACGACCAGGGCGGTGTCGAGCGGCCAGTCGATGTCGCCGACGCGCTGGCCGATCATCGGGGAGTCTTCGGGCAGGGTCAGTTCGACCAGGTTGGCGTCGCCCTGGCGGAAGGTGAACAGGCGGACCAGGTCGCCGACCGACACCGCTTCCTCGACCAGCGCGGACATGATCCGCGGTGTCGACACCGAGACGTCCACACCCCAGGCCTCGTTGAACATCCACTCGTTGCGCGGATGGTTGACCCGGGCAACGGTTCGCGGGACGCCGAACTCGGTCTTGGCGAGCAGCGAGACGACCAGGTTGACCTTGTCGTCGCCGGTGCTGGCGATCGCCACCTGGCAACGCTGCAGGGCGGCCTCCTCCAGCGAGGACAGCTCGCACGCGTCGGCCAGCAGCCACTCGGCGCGCGGCACCGACTCGGCCTTGATCGCCCGCGGGTCCTTGTCGATCAGCAGTACTTCGTGGCCGTTCTCCAGCAGCTCGGCGGCGATCGAACGACCGACGTTCCCGGCACCGGCGATGGCTACCCGCATCACAGCTCCTCAGGCTTCGTGCCGAGCTGGGACTCGATCGCTGCGGCGTCCCGCTCCGGCATCACGACATGGACCAGGTCACCCTCCTGGATGACCGTGTCCGGCCGGGGCAGCATTCCCTCGCCGAGCCGGGTCAGGAACGCGACCCGGGCACCGGTGGCCCTCTCGATGTCGAACGCGAGCCGGCCGATCCAGTCCGCGTGCACATGCACCTCGGCCAGCCGGACCGTGCCGGACGGATCCCGCCACTCCGGCTCGGAGCCCTCCGGCAGCAGCCGGCGCATCATCTGATCGACCGTCCAGCGGACCGTGCCGACCGTGGGGATGCCGAGCCGCTGGTACACCTCGGCGCGTCCGGGGTCGTAGATCCGGGCCACCACGTTGGAGATGCCGAACGTCTCGCGGGCCACCCGGGCGGCCAGGATGTTCGAGTTGTCGCCGTTGGAGACCGCGGCGAACGCCTCGGCGTCCTCGGTACCGGCCTCGATCAGCACTTCCCGGTCGAAGCCCATCCCGACGATGGTCCGGCCGGTGAAGTTGGGGCTGAGCCGCCGGAAGGCGTCGGCCGACTGGTCGATGATCGCGACCGTGTGGCCGCGTCTCTCCAGGCCACGCGCGAGCATCGACCCGACGCGGCCGCAGCCCATGATGACGACGTGCACTGAGTGATCACTCCTTGCCCCAACCTGGGGCCGCTGGCTCGGTTCGGCAGGGATAGACGCTACACCGACCTGAGGGTGCCTCTAACATCACCGGTGTGACTCCCGCTCTAGGCGACATCGGCAAACGGCTGCTGCTCGGTCGCAAACTGCGCAGCACCCAGCTGGGCGAGACCCTGCTGCCGAAGCGCATCGCCCTCCCGGTGTTTGCGAGCGACGCGCTGTCGTCGGTCGCGTACGCCCCCGACGAGGTCTTCCTGACGCTGTCGATCGCCGGACTGGCGGCGTACAGCTTCTCCTGGAAGATCGGCCTGCTGGTCGCGTTCGTGATGCTTGTCGTGGTGGCGTCGTACCGGCAGAACGTGCACGCGTACCCGTCCGGCGGCGGTGACTACGAGGTCGCGACGGTGAACATCGGCCCGACGGCCGGGCTGACCGTGGCCAGCGCGCTGATGGTCGACTACGTGCTGACCGTCGCGGTGTCGATCTCCTCCGGCGTGCAGAACGCCAAGTCGGCGCTGCCGTTCCTGGAAGGGCACGAGGTACCGCTGGCGGTCGGCCTGGTGCTGGTGCTGACCGCGATGAACCTGCGCGGGGTCCGTGAGTCCGGGGCGGTGTTCGCGGTCCCGACGTACATCTTCATGTTCTCGATCATCGGGATGGCGATCTGGGGCCTGATCCGGCTCAGCGCCGGCAACCTGCCGATGGCGGAGAGCGCGGACTTCGAGGTCCATGCCGAGTCGGGCCACGAGGTCTTCACCGGACTGGCCGCGGTCTTCCTGCTGGCGCGGGCGTTCTCGTCCGGGTGTGCGGCGCTGACCGGGGTCGAGGCGATCAGCAACGGCGTACCGGCCTTCCGCAAGCCGAAGAGCAAGAACGCCGCGACCACGCTGCTGCTGCTCGGCACGATCGCGGTGACGATGCTGATGAGCATCCTGTTCCTGGCCAGCAAGATCAGACTCCGGTACGCCGAGGATCCCGCCACCCAGCTGTATCGCAACGGGCAGCCGGTCGGCGACGGCTACACCCAGAAGACCGTGATCGGCCAGATCGGCGACTCGGTGTTCTCGAACTTCCAGCCGGCCTTCTACCTGGTCATCGGCGCGACCATGCTGATCCTGGTGCTGGCCGCGAACACCGCGTTCAACGGGTTCCCGGTACTGGCGTCGATCCTGGCCCGGGACGGCTACCTTCCCCGCCAGCTGCACACTCGCGGCGATCGGCTCGCGTACAGCAACGGCATCGTGCTGCTGGCGCTCTGCGCGGTCGGCCTGATCATCGCGTTCGACGCCCAGGTGACCAAGCTGATCCAGCTCTACATCGTCGGTGTGTTCGTCAGCTTCACGCTCAGCCAGTTCGGCATGATCCGGCACTGGACCAGGCACCTGAAGACCGAGACCGACGGCGCCAAGCGGCGGCAGATGTACCGCTCGCGGGTGATCAACGCGATCGGCCTGACGATGACCGGCATCGTGCTGATCATCGTGCTGCTGACCAAGTTCACCCACGGCGCGTACATCGCGATCCTCGCCATGGCCGGGCTGTTCCTGCTGATGAAGGGCATCCACCGGCACTACGACACGGTCCGCAAGCAGATGTCCGCGGAAGGCGAGGAGCCGCTGATGCTGCCGTCCCGGGTGCACTCGATCGTGCTGATCTCGAAGTTGCACAAGCCGACCCTGCGGGCGCTGGCCTTCGCCAAGGCCGCCCGGCCGTCGACGCTCGAGGCGGTCACCGTCGATGTCGACCGGGACGAGGCGGACGCACTGCAGGCCGACTGGGACGCTCGCGGCATCCCGATCCCGCTGAAGCGACTGGCCTCGCCGTACCGGGAGATCACCCGGCCGATCCTGCAGTACGTCCAGGACATCCGGCGGCAGTCGCCGCGGGACGTGGTGATGGTCTACATCCCGGAGTACGTCGTCGGGCACTGGTGGGAACACATCCTCCACAACCAGAGCGCACTCCGGCTCAAGGGGCGGCTCTTGTTCACACCTGGTGTGATGGTTACGTCGGTTCCTTATCAGTTGCTCTCGTCGCAGGGGGCGGAGGAGCGGCAGGACCGGGTGGAACGGGTAGCCGGCCAGGTACGGCGCGGTGCCCGCAAGGCGTCAGGAGATCGGTGACAGACGAGAACAACAGTCTGGTTGGGGCGGTAGTCGAGCTGGAGGTAGGGCCAGTCGCGCACGGGGGTCACTGCGTCGCCCGGCACGAGGGACAGGTGGTGTTCGTCCGGCATGCGCTGCCGGGGGAGCTGGTGCACGCCCGGATCACGGAGCAGACCGCCAAGTACCTGCGTGCGGACGCCGTCTCGGTGCTGACGCCGTCCCCGCAGCGGATCGAGCCGCCGTGCCCGTATGCCGGACCCGGCCTGTGTGGTGGCTGTGACTTCCAGCACGCCAACATCGTCGAGCAGCGCCGGCTGAAGGCGACCGTGGTGTCGGACACCCTCCGGCGGATCGGCGGTATCGAGCGGACCGTCGTGATGGAGTCGCCGGGCGACGACGGGCTCGGCTGGCGGACCCGCATGCGGTACGCCGTCGTGGACGAGCGGCCCGGGATGTACGCGCACCGCTCCCACGACCTGGTGCCGATCGACCGGTGCCTGATCGCCCATCCGGGGACTCCGGACGTGCTGTCCTCGCGGTGGCCCGGCGTGTCGTCTGTGCAGGCCGTCGTGTCGTCCGAGGGCAAGACCGCTGTACAGACCGACCAAGAGCCTGGTGAGCGGCTGGTCGAGGTCGTGCGGGAGCGACGGTTCCTGGTGGAGGCCGATGGGTTCTGGCAGGTGCACCCGGCGGCGCCGGAGACGCTGCTGGACGCCGTACTGAGTGGTCTGGAGCCTGCAGCGGGGGAGACCGCGCTGGACCTGTACTCCGGTGTGGGGCTGTTCGCTGCGTTCCTGGCCGAGGCCGGATGTGCCGTGCTGGCCATCGAGGGGGACAAGGACGCAGTCCGGAACGCCCGGCGGAACCTGCACGACCTGAAGAACGTGACGCTGGAGAACGGCGACGTCGACCGGGTGTTGAACGCTGCGGCCGGGCAGGGTCTGGAGCGTGTGGACCTCGTGGTCCTCGATCCACCGCGGACAGGCGCCGGCAAGGACGTCGTACGGCGGGTCGCGGCCCTCGGGCCACGGCGGGTGGCGTACGTCGCGTGCGACCCGGCGGCGCTGGCGCGGGACCTGAAGACGTTCGCGCGTCTCGGATACGGGATCGCCTCGCTGCGCGCCTTCGATCTCTTCGGCATGACCCACCACATCGAGTGCGTCGCCATCCTCGAGCCCGTGGATAGTGAACTGGTGAGTGGGGGAACCCTCGGGTAGCGTCTGGGGCTGGATTCCAATGCGCTGGAGACCTGATGCCGCTCGTTGACCTGGACGACCCTGAGGAGTTGCGGTCCCGCTGGACCGCACTCGCGGCGGTCGCGCATGCCACGGGCTTCGACCGGCGGTGGTACGCCGACGCCGACGGATACCACCACCAGGACGAGACCGCCTCTGTGCTGCGGCTGACACGGCTCGGCGACGGACGTGTGGTGCTCTGGGGGTTCCACACCCAGCACAGCGCGACCGCCGGCGCCGATCTGCTGGCCGGGTCGCCGGACTGGATCGGCCAGCCGGAAGTGCGGCAGCGGCAGACGGCCGGCGAGCTCGGATTCGTGTACGGCGCGTTCAACGGGACGTGGGCGCGCGCGTCGTACCCGGGCGACCCGTGGCAGCCGGTCGACGACGGATTCGCCCCGATCGGCGGCTGGATCACCTCGGACGAGGCCGCCGCCGACGAGATGATCGAGTGGGTCGCGGAGTGGGCCGACTATCTCGGCGGACTCGACGAGCTACGCCCGTACGGCGTCGAACTCATCCGGACCGCGCTCGGTCAGGGGATCAGCGCCGAGGCGCTGGCGGCGTTCTTCTCGCCCTTCCGGATCGACCCGCGATCACCGCTGCAACCCGACATTGCGGCCGGGGTCGTCGCGGCGGAGGACTTCACCCGAAACTTTGCAGTACCGGCAAGTTTCGCCGACGACCCTGACACGGCCGAGGTGTCGGTCGTTGAGGATGTCGTGATCGGAGCTCCGGACAGTCGGCCCTCGTCCTCGTCGCCCCCCTCCGCCCCGCCGGCGTCCTCGGCGTTCTCGGCAGACGACGAGGAGTCGTACGTCGTTCCGCCCGGCATCAGCCCATTCACGGGCCAGCCGATCGATGACCCGCCGTACGATGACCCGGCTCACGACGAGGCCGCCGCCCAGTCGGAGTACGGCGTGACGGGCAAGAAGCAGGGGTGGCTCCGGCGACGCAAACACGACACCGGCTCCGTGCCTCTCGTCGAGCCCTCGCCCGGTCCGGCCGGCCCCGGCCCGGGGACGTACCTGCCCGACAACATGGACGGCGCCGGTCTGCCTCAGCCGACGTACAACCCGAACCTCCCGTCGGCCGAGCCGCCCCGCGTAGGCGGCGGCCAGTACGAAGGCGACGACTTCTACAACAGCCTCTTCGCCGACGCCCCCGCCGCCGCGGCCCCCGCACCCGACGAGCAGGACTGGGAAACCGCCGAACAACCCTCCTGGTCCAACCAGGAACCCACCAGCGAGTACAACCCCTTCGCCGAAGACACCACCGGCACCCCCGCCTGGACCGGCCCCGCCTGGATCAACGGCCAATGGGTAGAAGACCCATCCGCCCAACCCGGCACAAGCCCCGACGCCGGCCAGCCAGGCGCACCCGCTCAGTCGGGCGCGGCCGCCCACTCGGGTGGTCAGCCCGGCCCAACGGCGCACACCGGCGCACCCGCTCAGCCGCCAACCACGCGCCCTGCAGACACCGCCCCCGCAAACTCCCCGTTCGCGCCAACCTCGCACCCAGACACCGCCCCGATCGACTCGCCGTTCGCGCCGACCCGACCGGACTCGGCCCTGCCTGCCTCCCCGCCCACCGCGACTGGCTCCCCGGACGGTGCGCCGGCCAGTTCGCCGTTCGCCCCGAGTACTTCACCGGAGGCAGCGCCGCCCGATTCGCCGTTCGCGCCTGCGCCGTCCGCCGAAGACGACGACGCACCCACCGCTGAGATCGCCGCAGTGCTGGACCCAGCTGCTGCAACCGAGGACGAGGAAGAGCCGGCCTCCTTCACCGGCCCCTCCCCATTCGCCCCAGTCGCCCACCCCGAGCCATCCCCCCACCAGCCCGCCCCGCAGTACCCAGCGGACCAACCCGCCGCAGGCGAGTACTCCGGTGACGGATCGACCGACCAGCTCAGGTACGCCGATCAGCCCGCGCCGTACCGCGAGGCCCCCAACCCGACCGGTGGGTACGACGCCGCCCCCGGCGCGCCAGCGGACGCTGCCCCGCACCAGGCGAACCCCAGCCCCGCCCCGCACGACCTGTCCGGCAACGTGTCCGGCGATCTGGACGCAGACGACCAGACCGCCGAAATCCCCGCAGTAGTCGAACAGCCTCCGCTCGCGCAGACACCCGACGCACTCACCCGCCCCGCCCAAACCCCCGACCCGTCCCCAGCACAAGCCTCCGAACAAGGCTGGGCACAGACTCTCGACCGCGCCTCGGACGACGCCTCGGTACGACCTTCCTCGGCGCAAGCCTCGGACCGGACCTCGGCACGGGACTCGGCACAGGACTCGGCACAGGACTCCGGGCAAGGCTGGGGACAGGCTTCTGACCACGGCTGGGCAGACGCCTCGGAGGACGACTCGGCGCAGGCCGAAGCTGAGTTCGGGCAGGCGCACGGGCGGTTCGGCGGGCAGTGGATCGATGACGACGAGGATGAGAGGTACGGCGAACCCGCGTCGGACCGCGACCTCCGGAACCGATCTGCTGAAGCTAAAGCTCAAGTAGACCCTCAACCCTGGCCGCAACCTCAACCCCACCCAGAACCCTGGCCCCAACCAGAACCCCACCCCGCCCCCTGGCCCGAGCCCACCCCGCCACACCCCGAGCCGACCCCGCGCCCGGGGCCCGGCCCCGAGCCACACCCCGGTCCGCAGCCAAGCCCGGAGCCCACACCCCAACCCGGCCGCGAACCCTTCCCGGGCCCAGCCCCAGAGCCGATCCCAGGCCCCACACCGCACCCCGAGCCGTTCCCGGGTCCAGAGCCTCGTCCTGAGCCGTTCCCAGGTCCGGAGCCGACGCCGAATCCCGATCCCTTCCCGGGACCGGAGCCGTTGCCCGGGCCATTCCCCGACCCAGAACCTCAGCCGGAGCCCGAACCGCAGCCCGGGCCGTTCCCCGACCCGGAGCCCGAACCCGAGCCCGAGCCACTCCCGGACCCCGAACCACAGCCGCAACCAGACCCCGAACCCGACCCACTCCCAACCCCGGAGAACCACCCGGCCCCCCAACCATGGGCCGCGCAGCACCCGGACCCGGAGCACCAGTTGGCTCCCGGATCGGCCCCGCAACCGTGGGCTGCGCAGCACCCGAACCCGGAGACCGACTCGGCCCGCGGGCCGGCGCAGGTGGCACGTCTCGAGGGCGGCTGGGACATCTACGCCGACGCCCAGACGCAGACGCCGGACGCCCAGGCGCAGATGCCCGGTGGCCCGGTTCGCGCGTCCGAAGACGCCGCCGTCCCATCCGAAGCTGCCTCGCAAGGGGTAGGTGCGGACGGGCGGGCTGACGTCGGTGACCCCGAGGATGACTGGCCTACCGGTGTTGTGCCGGTTGTCGAGGACGCCGAGCCGACCGGGGAGATGCAGGCGGTTGGTTTCGGTAATGCGTTGTCGCCGGACGCCGAACGCACCCATCAGTTGGCCGACGACGCCGAGTGGGGTCACCAAGCGAACCGCAGACACGATGCGGACGGCGCGGGCGGCGCGGCTGCTGCGGGTGGTGTGGAGTCGTCGGGCTTCGTAGGTGGTGTGGAGTCGGCTCCGGGGGCTAATGGGGTTGGGCGCGTCAACGGCACCGGGCGGTCCGGCGGGGCTGAGCTGGATCACGCGGAGCTGGATCACGGCGAGCTGGATCGCCGGGAGTCGGAGGCGGATGGGGTTGCGGCTGTAGGGCGGATGTCTATTCCTGGGTTGGGGTTGGTTGGTGGGGGGCCGCCTCGGGTTGTGCCGGAGCCGGGGTCTCTCGAGGAGGCCATGCGGGCCGAGTCGGAGCGGCCGCGGCCGCGGCCGGTGGAGTCGGAGGCGGTGCTGGCGTTGCGGGCGTGGTGCCGGGCCCGGACGGCGATCGTGCCGTCGGGGTTCACGATTCAGGTGCAGGTGCTGGACCCGAGCGCCCCGTCGTACCGGTTCGATCTCGAGCCGCCGGACGTGGACGACCCGGAGTACGCCGCCGACAAGCTCAGCGGGCTGCTCGGCGATCTGTGGCTGACGGAGCAGCAGGGCGATCTGGGCGGCTGGTTGTTCGCGCGGATCGACGCGGCCGGCCGGACGCTGCGGATCGACCGCTGGTACGACCAGGTGCCCGACTGGTGGGACAACCCGGTCGAGCCCCGTCTCGACGTGAACGGGCTGGTACGCCGCCTGTACAGCCGCGGCCCCGAATGGCAGCCGTCGTACCTGGAGAAGCTGTACACCAGCGCAAGATAGCGTTGCGCCATGCTTCTCAGGATCTTCACCGAACCGCAGCAAGGCGCCTCGTACGACGACCTCCTGGCGGTCGCCCGCAAGACGGAGGAGAACGGGTTCGACGCGTTCTTCCGCTCCGACCACTACCTCGTGATGGGCGACGGCGACGGCCTCCCGGGCCCGACCGATGCCTGGATCACGCTGGCCGGCCTGGCCCGCGAGACCAAGCGGATCAAGCTCGGCACGCTGGTCAGCTCAGCGACGTACCGCAACCCGGGGGTGCTCGCGATCTCGGTCGCGCAGGTCGACCAGATGAGCGGCGGCCGGGCCGAGCTCGGTCTCGGCGCCGGCTGGTACGAAGCGGAGCACCAGGCGTACGGCCTCGACTTCCCCGACACCCCCGGCCGCTTCGACCTCCTGTCCGAGCAGCTCGAACTGATCACCGGACTGTGGGACACGCCGCTGGGGGAGAAGTACAACTTCCAGGGCGAGCACTACCAGCTCACGAATTCGCCGGCGCTGCCGAAGCCGGTGCAGCAGCCGCATCCGCCGGTCATCGTCGGCGGCGCGGGCAAGAAGCGTACGCCGGCCCTGGCCGCGAAGTACGCCGCCGAGTTCAACGCCGGCTTCCGCAGTGTCGAGGAGACCGAGGTCCTCTTCAAGCGCGTCCGCGCCGCATGCGAGACGGAGAGCCGGGACCCGAAGACACTCAACCTGTCCACCGCCCACACCGTTGTCGTCGGCAAGGATGACGCCCAGGTCAAGCAGCGCGCCGACGCAATCGGCCGCAACGTCGACGACCTCAAGGCCAACGCCATCGCCGGCACGCCGGCCGAGGTGGTCGACCGCATCAGCCAGTACGCCGCCATCGGCTCCCAACGCCAGTACGTCCAGATCATGGACCTCCAAGACCTTGGCCACCTCGATCTCATCGCCGCCGAAGTCCTCCCACACGTCTCCTGATCTGACCAGGAGCCGGGGCCTTGGACAGTGCTTGGTGGGCTGAGACAGGTTATTTCCTGTGGCACGCCACCAGTTCCTGTTCACGGCCCCGGTTCGGGGCTGTGCCGTACGGCGTTGGCTCGATGTCGTGTATCTTGATGTCGAGAGAGTTTTGGCGCGAGGTTAGGGGGACCTGACCTCGCGGCCGGGCGGCGCGCTGGGCAGGATGGGCCTGAGCGAACAAGGACTGACAGAGGAGCGGGTTGATGGCGAGCGTCGACAGCTTCGGTGCCAAGGGTGCACTCGAGGTCAACGGGCAGTCGTACGAGATCTTCAGGTTGGCGGGTATCGAGGGTGCGGACACGCTGCCGTACTCCTTGAAGGTCCTGCTGGAGAACCTGCTGCGCACCGAGGACGGCGCGAACATCACCGCCGAGCACATCACCAAGCTCGGCAGCTGGGACGCGAACGCGGCCCCCGACACCGAGATCCAGTTCACCCCGGCCCGGGTGATCATGCAGGACTTCACCGGCGTCCCGTGCGTGGTCGACCTGGCCACGATGCGCGAGGCGGTCGGCGAGCTCGGCGGTGACCCGACCAAGATCAACCCGCTGGCGCCGGCCGAGCTGGTCATCGACCACTCGGTCATCACCGACGTCTTCGGTCGCGCGGACGCGTTCGAGCGTAACGTCGAGTTCGAGTACCAGCGCAACGGCGAGCGGTACCAGTTCCTCCGCTGGGGCCAGACCGCGTTCGACGACTTCAAGGTCGTCCCGCCGGGCACCGGCATCGTGCACCAGGTCAACATCGAGCACCTCGCGCGCACCGTCATGGTCCGTGACGGCGTCGCGTACCCCGACACCTGTGTCGGCACCGACAGCCACACCACGATGGTGAACGGCCTCGGCGTGCTCGGTTGGGGCGTCGGCGGTATCGAGGCCGAGGCGGCCATGCTCGGCCAGCCGGTGTCGATGCTGATCCCGAAGGTCGTCGGCTTCAAGCTGACCGGCTCGGTCCCGGCCGGCGCGACCGCGACCGACGTCGTCCTCACCATCACCCAGCTGCTGCGCAAGCACGGCGTGGTCGGCAAGTTCGTCGAGTTCTACGGCGAGGGTGTCGCGGCTGTGCCGCTGGCGAACCGCGCCACGATCGGCAACATGAGCCCGGAGTTCGGCTCGACCTGCGCGATCTTCCCGATCGACGACGTCACCCTGGAGTACCTGCGGCTGACCGGCCGCAGCGACCAGGATGTCGCGCTGGTCGAGGCGTACGCCAAGGAGCAGGGCCTGTGGCACGACCAGTCGGTCGAGCCGCGGTTCTCGGAGTACCTCGAGCTGGACCTGTCGACCGTCGTGCCGTCGATCGCCGGCCCGAAGCGGCCGCAGGACCGGGTCGCGCTGACCGAGGCCAAGGAGGCCTTCCGCGGCGCGCTGACCGACTACGCGACCGAGGAGCTGGACGTCGACCCGTCGGAGACCGGGAGCTTCCCGGCCAGCGACGCGCCGAACGGGCACGGCGACGTGAACGACGAGCCGCACACCCCGCATGGTGGTCCGGGCCGTCCGTCGAAGAAGACCACGATCTCCATGGGCGGCCAGGAGGTCGAGCTCGACCACGGCCACGTCGTGATCGCGAGCATCACCTCCTGCACCAACACCTCGAACCCGTCGGTGATGATGGCCGCCGCGCTGCTCGCGAAGAACGCGGTCGACAAGGGCCTGTCGAGCAAGCCCTGGGTGAAGACGTCGCTGGCGCCGGGCTCGAAGGTCGTCACGGACTACTACGAGAAGGCCGGCGTCACGCCGTACCTGGACAAGCTCGGTTTCCAGCTGGTCGGCTACGGGTGTACGACGTGCATCGGCAACTCGGGGCCGTTGCCCGAGCCGGTCTCGGCAGGTGTGCAGGAGGCCGACCTGGCCGTCGTCTCCGTGCTGTCCGGCAACCGGAACTTCGAGGGCCGGATCAACCCGGACGTGAAGATGAACTACCTGGCGAGCCCGCCGCTGGTGATCGCGTACGCGCTGGCCGGGACGATGGACTTCGACTTCGAGACCGATGCCCTGGGCAAGGACACCGACGGGAACGACGTGTTCCTGAAGGACATCTGGCCGGCCGCGGAAGACGTCGAGCGGGTGATCGCGAGCTCGATCAGCAAGGAGATGTTCACCAAGGACTACGCGGATGTCTTCGCCGGTGACGAGCGCTGGCAGTCGCTGCCGACGCCCGAGGGCAAGACGTTCGCCTGGGACGCCGAGTCGACGTACGTGCGCAAGCCTCCGTACTTCGACGGCATGGCGAAGGACCCGTCGCCGGTCACCGACATCGCCGGTGCCCGCGTGCTGGCCAAGCTGGGCGACTCGGTCACCACCGACCACATCTCCCCGGCCGGCTCGATCAAGGCGGACAGCCCGGCGGGTCAGTACCTGGCCGACCACGGCGTCGAGCGCAAGGACTTCAACTCGTACGGGTCGCGCCGCGGCAACCACGAGGTGATGATCCGCGGCACGTTCGCGAACATCCGGCTGCGCAACCAGATCGCACCGGGCACCGAGGGCGGCTTCACCCGCGACTTCACCAAGTCCGACGCGCCCGTCACGAGCATCTACGAGGCCGCCCAGTCGTACGCCGAAGCCGGCACGCCGCTGGTGATCCTGGCAGGCAAGGAGTACGGCTCGGGTTCGTCGCGGGACTGGGCCGCCAAGGGTACGGCGCTGCTCGGCGCGAAGGCTGTCATCACGGAGTCGTTCGAGCGCATCCACCGGTCGAACCTGATCGGCATGGGCGTGCTCCCGCTGCAGTACCCGGAGGGTGAGAACGCGGAGTCGCTCGGCCTGACCGGCGAGGAGACCTTCGACATCAGCGGTGTCACCGCGCTGAACGACGGCTCGATCCCGAGTACCGTGCACGTGACGGTGACGGGCGTGGACGGTTCGCAGAAGGAGTTCGACGCGGTCGTCCGGATCGACACCCCGGGCGAGGCCGACTACTACCGCAACGGCGGCATCCTGCAGTACGTGCTGCGTTCGCTCATCGCGGGCTGACGGCGGCTGACGGGTGGAGCGTCGTACCGGCGAAGACGATGGTGTCGTCAGGTTCTGGAACGACGAGGAGGGCTGGGGCGTCGTTGACTGCCCCAGCACCCCCGGCGGCTGCTGGACGCACTTCTCGGTGATCGTGGCCGAGGGTTTCCGTTCGCTGCCGCCGGGCGGCTCGGTGCGCGTGCGCTGGGAGTCGCCCGGCCAGGACGGCTACGACTACCGCGCCGAGTGGGCCAAGCAGCACTAGAACTGTCGGTGGGGCACGGTTTACTGACTCCATGACCGACAGACCGTCGCCGCGAGACGTCGTTCGTGCCGCCTGCGCGGAGTACGGCGAGGATGTGGTGATCGACTGGTGCGTCGCGTTCCTCAGCGGGGAGATCTCCGGCGAGGCGGCGTACGGCGCTGAGCTGCCGAAGCTGGTCGCGATCACTGGCTCGGAGAATCCGGGTGGGTGGAAGGCACCGGTTGATCCGGTGAACTACTACTGGATCCGGGTCTGGGCGGCCCGGGTGTTGCTGTACGTGTGGCGCGACGACGTGGTTGATGCGTTGATGATTGCGGCGGGCGATCCCGCGTGGCGCGTCCGGGAGCACGTTGCCCGGATCACGGCGC
Source organism: Kribbella sp. NBC_00709 (assembly GCF_036226565.1). Lineage (GTDB taxonomy): Bacteria > Actinomycetota > Actinomycetes > Propionibacteriales > Kribbellaceae > Kribbella. The sequence continues at coordinate 6,678,314 of NZ_CP108996.1, forward strand.
AGCGCGAGCTCGGTCAGCTCGTCGACCTACTGCTGCCGATGCTCGAACATGAGCTGCCGCGCGTTCGGGCGGCGGCTGTCCGGGCGGTCGGCGCGGCGGGCGAGTTCGAGCACGCAGACGCGATCCGGCCGCTGGCCGACGACCCTGCTCACACCGTCCGCGCCGCCGTCGAGGGAGCCCTCGCAACCCTGGAGAACCGCCTTGACCGACCCATCCGATAACCACACAGTCGCTCCCGGGCCGGGTGGCTCGATCACCGCTCGTCGCGCGACGTCCGACGACGGCGTGGCAGTTGGGGAGATCCACGCTGCCTCGTGGGGAGCGGCCTACGCGCCGCTGTTTCCCGAGGCCGTCGCCCAGGAGGGGATCGAGAGTCGTAAGACCCGCTGGCATGCGCGGCTCGCGGGTGGCGAGGGACTGGTCATGCTCGGGTTCGTCGCCGAGCGACCGCTGGCGATGTCGTGGTCGGTGCCGTCGGAGGCCCGCCCCGGGTTCGCGGAGATCTACAGCTTCTACACCCACCCCGACGGCTGGGGGAGCGGCGTCTCCGCCGCCCTGATGCAAGCCACCCTCAACCACCTGACCGCCGACGGCTTCGACCGCGTGCATCTGTGGACGTTGCGAGACACCCCGCAGTCACGCCGGTTCTACACAAAGGTCGGCTTCACCGAGACCGGCGCCACCCAGACCCGAGACTTCGGCGACGGCACCCCACTCCCGCAGGTGGAGTACGAGCTAAGGCTCCGTCCATAAAGTTGTCCGGCCGGCCGATCCGAGCGCCCAACGGCCACCCTTGATACGGGGAGGGTTTTACCCGCCCCCCAGAACGGCACAAAATCCTCCCCAGAGTTCCGGTAGGTCGTCCTTCAGACGATCCGCGGAGGAACCCGGAGGGAAATGCGCTGTGAGTGAGGAAACCCCTCCACCATCTCAGCAAGCAGCCCGGCGCAGCCCAGCGGCGGTGCTCCGCGGGGCGTCTCAGGGGTTGACCCCTGAGATGGTCGGTTGACACCTCGCCTGCAGGGAGCAGAACCGGCAATCTGAGGGGTCAACCCCTCAAACGCTCCAGCTCACCCTCGCTCTGTCCGGGTGGCGTTCGGCGGCGGCAACCCACTCGCCCAAGTGGAGTACGCGCTAGTCGCCCAGGGCAGCGCGTAGCTTCCCGGCGTACTCCGAAGCCTCGGTCTCGTCGGCGTACTTCGTGCGCGGCCAGAAGAAACCGCGCAGCCCGTCGCCCTTGGTGCGCGGTACGACGTGGACGTGCAGGTGCGGCACGGACTGCGACACAACGTTGTTGACGGCAACGAACGAACCCTGCGCGTCGAACGCCGTACGCACCGCGGCCGCAACCGACCGGGCGGCGCCGAACAGCGGGACCATCACCTCGTCGGACATCTCGACCATCGTCGGCACATGAGCGCGCGGCACGATCAGAGTGTGGCCCTTGAACACCGGCCGGATGTCGAGGAACCCGACGACGTCCGGCGTGTCCAGGACGATCTGTGCCGGCGTCGTACCGGCGATGATGGAACAGAAGAGGCAGTCGGCCATGCCGTCAACCTAGCTTCTCGTCGACGAAGCACCAGCGCCACGTCTCCCCCGGCTCGAAGCTGCGCATCACCGGATGCTTCGTGTCGGCGTTGTGCTTGCTCGCGTGCTTCATCTCGGACGAGTCGCAGCATCCGACGTGACCGCATCCCAGGCACAGCCGCAGGTGCACCCAGGTGGTGCCGTCGGCCATGCACTCCTCGCAGCCCTCCGGAGTGTTCGGCGCGACCACTGCCGGCGCCTCGTCGAGGTGCTCGCACGCCCCGCCCGGCATCAGCTTCGGCCGCAGGTCCTCCGAGCGGCCGCCGACGTCGTCGTCCTCGTCGCGATCCAGGATCGACTCCTCGATGTCGAGCGCGTTCTGCGCCCGCTGCAGCACCTCGTCCGCAACCAGTCCCGCGTCGCGGACCTTGAGGATGTGCGTGCGTTCTGCCTCGAGCATCGCGATCCGCAACCGCCGGTACGCCTCGCTCGGCGTCTCGTACTCCGTCTCCGGCCGCCCGAGCCGCTCCCACGCGGCCTGCGCCCGCGCCTCGCCCCGCTGCCGCAGTACGTCGAGCACGGCCGGCGGATCGGACGGTGTCGAGATCTCCTCGAGCTTCTCGATCGCGGCCCGGTGTGCGCCCTGCAGTACGGCGGCCTCCTGCAACGCGTCCTCCGCCGGATCCGGTCCGGGCAGCCGCAACCGCCGTACCAGCCAGGGCAGTGTCGATCCCTGGACGAGCAGCGTGCCCGCGGTGACGGTCAGGGCGATGAACACGAGTACTTCGCGATGCGGCGTGTTCTCGGGCAGCGTGAAGACCGCCGCTAGCGTGACCACGCCGCGCATCCCGGCCCACGACACCACGATGAGCGCACCCCGCGAAACGGGTCCGGGGCGCGACGGACCCAGGAACCGCCGGGACAGCATCGTCGTCGGGATGATCCAGATCGGCCGCAGCAGCACGACCGCCACGAACACCGCGATCGTGGCCGTCGCGATCAACCAGGCCGGCAGCGGGCTCGCGGTGAGGTCGTCGAGGATCCACCGGGTCTGCAGGCCGATCAGCAGGAAGACCGTGTTCTCCAGCAGGAACTGGAACGTCCGCCAGTTCGTCCGCTCCGACATCCGCGACTTGGCGGACTGGATGATCGGCGCCTTGTGCCCGAGCAGCAGCCCGGTGACGACGACCGAGAGTACGCCGGACGCCTGCATGTAGTGGTTCTCGGCCGCGATGTAGGCGATGAACGGTGCGGTCAGGCTGAGGGTGGTGTCCAGGACCGGATCGGTGAACCGGCGGCGGATCTTGGCCAGCACGATTGCCACCACCACGCCGATGAGCACACCGCCGCCGGCCGCGCGCAAGAAGTCCAGGCTGACGTGCAGGACGGTCGGGGCCACGACCGCCGCGCCGACCGCCGTACGCAGGCAGACCAGCGCGGTCGCGTCGTTCATCAGGCTCTCGCCCTCGAGGATCGTGACCACCCGGCGGGGGAGCCCGACCCGTTTGGCGATCGCGGTCGCGGCGACCGCGTCGGGCGGGGCGACGACGGCGCCGATCGCGAATGCGGCCCAGAACGGCAACGGCTTCTGGCCGATCGACTCCGCGACGTCCCCGAGCAACCACCACGCGACCAGACCGACGCCGAGTGCGGTGAACGCGACCAGGCCGACGGACAGCAGCCCGATGGACCGCCGGTGCTTGGTGAAGTCGACCAGGCTGGTCTTGATCGCGGCCGAGTAGAGCAGCGGCGGCAGGAACCCGACCAGGACGACTTCGGGCGCGAGCTCGATCCGGGGAATGAACGGCAGGTACGACACGGCGATCCCGATGACCACCAGCAGCAGAGGAGCCGAGATCCCTATCCGCCGCGCCAGCGCGGCACCGGCCGCGACGACAGCGACGAGGGCTACGACCTCGATCGCGATATGCACGCGCACAGTGTCGCAGCGCACGAGCGGTTCCGCCCACCGGTTCGCCCTCGGCTGAGTGCAGCCGCTGGTCTCCGCCGAGATAGTCCTCTAGCGTGTGAGCAGCAGATCACGAGGAGTGACTGATGCGTCGTCGTGTGCTTGCTCTGGCGGGTGTGGTTGCGCTGTTGCTGTCGCCGGTGGTTCCGGCCGCGGCATCGGACACAGTGACCAACGGATGCGTCGCCTCGGTGCCAGAGCCCGGTACGACGACGCCCGTACGGATCTGCTACTCGCTCTTCGAACCGGCGACCGCGTCCGCGCAGCACACCGTGCCGCTGATCTTCCACAGCCACGGGTGGGGCGGGAGCCGGATCAAGGACCCGGCCGCGTTCAAGGACTGGCTCGACGCGGGGTTCGGAGTGCTGAGCTTCGACCAGCGCAGTTTCGGCGAGAGTACGGGCGTCGCGCACGTGATGAACCCGGACTACGAGGGCCGCGACGTCGTGAAGCTCGTCGACCTGGTCCCGGGACTCGACTGGGTGACGAAGCAACGGCCGGGCGATCCGCTGATCGGCGCGATCGGCGGGTCGTACGGCGGCGGGTACCAGTTCGCCGGCGCGTTCACCGAGCTCCGCGATCGCGGCAGCACCCGGTTCGACGCGCTGGCTCCGGAGATCACCTGGTGGGACCTCAAGCAGAGCCTCGCGCCGCAGGAAGCCGCGCGGACCATGTGGTTGTCGCTCCTGTTCGCGGGCGGCGGCACGCATCTTCCGCCCGCCGTGTCGGCCGCGTTCGTGGCGCTGATCGCGACCGGCGCCTGGCCGGCGGGGAAGGCCGGCCGCGACCTCGATGCGTTCTTCGCGCACAACGGGCCCGCATGGCACGTCGCACAAGACCGCAAGCTCGACCTTCCGGTTCTCTTCGGTCAGGGCATCTCCGACAACCTGTTCAACCTGAACCAGGGCCTGGCGAACTTCGACCACGCGCTCACGGCACGAGCACGGGCGCGCTCGATCTTCGTCGGGTACAACGGCGGCCACACGCTGCCCAGCGTCGTACCGCCCGGCTATGCGTCCGCCGGCGACCCGTGCTCGATCGCCCTCGGATCACCGAACTTCGCGAGCCTCTCGATCCGCTTCATGCAGCTCCAACTGCTGCACAAGCCGACCGGCTTGACCGGCTTCGGCACCTATCACCTGTCGACGGCTGGCGGTCGTTGCCTCACGCAACAGAACCTCGCGCCCAACAAGCGGTATCAGCTCGGGAAGATCGTCGCGCCGACCGGAGTGGGTCTGCCGGTGAACCTGCCGATCGCCAAGGGGCCGTTGACGATCGCCGGTACGCCGACGCTGTCGGGCAAGGTCTACACGGTCATCCCGCAGTCCGCGGTGTACTTCGCGCTGAGCGTGGGCAAGAGCCCGTTGACCGCGAGGATCGTGCAGAACAACACGATGCCGCTGCGCGAGAAGCACCCGGCGCGCGGCGTACAGCGCACGATCGAGCTGCCCGCGATCGCGGTCGACGTCCCGGCGGGACAGACCTTGTACCTGACCGTCGCGCCGATCGCCGACATGTACGCCGGCCAGCGTGGCCCCCTCCCGGGTGTGATGATGCTCAAGAACGGCACCCTGACGATCCACTCGGTGAGGTAGGACGATGCTTGTCACGGAAACCTTCGAGTACGGCGGCGGTCGCGACGTCACGGCGTACGTCCCCGACCAGAGGCCCCAGGCGGTCGTGTTCGCGGGCGACGGTCAACTCATCTCGCAGTGGGGCGAATTTCTCAACGCGGCCGATGACGTGCCACCCACGATGATCGTCGCGGCGCACCGGCTGGACGACGAGATGGAGCGGATCCACGAGTATTCGCCGGGGTTCGAGCCGGAGCGGTTCGGGGCGCACGAGAAGTTCTTCGTCGAGGATGTCCGCGAGTGGACGCGGACCCGCTTCGACCTTGCGCTGCCGCCCGAGCGTACGGCGGTGTTCGGTGTGTCGGCGAGCGCCGAACTGGCGCTCGCGATCGGGCTCCGCCATCCGGACGTGTACGGCGCGATCTTCTGCGCGTCGCCCGGCGGGGGCTACCAGCCGCCCGGCGACATGGGAAGCATGCTGCCACGCGCGTACTTCGTCGGCGGCACGGAGGAACCGTGGTTCCTGGAGAACGCGACCCGCTGGGCAGACGCCCTCCGCGACGCCAAAGCTGACGTAGTCATCACCGAGCGCCCCGGAAACCACGGCGACGACTTCTGGCGCCAGGAACTCCCGCTGATGGCAGCCTGGGCGTTCGCCTAACGAACCTTGTCGAGGTACGTCTTGTAGACGGTGAGGAACGGCTCCTCGGTCGCCACCGCCTGCACCAGCCGGTCGCAGGTCTCGCGCGCGGTCGCGATCACGTCCGCCGGATACCCGTACTGCACCTGGTGCTCCGCGAACTCGTCCTCGTCGTCGATGAACACGGTCCCGTCCCGCCGCTTGATGACGTCCAGATCGAGATCGATCATCGTCACCACATCGTCCGAGAACTCCACCGGCGTCGTGATGTCCGCATAGATCTCCGTGTACCGCGGCTCGTCGTTGAAGAGCGCCGTGAACCACTTGTCCCGCGGAAACAACTGCACATGCGCCTGCTCCTGCGTAACCTCCGGCTCATCCCCCCGCTGCGACACCGACCCCGCCGGCGCCCCCAGCCAAACCCCGTACTCGTCCTCGCCCAAATACCGCATCCACTGATGCCAGTGCAGCTTCTCGTCAAACTTCCGGTAAACCACCCGAACATCACGCATACCCCTCAACCTATCGACCGAAGGGTGCGCCGGTGAGCTTGCACCCAGCGACCGCTGCGGTCCGGAGTCATCGCGGGGGAGGCGACCGAGGATCCGACCAGGGCGGTCTGGACCTCAGCGATTTTCGACGGCCTTGTTGGCCCGCGAGTACGGCGACTTTCTTGCGTTCATGGTGTGCAGTCGGTCCAGTCGCTCGGTCTGCAGGTTCGTGCAACTTTGCGCTGAGGAGTGGACCGGTCGCGTAATGCGACCGAGCATGGTGTGGTGCCGGACGAAAACCCGACACGCGTGATCGGCCCTTGTCGGCTCAGGGGGGCTCCTAGCCGACGGGGGCCGGTTGCTGTCTTGTAGGCCGCTCCTTGACAGGACAGCGCGCAGACGAACGGGACGTGTCGGGTGACCGACTAGTGCACCTGAGCGTGATCAGGGCCGTCTACATACCTCGGATGAGTTCCAGGTACGGCTTGTACGCCGTGGTGAAGGGTTCGGTGGTGGTGATGGTGGCGGCCAGGTGGTCGCAGGTGGCTTGGGCGGTGGCGATGACCTGGGGTGGGTAGTTGTAGTGGACCTGGTGGGCGTGGAACTCGTCCTCGTCCATGACGCGTACGGTCCCGTCGCGGAGCAGGCGGATGTCCAGGTCGAGGTCGACCAGCGTCACCGAGTCGACGCCGAATTCGGCCGGCATGGTGATGTCGCAGTAGATCGCCGTTTGGTGTGGCTCGTCGTTGAAGAGGGCGCTCCACCATTGCCCGCGGGGGAAGAGCCGCACGCGATGGTGGTCGATGGTTGTCCAGCTGCCGTCGGCGCGCTGGCCGCGGGTGCCGGGGGCGGAGCCGACCCAGAGGCCGTGTTCGTCCTCGCCGAGGCGCACGGCCTCGACGAGCCGGTGCGGCCGGCCGTCGTACTTCAGAAAGAGAGTCCTCACCATCTCCACGTCGACTCCATGACCGACGTCCTCAGCGTCTTCACGTTGGCTACTCTAAGTGAGACGCACCTCACTTCGAACCAGCGACTCCCGGGAAGCGTCTTGGAGTGTGAGATTGGCCAAGACCCGCTCCGCAGCCCGTGACCGAGTTCGGATTCCGGGCGAGGCGAGCATAGACTCAAGCATTCGAGGACGACCTGCGGGAGGAGCTCGATGCGCGTGCTGGAGGCGGTAGGAGGTCCGGCTGACCTCAAGAAGCTGACTGGTCAGCAGCTCACCGATCTCGCGGCGGAGATCCGGGACGTGCTGGTCGAGACCGTGTCCCGGACCGGGGGTCACCTCGGCCCGAACCTGGGGATGGTCGAGATCACCCTGGCGATGCACCGCGTCTTCGATTCACCGCGCGACCGCCTGGTCTTCGACGTCGGCCACCAGGCCTACGTGCACAAGCTGGTCACCGGCCGGGCCCCGAGTTTCGACACGCTCCGTCAGCAGGGCGGCCTGTCCGGCTATCCCAGCCATGCCGAGTCCGAGCACGACATCATCGAGAACAGCCACGCCTCGACCGCCCTGTCGTACGCCGACGGCCTCGCCAAGGCGTACCGGCTGCGCAAAGAGGATCGCCACGTCGTCGCGCTGATCGGTGACGGCGGTCTGACCGGCGGCATGGCCTGGGAGGCGCTGAACAACATCGCTGCTGCCCAGGACCTCAAGCTGATCATCATCGTCAACGACAACGGCCGGTCGTACAGCGACACCGTCGGCGGCCTGGCCACGCACCTGACCAACCTGCGCACCAACCCGCGGTACGAGAAGGTCCTCGACCTGATCAAGAAGAACCTCGGCCGGACGCCGTACGTCGGCCCGCCGATGTACGAGGTGCTGCACGGGATCAAGAAGGGCCTCAAGGACATGCTCGCCCCGCAGGGCATGTTCGAGGACCTCGGCCTCAAGTACGTCGGACCGGTGGCCGGCCACGACCGTGAGGCGATGGAGGACGCGCTCCGCAGAGCGAAGGCGTTCGGTGGACCGGTGATCGTGCACGCGGTCACCAAGAAGGGTTTCGGCTACGCGGCCGCCGAGCAGGACGAGGAGGACAACTTCCACCAGATCCGCCCGGCGAACAAGCCGCGCGGCTGGACGGACGTGTTCGCCGACGAGATCGTCCGGATCGGCAGTGACCGCCCGGACGTGGTCGCGATCACCGCCGCGATGCTGCACCCGACCGGTCTGGCGCCGTTCGCGAACAAGTTCCCGGACCGGATCTTCGATGTCGGCATCGCCGAGCAGCACGCCGTGACCAGCGCAGCCGGCCTGGCGATGGGCGGTCTGCACCCGGTCGTCTGCCTGTACTCGACGTTCCTGAACCGGGCCTTCGACCAGGTGCTGATGGACGTCGCGCTGCACAAGTGCGGCGTCACGTTCGTGCTCGACCGCGCGGGGGTCACTGGTGATGACGGCCCGAGCCACAACGGCATGTGGGACATGTCGCTCCTCCAGGTCGTTCCCGGCCTGCGCCTCGCTGCGCCGCGCGACGGCACCCGCTTGGAGCAGCTGCTGAACGAAGCGGTCGAGGTGGAGGACGCCCCGACCGTAGTGCGCTTTGCCAAGGGCGAGGTGTTCCCGGACATCGACGCGATCGACCAGGTCGGCAGCATCGATGTGCTGAAGCGGTCCGGCGACGACGTGCTGCTGGTCGGTATCGGTGCGATGGCGGCCACCGCGATGGACGTCGCGCAACGCCTGGAGGCGCACGGCTTCGGTGTGACGGTGGTCGATCCGCGCTGGGTGAAGCCGGTGCCGGCCGAGCTCGTCGAGCTGGCCGAGGACTTCAAGCTGGTCGCCACGATCGAGGACAACGGCCGGGCGGGCGGCTGCGGCGCGCAGATCGCGCAGGCGGTCCGGGACGCGGGCATCGACACCCCGGTCCGCGACTTCGGCATCCCGCAGCGGTTCCTCCAGCACGCCAAGCGTCCCGCCGTACTGCAGGAGATCGGGCTGACCGGCCAGGAGCTGGCCCGCGAGATCACCGAGCTATTGTCGGAGCACCACGGCGACGCCCTCAACGAGCCAGACCCGGCGGGCGACCGCCCGGGCAACGCCTAAGACACCACTCACGGACCCAGGAACCAGGACCGTGGCTGAGGCAGGACGGCACAGCCGGCACAGTCGGGTCCGCCGCGCGCGACGACGGTCGTCGCGGGTCTGGCCGGTCCTGCTGTCGCTGGCTCTGATCGCGGCCGCGGTCGCGGGCGGTCTCGCGCTGCATCGTTCGAGCCAGCGTGCCGACGGCGCCGCGGACGGCGTCGCCAGTGCCGCGAACGTGGACCTGGCTGCCCGGACCGCGGCCGTCGACGTGGTCCTGAAGCGCCGGGCGCAGGCAGTGCTGGCCGGCAACGAAACGGCGTTCCTCGCCGACGTAGACCCCGCCAACGCCAAGCTGGTCGCGAGTCAGCGGACCCTGTACACGAACCTTCGCCAGTTCGGCTTCGCGAAGCTGGCCTACCAGCAGCTGGCCCAGCAGTACGACGACAGCATCGTGCAGAGGGACGGCCCGTCGACGTACCTGGTCGCTGTCGCGATGACATACCAGATCCGCGGCATCGATCTGGTCCCGGTTCGCGCGATGCTCGGCTACACGTTCACCCAGCGTCCGAACGGCACCTGGATGCTGGTCTCGGACTCCGACCTCGACAAGCGGCTGCCGCGCGGCTCACATCAAGAGGCTTGGGACACCGGCCCGGTGCTGGTGAAGCGGGCGCCGCGAGTGCTCGTGGTCGTCGAGCAGGGCCAGGACGCGCTCGCGGCGAAGCTGGTCACGATGTCCGTCAGCGCCGTGCAGGCCGTCAGCGAGAGCTGGCCGGGCAGCTGGAAGGGCTCCGGCGTGGTGATCGCGCTCGACGACAAGATCGTTCGCGGCGCCGACTACACCCAGCCGATGAACGCCGAGGACGCCATCGCGATGGCGACCTGGGTGTACCGCACGCTGCCCGGCGAGGTCACCGGCGCGGGGGAGCGGGCCGACTCGTACGTCGTCATCAACCCGTTCAACCGGAGCAAGGTCGACGCGCGCACCCTGGCCCACGAGTTCACGCACGTCGCCACCGCGCCGTACGGCCCGTACGCTCCGCGCTGGCTGGTGGAAGGCGCCGCGACGTACGTCGAGTTCCTGCCGATGACCGGCCAGACGAAGCTCGCGATCCCGCAGTACCGGCAGGACGTCCGCACGAAGTACCTCGCGAAGGCGACGAGCCTGCCGGTCGACGCGACGTTCTTCGACCACGCCGACAGCTCGTACCCGTTGTCCTGGCTGGCGCTCGACTACCTGTTCACGCGGTTCGGGGCGACCGAGGTCGGCACGCTGTACCGGGAGATGGCGTCGCTCGGCTCGACGCAGAAGGAACGCGACCGGATCATGCTCGAGCACGTCGGCATGACCGAGGCCGGACTTTTCGCCGCACTGAAGGCTGCCGCGGCAGCATAAATCGGCGTGGGTCGAGTAGGGTAGCCCGGCTGCGACCATCGGGTACTCGGAGGGGAACCACCCGAAGTGAGTGCAACGACGCCTGTTTCCGGGCCGCCCACCGGCCCTCGCCGCTGGCTGGGACTTGTCCTGGCAGTGGCTCTGGTGTCGGGCGGCATCGTCTACACCGTTGAAGAACGCGAGCAGGACGCCCGCAACCACCCGACGGCCATCCGGACCGTCAGTCCGACCCCGCCGAAGGCCACCAAGCCGTCCCGGGTCGCCGCCCAGATCGCCGCGCGCCGGGTCGCCATCGACACGATCCTGCTCCGCCGCGCGCAGGCCGTGCAGACCGGCAACGAGGCGCTGTTCCTCGCCGACGTGGACCCGGCCAACAAGAAGCTCCGCGCCGACCAGAAGATCCTGTTCGCGAACCTGGTAGAGATCGGCTTCGACGAGGTCGGGTACAGCCAGGCCGAGGAGCGCTTCAACCCGGCGGTGATGCGGGAACACGGCGGTACGACGTACCTCGTCCGGGTGCTGATGCGCTACCAGATCCCGAAGGTCGACCTCACGCCGGTGACGACCGAGCTCGGCTACACGTTCATCTCCCGGGCCGGCCACTGGCTGCTCACCGACGACAACGACCTCGACGCCGACCTCGGGCCGGGCGCGCACCGCGAGGCCTGGGACCTGGGCCGCATCGAGGTGCAGCGCGGGCCGCGGGTACTGGTGGTGGTCGAGAAGGGTGACACGAAGCGCGGCCGGGCGATCGCGGCCGCCGCGACCGAGGGCCTCAACGAGGTGACGGCGTACTGGCCGCGCAAGTGGAGCGGTTCGGTGCTGGTGATCGCGCTCGACAAGACCGACGTACGCGATGCGCGCTTCGCCGACGAGGACATCGAGTCCGCGGCGAGCACCGGTTCGACGTTCTCCTCGCTGCCCGGTCAGGACACCGCGGACGGCACGGTCGCCGGCGGGTACATCGTGATCAACCCGACCGAGCGCGACCGGGTCGACGAGATCCTGCTGTCGCACGAGATCACCCACGTCGCGACCGCCGACCTGGGTGGGTACGAGCCGCTCTGGCTGGCCGAAGGCTCCGCGGAGTACGTGTCCTGGCGCGGCATCGAGGCGATCAGCGGACCCGCCGAGGTCGCCAAGTGGGAGCAGGAAGTCATCGACGACGCGATGCCGCAGCTGTCTTCGCTGCCGAGCGACGCCGGCTTCTACCAGAACTCCGCCGACGTGTACGGCGTCAGCTGGCTGGCGGTCCGGTTCCTCGTGCAGCGGATCGGGCTCGACAAGGTCGAGGACCTGTACGAGGACATGGCGATGAACGGCACCGACCAGGCCGCCCGGGACCGGATCCTGACGGACCGCACCGACCTCACCGAGGCCACCTTGTGGACGTCGCTGGCAACATACACGCCACAACGCTGAGTGGCGGATTGACCTCATCGCGTCAGAGGGGCAATCTCGTAGGGGTTTTCGTCCACCTCGAGGAGGCGCAGATGAGTCTTGTGCGGAAGAAGACGATCGAGCAGTCGATCGCCGACACGGACGAGCCGGAGTACCAGCTCAAGAAACGCCTCACAGCCATCGACCTGACCGTCTTCGGCATCGGCGTCATCATCGGCGCCGGCATCTTCACCCTGACCGGGCGTGCGGCCAAGCTGTACGCCGGCCCCGGCATCGCACTGTCGTTCGTGCTGGCCGCGTTCTGCTGTGCGCTGGCCGCGTTGTGCTACGCCGAGTTCTCGTCCACCGTGCCGGTGTCGGGATCGGCGTACACGTTCTCGTACTTCTCCCTCGGCGAGATCTTCGCCTGGATCATCGGCTGGGACCTGCTGCTCGAGCTGATGCTCGGGGCAAGCGTCGTGTCGCAGGGCTGGTCGACGTACGCCGCGTTGTTCCTGGATCAGATCGGGTTGGGCTGGCCGTCGTCGATCGGCCCGGACAGCCATGTGAACGTGCTGGCGATGCTGCTCGTGCTGGTGCTGGCGACGCTGGCGACGATCGGTATCAAGGAGTCGCTGCGGGTCAACCTGGTGCTGGTCGGGATCAAGCTGTTCGTGGTCCTGTTCGTGATCATCGCCGGCCTGTTCTACATCAAGGGCTCGAACCTGTCGCCGTTCATCCCGCCGAGCGTGCCGGCCCCCAACGGCGACGTCACGATCACCACGCCGCTGTTCCAGGCGCTGTTCGGGTTCACCCCGTCGACGTTCGGCGTGATGGGTCTGGTGTCCGGCGCATCGCTGGTGTTCTTCGCGTTCATCGGGTTCGACGTGGTCGCCACCACGGCCGAAGAGGCGAAGAACCCGCAGCGCGACCTGCCCCGCGGCATCATCGGCTCGCTGGCGATCTGCACCGTGCTGTACGTGCTGGTCTGCATCGTCATCACCGGCATGGTGAAGTACACCGACATCAGCGGTGAGGCCGCGCTGGCGGAGGCGTTCCGGTCGGTCGGCCGCGGCGGCTTCGCGACGTTGATCTCCGCGGGTGCGGTGGCCGGTCTGACCACCGTCGTACTGACGCTGATGATCGGCGCGGCGCGGGTCGTGTTCGCGATGAGCCGCGACCACCTGATGCCGCGTCAGCTCGGCAAGACGCACCCCAAGTGGGGTACGCCGTACCGCCTGACCATCGGGATCGGAGTGGTCGTCGCGATCATCGCCGGCGTCACCCCGATCGGGAAGCTGGAGGAGATGGTGAACATCGGCACGCTGGCCGCGTTCACCCTGGTGTCGATCGCCGTACCGCTGCTGCGGAAGAGCCGGCCGGACATCAAGCGGTCGTTCACGGTGCCGGGCAACCCGGTGATCCCGATCCTGGCCGCGATCATCTGCGTCTACCTGATGCTGAACCTGTCGCTGGAGACGTGGCTGCGGTTCGCGATCTGGATGGTGCTCGGGTTCGCGGTCTACGCGCTGTACGGCTACAAGCGCAGCCGGGTCGGTCTGGAGGAGAAGACCGGCGAGGCGCAGAAGGCGTGATCCGACCCCTCGGATGGTCGGCTAGGATCAGCCGACCATCCGAGGGGGATCCACCGATGAACCACCCGAAACGCCTGTTCGCAGGCGTTGCCGTGCTGGCGCTGGCGGCGTCCGGTACGGTCGTCGCCGTCCGGGTCCGGAGCGGTGACGCAGCCCCCGGGACCAGCGCGGTCGCCGCGGAGGCAACCGCAACGTCGCCGACGCCGGGCGAGCTCAGTGCCGCCCAGGAGGCGGCGCGCAAACAGGCGATCGACGCGGTGCTGGCCCGACGGTCCGCTGCCGTTCTCAAGGGTGATCTGAAGGGCTTCCTGGCCCCGGTCGACCCGAAGCAGGCTGACCTGGTCGCGCGTCAGCGGATCCTGTTCGCGAACCTGCGGAAGTTCGGGTTCAGCTCGTTGAAGTACTTCACTGCTGACGCGTTCCGTCCGGTGCCGGGTCTGGTGGCGAAGTTCGGGCCGACGACGTTCTCGACGCGGGTGATGATGCGGTACCAGTTGGTGGGGCTGGATCCGCAGCCGGTGCAGACCGACCTCGGGTACAGCTTCGTCCGGCGGGCCCGTGCGTGGATTCTGGTCGACGACACCGGGACGGACGAGAACCTCAGCGAGGAGGGGCATCGCCAGCCGTGGGACTTCGACGCGGTCCAGGTGGTACGGCGGGGGACGGTCGTCGTGGTCGTGGACAAACGGGAAGCCGGCCTCGGTACGAAGGTCGCGCAGGTCGCCGAGAAGGCGGTGAAGTCGGTCCGCAAGCACTGGGCCCAGCCGTGGAACGGCGCAGTACTGGTCGTCGCGATGCCGCAGGACCGGGTGATGTCGACGATCTGGACCGCCGGCACCGGGGACGGCTGGACGATCGCGGCGAAGGCCGTGACGCTGTTCGAGGGGGAGCAGCTGGGCAAGCCGATCGGCCGTCCGATCGGCAGCCGGATCGTGGTGAACCCGGCGTTGCGCAAGCGGCTCGACAAGGACCTGCTGGTGCACGAGATGACGCATGTGGCGACGTCGACGCTTGGGATGGCCACGCCGATCTGGATGGTCGAAGGCATGGCGGAGTACGTCCGCTGCCGCTCGATCGAGGACGATCCGCACTGGTCCGTCGACCCGTACCGCAAGCAGGTCAAGACGGCGTACCTGCCGAAGCTGACCGCACTACCCGACCCATCCGTCTTCGACGCCGACGCAGGCCGCGCCTACGGCACGAGCTGGTGGATCGTCGAATACCTGGCCCACAAACTGGGCGAGAAGAAGCTGGCCGCCCTCTACACCGACATGTCCCAACACGGCGAGTCCGTCCTGAGGAAAGACACCGGCCAAACCCCCGCCCAAATCGTCGCCGCCGCCAAAAAGTTCAAGGGCTAAACGCGATCCGGATCGTTTGAGGGGTTGACCCCTGAGGTTGCCGGTTGTCCTCCCTGGATGCGAGGTGTCAACCAGCCATCTCGGGGGTCAACCCCTCAGACGGCCGAGCGGATCAGGTGAGGCCGGCTACGCCGCGGGGGAGGAAGCGGGTGCCGTT
The DNA here is from genome assembly GCF_036226565.1 of Kribbella sp. NBC_00709. Taxonomy (GTDB): domain Bacteria; phylum Actinomycetota; class Actinomycetes; order Propionibacteriales; family Kribbellaceae; genus Kribbella. Next base: position 6,693,441 of record NZ_CP108996.1, read on the forward strand.
GATCTTTTCGGAGATGCCGGTGCGGTCGAGGTACGGGGTGATGCCGCCCAGGTGGAAGGGCCAGCCGGCGCCCAGGAGGAGGCACAGGTCGATGTCCTGCGCTTCGGCGACCACGCCCTCGTCGAGCATGATCTTGATTTCCTCGGCCAGCGCGGTCAGCACGCGGTTGCGGAGTTCGTCGGCGGTGGACGGCTTGTCGCCGACCGTCACCAGCGCCTCGACCTCCGGATCCACGACCGGCTTGCCCTCCGGCCACAGGTAGAACGAACTCTTGCCCGCGGCAACAACCTTCGCCAGGTTCTCCGAGACCGCGAACCGCTCCGGATAGGCCCGGTTCATCGTCTCCGCGACGTGCAGCGCGACCGGCAGGCCGACCAGTTGCAGCAGCACGAACGGCGGCATCGGCAGACCCAAGGCCGACAACGCCTTGTCGGCAAAGGGAATCGGCGTACCTTCGTCCACCGCCGCGCTGACCTCGCCGAGGAACCGCGTCAGCAGCCGGTTCACCACGAACGCCGGCGCGTCCTTCACCAGCACACACGACTTCTTGAGCGTCTTGCCGACCGCGAACGCGGTCGCCAGCGAGGCGTCGTCGGTCTTGTCCGCCCGGATGATCTCCAGCAGCGGCAGCACCGCGACCGGGTTGAAGAAGTGGAACCCGAGGACCCGTTCCGGGTGCTCCAGGTCCGCGGCCATCTCGGTCACCGACAACGACGAGGTGTTGGTCGCCAGCACGGCGTCCGGCCGGATGATCTTCTCCAGGTCGGCGAAGATCGTCTTCTTCAGCTGCAGCTCCTCGAACACGGCCTCGATCACGAAGTCGGCGTCCGCGAACACTGCCCTGTCCACCGACCCGGTGACGAGCGCCTTCAGCTGGTTCGCCTTGTCGGGGCGCACCCGGCCCTTCGCGAGCAGCTTGTCGATCTCACCGTGCACGTACCCGACGCCACGGTCCACCCGCTCCTGGTCCAGGTCCGTCAGCACCACCGGTACTTCGAGGCGCCGCGCGAACAGCAACGCCAGCTGACCCGCCATCAGACCCGCACCGACGACACCGACCTTGGTCACCGGCCGCGCCAGCGACTTGTCCGGCGCCCCGGCCGGCCGCTTGGCTCGCTTGTTCACCAGGTCGAACGCGTAGAGCCCGCTCCGCAGCTCCTCGCTCATGATCAGGTCGGCCAGCGCCTCGTCCTCGGCCGCGAACCCACGGTCCCGATCGTTGTCGCGAGCCGCCGCGATCAGCTCGAGCGCCCGGTACGGCGCCGGCGCCGCCCCACTGACCTTGAGATCGGCAAAAGCCTTGCCCCGGGCAACCGCCGCGTCCCACGCGTCGCCACGGTCGATCGAAGCGCGCTCGACCACCACGGAGCCCGTCAGCACCTTCGATGCCCACAGCAGCGACTGCTCCAGGAAGTCCGCCGAGTCCAGCAGTACGTCGCCGATGCCGAACTTCACCGCCTCCGGCCCGCTGAGCATCTTGTTCTGGTTCAGGGCGTTCTCGACGACGACCTTGACGGCGTTGTCCGCGCCGATCAGGTTCGGCAGCAGGAAGTTGCCGCCCCAGCCCGGGATCAGCCCGAGGAAGACCTCGGGCGTCGAGAGCATGCCCGCGGCGACCGAGACGGTGCGGTAGGAAGCGTGCAGCGCGACCTCGAGCCCACCGCCGAGCGCCACCCCGTTGACGAACGCGAACGACGGCTTGCCACCGTCGACCAGCTTCCGCATCACACCGTGCCCGATCTTGCCGAGCGCCAGCGCCTGCTCCCGATCGGTCAGCTTCGGTACGCCGGTCAGGTCGGCGCCCGCGGCCAGGATGAACGGCTTGCCGGTGACACCGATCGCGACGATCTCATCGCGGGCCAGCGCCGCGTCCAGAGCCTCGTTCAGCGACCCGAGACCCTTGGGCCCGAAGGTGTTCGGCTTGGTGTGGTCGTGCCCGTTGTCCAGCGTGATGAGCGCCATCACGCCGGCCTTGCCCGGAAGTACGACGTCCCGGGAGTGCGCGAGCGTGACGACCTCGTCGGTCGACAGCGCCGACGCGGAGTCGATCAATTCCTGCAGGCTCACTTCTGACCCTCCCAGTTGGGGTTCTCCCAGATGACCGTTCCGCCCATGCCGAGGCCGACGCACATGGTGGTGAGGCCGTAGCGGACCTCGGGGCGCTGCTCGAACTGCTTGGCCAGCTGGTTCATCAGCCGGACCCCGGACGACGCCAGCGGGTGCCCGTACGCGATCGCTCCGCCGTACGGGTTGACCCGCGGGTCGTCGTCGGCGATGCCGTAGTGCTCCAGGAACGCGATCACCTGGACGGCGAACGCCTCGTTGACCTCGAAGGCCTGGATGTCGTCGATCGTCAGCCCGGCCAGCTTCAGAGCCTTCTCGGTCGCCGGGATCGGACCGACGCCCATCACCTCGGGCTCGACGCCGGCGAAGCCGTACGAGACCAGCTTCATCTTCGGCGTCAGCCCGAGCTCCTCGGCGGCCTCGGCGGACGTCAGCACGCATGCGGTCGCGCCGTCGTTGATCCCGGCCGAGTTGCCCGCGGTGACCCGCCCGTGCGCACGGAACGGGGTCTTCAGCCCGGCGAGGTCCTCGACCGTCGTGCCCGGCCGCATCGGCTCGTCGGTGGACGCGTAGCCCCAGCCCTGCTCGGCCGACCGGGTCGCGACCGGCACCAGGTCCGGCTGGATCAGGTCGTTGGCGTAGGCCTTCGCGGCCTTCTCCTGCGACGCTGCGGCGAACGCGTCGGCGCGCGCCTTGGTGATGCCCGGGAACCGGTCGTGCAGGTTCTCCGCGGTCGACCCCATCACCAGCGCGGAGGTGTCGACCAGCTTCTCGGCGATGATCCGCGGGTTCGGGTCGACGCCCTCGCCCATCGGGTGGCGGCCCATGTGCTCGACCCCGCCGGCGATGACCACGTCGTACGCACCGAACGCGACACCGGCCGCGGTGGTGGTGACGGCGGTCATCGCACCGGCACACATCCGGTCGATGGCGTAGCCGGGGGTGGTGTTCGGCAGGCCGGCCAGCAGCGCCGCGGTCCGGCCGATGGTCAGGCCCTGGTCGCCGATCTGGGTGGTGGCCGCGATCGCGACCTCGTCCACTCGCTCCGGCGGGAGCTCCGGGTTCCGCCGCAGCAGCTCCCGGATGCACTTGATCACCAAGTCGTCGGCGCGGGTCTCGGCGTACTGGCCCTTGGCCTTGCCGAACGGGGTGCGAACGCCGTCGACGAACACGACATCGCGGATCTCACGGGGCACGAGTGCCCTCCTCTGGGGGTCGGGAAAGCTACCTCGATGCTACCCGTGAGTAACAGAACCGCCAAAGTACTCACGCCTGTGCGTCGGCTCACAAAGCCGTTACCCGTGGCTTTGCGGCGCGAATGGGCGCATGCTGGGTGATCAAGGTCCGCGTCACTGGAGTTGTTCCATGAACAATTTTGATCTGGCCGTACCGGTCCTCAGCCGGGGGAAACACCGCAATCCACGCAAGGGCGCCTGCTTCATGGAGTTCGCCTCCTACCTGGCCGGCGAGCCGTGGTCCGACCATCCGGCCTGCACGCATCCGCTGCTGGCCGGCGTCGCGCGGGACGTCAACGACTGTACGACGGACGCCGGGCGGTCCCGCCTGGCGCCGATGATCCCCTCGGTGATCGGGCTGACGCCTGACGACCCGCACGTCGTACCGAGGGTCACGGCACGCTGCATCCAGCAGGCGTTGCCGGTCGTCTCGCAGGAGCGCCAGTACATCCTGGCTGTTGCGCTGCTGGTGGGGGAGAAGCAGCTGGCCGAGCTCGACGGGCGGCCGCCGGACGACATCGAGCCGGACTCGCTGGCGGTGCTGCGATCGGTCCCGTCGGCGACGAAGTGGGCCCGGTCGTTCACGGCACGCTCCCGCCGGGGTACGCCGGACTTCGCCCGCCGGACCGCTCCACGGGCGGTGTCGTGCGCGGTCGAAGGCATCTCGCAGGCGTGTGTGCCCGACCCTGACGACCGGCTGTACAAGCTGCTCGTCGACGCGATCGCCGAGACCAAGCTGTGGATGCCGGCACCCGCACCCAGATCGGTTACTCCGGAGGTCGTACGCTTCACAGTGTGACATTGGAGATCGATACCGGTTCAGGTTTGATACCAGTCCACGAGTGGGGATCCGCCGATAGCGAGGCCCCCGGAGTCCTGCTGCTGCAGGAGATCTTCGGGGTCTCCGACTACATCAAGCACCGTGCGGCGGATCTGCGCGCCCTCGGGTACTACGTGATCGCGCCGGAGATCTACTGGCGGCTCGACGACACCGAGCTGGACGAGTCCTCGCCGGACCTGCTGCAGCGCGCCATGGGCATCGTCGGACGCCTCGACTGGGACCAGGCCGTCAAGGACGCCGTCGCCGCACTGGAGTACCTGCAGGCGCGCGGCAAGGGCGCCGGAGTGGTCGGCTTCTGCTTCGGTGGCGGGCTGGGCTACAACGTCGCGGCCGTGGCGTCACCGGACGTGCTCGTGAGCTACTACGGCTCCGCGCTCAAGCAGCTCGGCGAGCTCGCGCCGAAGGTGACCGCGACCAGCCTGCACCACTTCGGCAACACCGACGCCTACCTGGACGTCGACGAGATCGTCCCGATGCTGGGCGCTGCCGAGATCCACCGGTACGACGGCGCCGGTCACGCGTTCGACAACCCGCTGCCGATGTTCCACCACCCCGACGCCTCCGCCCTCGCATGGCGCCGTACCGAAGACTTTCTTGCCCGTCACCTCCCAACTCCACAAGGATGAGCATGAGCCTGTACGACATTCCGCTGACCACTCTGTCCGGTGCATCGACGTCGCTCGGTGAGTACAAGGGCAAGGCCGTTCTGGTCGTCAACGTTGCGTCGAAGTGCGGCCTGACGCCGCAGTACGAAGGTCTCGAGAACCTGCAGAAGAAGTACGGTTCCCGCGGCTTCACCGTCCTCGGTGCGCCGTGCAACCAGTTCGGCGGCCAGGAGCCAGGCACCGCCGAGGAGATCGACACCTTCTGCTCGACGACGTACGGCGTGACGTTCCCGATGCTGGACAAGCTGGACGTGAACGGCGAGGGCCGGCACCCGCTGTACGCCGAGCTGACCCTGACCCCGGACGCCGAGGGTGAGGCCGGCGACATCCAGTGGAACTTCGAGAAGTTCCTGGTCAGCCCCGAGGGCACCGTCGCCGCCCGCTTCCGCCCCCGCACCGAGCCGGAGTCGGACGAGGTCGTCGCCGCGATCGAGGCCCAGCTCCCGGCCTGACACCGCAGAGATCGCCCGTCGCGTCCGCGGCGGGCGATTTTCTTTGCCGTCCATTGCAACAACTCTTTCGAAAGAGTACTTTCGACGCATGCCGAACCCGCATCGCCGCCTGAGCGACCCCCGTGAGCTGAACGCTCTGGCCCATCCCGTGCGGATGGCGATCATCGAACTGCTGTCGGTCAGCGGACCGCTGACCGCGACCGAGCTGGCCGACCGGCTCGACGAGACGCCGGCGAACTGTTCGTGGCACCTGCGCAAGCTGGCCCAGCACGGGTTCGTGGTGGAGGCCGAGGGTGGGAAGGGCCGGCAGCGGCCGTGGCAGGTGCCGGGGCTCGGATTCCGCTGGGACGAGGAGCACGCGTCGGGATCGATCGACGAGCGGCGTGCCGCGCAGGCGTTGTCCGACGTGATGATGGGTCGCGCGATCGACCGGTTGCGGGAGGCGCAGCAGCGCGCACCGGAAGAGTCCGAGGAGTGGCGTGCGGCGCACAGCAACACCGAGATGGTCGCCTGGCTGACTCCGGACGAGCTCAAGGAGATGAACGAGGCGATCAATGCTGTGCTCGACCGCCATGTCGAGCGGTTGACCGATCCGAAGCAGCGGCCGGCGGGTGCGCGACTGTGCGAGTTCGTCGCCTGGGGTGTCCCGACGTACTTCCCGGGGGTCGATCCGGCATGAGGAAGCTCTTCGCGCAGCCCGGGTTCCCACGCCTGTTCGGCGGGCTGAGTACGTCGATGCTGGGCGACTCGGTGATGCTGCTGGTGCTGAGCATGTGGGTGAAGACGCTCACCGGCTCCAACGCGCTCGCCGGTCTGACCTTCTTCTTCATGGTGCTGCCGGCGCTCGGCGCCCCGCTGCTGGGCGTGTGGGTGGACCGCCTGCCCCGCAAGGCGATCCTTGTTTGGGGCAACTTCGCGAGCGCGGCCGCCGTACTCCCGCTCGTCCTGGTCCGGGACGAGAGCGACGTCTGGCTGATCTGGGTGGTCGCCTTCCTGTACGGCGTCTCGTTCGTCGTCCTGCCCGCTGCCGTCAACGGGCTGCTCAAGGAGTTGCTGCCGGACGATCTCCTCGTCGACGCGAACTCCAGCCTGGCCACGATCAAGGAGGGCTATCGGCTGTTCGGGCCGCTGGTCGGCGCCGCGATCTTCGCGACCGCGGGCGGCTGGCTGGTGGCGGTCATCGACGCGACCACGTTCGCGGCCGCCGGGCTGTTCATCGCGACGATCAAGGTCACCGAGACCCCGGCGCCGGCGAAGCACACCTTCCGCGAGGACGTCCTCGGTGGCGTCCGGTTCCTGGTCGGCGATCGGGTACTGCGCCATGTCCTCGCCGGGCTGGCGATCTCGATCCTCGTCATCGGCTTCTTCGAATCGTCGATCTACGCGCTGATGGATGCCTTCGGCAAGCCGCCGACGTTCTCCGGCGTCTTCGTCACCTGCCAGGGCATCGGTGCGATCATCGGTGGCCTCACCGCGAGCCGCGCCGTACGCCGCCTGGGCGAGATCGCCGTCTGCGTGGTCGGCCTGGTCGCACTGGCCGCCGCCACGATCGTCTGCGCCGCCGCACCCACGATCATTGTGGTGCTGATCGGTGCCGGCATCTGTGGGCTGGGGCTGCCGTGGACGTTCGTGGCGTTCACGACGCTGATGCAGCGCCGCTCACCGGGGCACCTGATCGGCCGGGTCTCGACCGCGGTCGAGGTGCTGCTGTCGACGCCGCAAGCGATCTCGCTCGCCGTCGGCAGTCTGCTCGTGAGCCTGCTGAGCTACCGCCAGATCTTCGCGATCATCGCAACCGTGATCCTGCTCGGCGCGCTCCAGATCGTCCTGACCCTCCGCACCGAGCTCCGCCCAGCCCCGACTCCAACGGAGTCCGTCTCAGGGGTCAACCCCTGACCTGGACGCTTGACCCCTCGTACACAGGGGTCACAACCGACCATCTCGGGGGTTGACCCCTGAGACGGTCGGCTAGTCGGGGGGCTGGTCGAGGGGCTTGGCGGGGGCCTCTGAGGTCATCGCGTCGGTGAGTACGTCGGCGGTGAGGCCGATCTGCCACGGACGTGCGTGGTGGTCGCGGAGGAAGGTCGTGACGACCTCGAGGTTCACGTCGCTGGGCGGGGACCAGGCGAGCCGGCGGATCGTGTCCGGGGCCAGGAGGTTCTCCGTCGGAAGGCGGTGCGCCTCGGCGATCTCCGCGACCGCCGTGCGGGCGGCCGAGAGACGTGCCGCAGCGTCCGGGTCGCGGTCGGCCCAGGCGCGGGCCGGCGGCGGGCCGTCGTACCGCGGTCCTTGTTTGGGGAGCTCGGAGTCGGGGAGGCGGCGGGCGTGGTCGACTGCCTCCCACCAGGTGCGCATGTGCCGGTGCGCGCCGCGGCCCTTGAACGCGGTCAGCTTCTGCAGCGTGTCCCGATCGGCCGGCATCGCGGACGCGGCCTCGACGATCGCGGCGTCCGGCAGGATCCGGCCGGGCGAGATGTCCGCGGACTCGGCGATCTGGTCCCGCGCCTCCCACAGCGCGCGGACGACGCCCAGGCTGCGGCGGTTGCGGACCCGGTGCATGCCCGACGTACGGCGCCATGGGTCCGGCTTGGGCTCGCGCGGGGGAGCGTCGAGGATCGCGGCGAACTCCTGCTCGGCCCACTCCCACTTGCCTTCGCGGCGCAGCTCCTGCTCGATCGCGTCGCGGAGCTCGATCAGCATCTCGACGTCGAGCGCGGCGTACACCAGCCACGGCGCCGGCAGCGGCCGGGTGGACCAGTCGGCCGCGGAGTGCTCCTTGCGCATCCGATAACCGAGCACTTCGCTGACCAGCGAGGCGAGCCCTACCTTCGGGTACCCGAGGAGGCGGCCGGCCAGCTCGGTGTCGAACACCTGTCGCGGCACCATCCCGACCTCGGCCAGGCAGGCCAGGTCCTGGTTGGCGGCGTGGATGATCCACTCGGTGTCGACGATCGCGTCGCCGAGCGCGGACAGGTCGCCGAACGGGATCGGGTCGACGAGTGCGGAGCCGGAGCCCTCACGGCGCAGCTGGACCAGGTACGCACGGTGCGAGTAGCGGTAGCCGGACGCGCGCTCGGCGTCGACAGCCACCGGCCCGCTGCCGGCCCGGAACGCCTCGACGGCGTCGGTCAGCGCCGACTCGACATCGATCACGTCCGACAACCCGTCCCGCAGTTCCAGCAGGGGCAGGGTCGCGGTGGGGTCGTCCGAGGTGGACGGCTGCGGAGTGTTGGCTGAACTCATCGGCCCCGCTGTCCGCGTCGGGTCGGCATCGCGACAACCCCCGGCGGAACCGGCGGCAGTCCGGCCGCCGTACAGAGAACCTCGCCCCACGCCTCGGCGTGCCGGGTCACGTCCACCAGGCCACCAGGCCCCGGCACCGGGCTCCAGGACGCGCGGATCTCGATCTCCGCCGTCGCGTCGTCGTCGGCCATGCCGCCGAAACTCTCCGATACCACCCTGGTGACGGTACCGCTCGGGGCCAGGAAGTCGGCGCCGCGGTCGGCCAGCGCCTCCATCAACCAGGTCCAGCCCACGCCACCGAGCAGCGCGTCGGTCACCATCTCCGGTTCGACGGCGGCACGCACATACGCGACACAGCGGAAGGTCGACTGCCAGGCGTCGTTCCCGGCCGGGTCGTAGAGGATGACGAGCCGGCCGGTGGCGACATCGTCGCCGTCAACCGTCACGTCCGCGCTGACCGCGGCCGCGTGCGGTGCGATCCGCTGCGGTGCGGGCATCTCCTCGACGAAAACCTCGGGCCGGAACCGGGCACCTCGTAACTGCGAGACTGCCTCGGCGAACTCCGCGGGTGGCGCGTCGACCTGCTTGCGGGCACCCATGCTTCGCAGCCTACGACCGATTACTCACCGACGCTTGTTTAGACGCGCCGGTAACAGGCGGTGTCTGACCGGCGCACGGCCGTTGGAACCAGCGTGGGATCATCGCTGTGTGCCTTCGACGTCGCCGCTGGATCGTTCGCCCTACCTGCTCGCCGCCCGGGGGGAGCGGCCGTCGCACACCCCGGTGTGGTTCATGCGACAGGCGGGACGGGCGCTGCCCGAGTACCACAAGGCGCGGGAGGGCATCTCGATGCTCGAGTCCTGCATGCGTCCCGACCTTGTCGTCGAGATAACGCTGCAGCCGGTCCGCCGTTACGGCGTCGACGCGGCGATCTTCTTCTCCGACATCGTCACCCCGCTCCAGTTCGCCGGTTACGACATCGAGATCAAGCCTGGGGTCGGCCCGGTGGCGGCGGACCCGATCCGGGACGCCGCCGGGGTCGCGGCGGTCCGCCCGGTCACCGCGGCCGACGTGCCGTTCACCACCGAGGCCATCCAGCAGCTCGTCTCCGAGCTCGGCGGTACGCCGCTGATCGGGTTCGCGGGCGCGCCGTTCACGCTCGCGTCGTACCTGGTCGAGGGTGGGCCGAGCAAGGACTTCGCGAAGACCAAGGCGATGATGCACGGTCAGCCGGACCTGTGGCATGCGCTGGCGGACCGGCTGGCCGATGTCGCGATCGCGTTCCTGTCGGTCCAGGTCGAGGCCGGCGCGTCGGCGATCCAGCTGTTCGACTCGTGGGCCGGCGGCCTGTCCCCGCGCGACTACGAACGGTTCGTGCTGCCGCATTCCGCCAAGGTGTTCGATGCGCTCGCGCCGTACGGCGTACCTCGGGTGCACTTCGGCGTGAACACCGGCGAGCTGCTCGGCCTGATGAGCGCGGCCGGCGCCGACGTGGTCGGGGTCGACTGGCGCGTCCCGCTGGACGAGGCGGTGCGACGAGTCGGCCCGAAGCCGCTGCAGGGCAATCTGGATCCGGCCCTGCTGTTCGCCGGCTGGGACGCGATCGAGCCCGAGATCGACCGCATCCTCGAGGAGGGCAAGGCCGCCCCCGGCCACATCTTCAACCTCGGTCACGGGGTCCCGCCGAGTGCCGACCCCGACGTGCTCGCCCGGGTGGCGAAGTACGTGCAGACCCGGAGCGCTCAGTGATCCGTCTTCCGGACCACCCGGTGACTCTGGAACCCCTGACCGCGGAGCACGCCGACGCCGTGCTCGCCTTCGAGCTGGAGAACCGCGAGTACTTCGCCTCGTGGATCTGGGATCGCGGCGACGACTACTTCGCGAACTTCGCCGCCAAGCACGCGGCCCTGCTCGCCGAGCAAGCGGCCGGGGTCTGCCGCTTCCATGTGCTGGTGGACGACTCCGGTGCGGTGGCCGGCCGGGTGAACCTCGTTGACCTGAAGAACGGGTCGGCCGAGCTGGGCTACCGGATGGCGCAGAAGTGGGCGGGGCAGGGCCTCGCGTCGGCGGCGGTGCGGGCGATCATCGGCGTCGCCGCCACGGAGTACGGATTGACGGCCCTGTGGGCCGGAGCCTCGGACCGGAACCCGGCGTCGCAGGCGGTGCTGACGCGGGCCGGATTCCGGCAGGTCGCCACCACAAGCACCGACCTGGGCCCGGGCAAGAGGTTCGAGTTGGTCCTGGAGGGCGTGTGAGCCGGGTCGTTGTCGTCGGTGGCGGGATCAGTGGGCTGGCGGCGGCGCATGCGCTGGCGACCGGGCCGAATCCGCCGCAGATCACCGTGCTCGAGGGGTCGCCGCGGCTCGGCGGGAAGCTGGCCGGGGCCGAGCTCGAAGGGGTGCCGGTCGATCTGGGCGCCGAGTCGGTGCTGGCGCGGCGGCCGGAGGCGGTCGACCTGATTCGGGCCGTCGGCCTCGGTGACGACGTGGTCCACCCGGCGACGACCTCCGCGGGTCTGTGGGTCGGGGACCGGATCCGGGCGATCCCGCCGACCGTGATGGGGGTCCCGGTCGATCCGTCCGCAACGGTCGACGTACTCGGGTCTGCGGCGGCCGAGCAGGTCGCGCACGAAGCCGAGCTGCCGGCGCCGGCGTTGACCGAGGATGTGGCGATCGGGCGGTTCGTTGCCGAGCGCATGGGGTCGGCGGTGACCGACAAGCTCATCGACCCGCTGCTCGGCGGGGTGTACGCCGGGAAGGCCGAGGAGATCTCGCTCGCGGCCGCCGTACCGGACCTGTACGCCAAGCTGCGGACCGCGCCGAGCCTGCTCGCCGCGACGGCCGAGCTACGTGAGCTGGGCCAGAAGCGCGCCGGCCAACCCGTGTTCGCGGGCGTTGTCGGCGGGATCAACCGGATCATCACCGCCCTGGAGCAGGACCTGACCGCGCGCGGCGTGGAGATCCGCCGCAAGCTGACCGTACGACGGATCTCGCGGACGCCGGACGGCTTCGCCCTCGAGGCGGGCCCCGTGCCCGCGCCGACCGTGCTGACCGCGGACGCCGTCGTGGTCGCCGTACCCGCGGCACCGGCCGCGCGGATGCTGACCGAGCTGGTGCCGACGGCATCGACCGAACTGGCGGCGATCGAGTACGCGAGCATGGCGATCGTGACGCTGGCTGTCCGGAAGCGCGACTGGCCGGATGACGCGACCGGCTCCGGGTTCCTCGTGCCCTCCGTCGAGGAGCGCACGATCAAGGCGTCGACGTACTCGCACGCCAAGTGGGCGTGGTCGGCCGAGGCCGGGGGAGAGCTGGCCGTACTGCGTGCCTCGGTCGGACGACTCGGTGAGGAGTACGTGCTGCAGCGGTCCGACGAGGAGCTCGTCGCGCTCGCGGTCGCGGATCTGCGCAAGGCGATCGGCTTGCAGGCCGAGGTCGTCGGGTCGCTGGTGACGCGATGGGGCGGCGGCCTTCCGCAGTACGCCGTGGGGCATCTGGACCGGGTCGACCGGGTCGAGGCCGCTGTGGCCGACGTACCGGGGTTGGCGGTGTGCGGAGCGGCGTACCGAGGTGTCGGGATCGCGGCGTGTGTCGCGTCCGGTGGCAAGGCAGCCACCCGGGTGCAGGAGCATCTCAACGCATTGGAGACAATGGCGAAGTGACAGGTAAGCCGAAAGCCCGCGAGCTCAACGACGTCATCCGCTACACCTTGTGGTCGGTCTTCAAGGTCGAGACGCCGCTCGGTGATGCCGACCGGGACGAGCTGACCGCCGAGCTCAACGACCTGGTCGGGAAGCTCGCGGCCGACGACGTGGTGATCCGCGGGATCTACGACGTCGAGGGGTTCCGCGCCGACGCCGACTTCATGATCTGGTGGCACGCCTCGACGTCGGACGCGCTGCAGAAGGCGTACCACGCGCTGCGCCGGTCGCGGCTCGGCCGGCACCTGGTTCCGGTCTGGTCGCAGTTCGCGCTGCACCGGCCGGCCGAGTTCAACAAGAGCCACATCCCGGCGTTCCTGGCCGACGAGGAGCCGCGGGCCTACGTCTGCGTGTATCCGTTCGTCCGGTCCTACGAGTGGTACCTGCTGCCGGACGAGGAGCGCCGGTTCATGCTCGCCGAGCACGGCAAGATGGCGCGCACCTACCCGGACGTGCGGGCGAACACGGTGGCGTCGTTCGCGCTCGGCGACTACGAGTGGATCCTCGCCTTCGAGGCCGACGAGCTGCACCGGATGGTCGACCTGATGCGCGACCTGCGCGCGTCCACGGCCCGGCGGCACGTCCGCGAAGAAGTCCCGTTCTACACCGGCAAGCGCACTGAGCTCGGCGAGCTGGTCGCTAACCTGGTGTGATGCATCGCAAGGCCTTCCCGGTGCTCTACGTCCAGAACGTACGCCGGTCCGTCGAGTTCTACAGCCTGCTCGGCTACGAGTCGACGTACCAGTTCCCGCTGGAAGGCGACCCGCACTACGTCGGCCTGGAGCGTGGCGACTCGTCCCTCGGCCTGTCCGACGCCAACTGGCCAGAGGCCCAGCTGGGCATCACCGTGGGTACGGCGCCACGCTTCGAGCTGTTCGTGTACGTCGACGACGTCGACGCCGAGGTGGAAGTGTTCCGGGCCGCGGGCCACCCGGTCCTGCAGGAGCCCGCGACCATGCCCTGGGGCGAGCGCCAGGCGTACCTCGCCGACCCCGAGGGCAACCCGGTCGCGCTGGCAACGCCGATCTAGGTGCCCGGCTTCTGCAGCAGGTAGTCCTCGGCGCGCATCGAGGTCGGGGGCCTGACGTCAGCCGGGATCAGCTCGCGCAGGTCGCGCTCGGTCAGGCTGTCCGGGTCGCTGGAGGACAGCCGGATCGCCTGGTTGGAGACGGCCTCCTCGAGGACGTTCCGGATGAAACGACCGTTACCGAAGCTGTGGCCGCGGGGCGCGGGCGGGATGACGGTGCGGACCTTGTCCAGCACCTCCTCGCCGTACACCATGCCCTTCTGCCGCGCCTGCAGCTCGAAGATCGCGACCAGCTGGTCGGTGTCGTACTCGCTGAACGACAGCAGCTTCGGGAAACGGGACGCCAGACCGGTGTTGGACTCCATGAAGCGCTGCATCTCGCGGTGGTACCCGGCGACGATCACGATGCAGTCGTTGCGGTGGTCCTCCATCAGCTTCAGGATCGTCGAGACCGCCTCGAGGCCGTAGTCGCCCGGGGTGTTCTCCGGGGTCAGGCTGTACGCCTCGTCGATGAACAGCACGCCGCCGAGCGCCTCGCGGAACTTGGCCGCCGTCATCGGCGCCGTCGAACCGACCGCGGGGCCGACCAGGTCCGAGCGGTCCACCTCGACCACGTGGCCCTTCTCCAGGACGCCGAGCTGGTGGTAGATCCGGCTGAGCAACCGGGCGATCGTCGTCTTCGCCGTACCGGGCTTCCCGACGAACACCATGTGCCGCGCCCGCTCGTGACTCGGCAGGCCGAGCTCGGACCGGCGGAGGTTCGTCTTCACCTCGGCGACCATCCGGCGAACGGCGTCCTTCACCGAGTCCAGGCCGATCAGCGAGTCCAGCTCGGCGAGCGGGTTGTCGCTGAAGTCCAACGGCTTCGGCAGCGGCTCGTCGAGCGTGCCGCCGGTGCCTTCGCCGGCCTCGTCGCCACTGTCCTTCTGGACGTCGCTCCAGGCGGCCGAGAGTGAGGCCTCCTGGTTCGCTGCGGTCTGGTTCTCCAGGGCGCTCCAGCGCTCCCGGTCGAGCATCCGGAACAGCGTGGTGAGGTCCGGCACCTCCGGCTCCGGCCACGGCTCCCGGACGAGCACACCGGACAGGTGTACGCCGACCCGCGCGGCGGCGGCGCCCCAGGACCGGGCGAGCGCCGACTGCCCGTTCCGGATGGCGCGAGCCATCCACTGGTTGACGTGGCCGTGCCAGGTCTGCAGGTTGAAGGTCGGGTGGATGTCCTGGAGCGCCGTGTGCACGTCGACCGCAGCGGAACCGAGGATGTTCGCGACGGATTGCGGGATGGCGCGCAGGCCGGTGGCCAGGATCAGCTCGGCCAGCACCTGCGCGAAGTCGCCGGCGTACTCGTCGGGGCTCACCATCAACATCCGGGCGTGCGTGTCCCGGACCGAGTTCAGCGAGTAGCGCAGCGCGGCGGTCGGGCCGGCCAGCTCGGGGAGCACGGCGCGCTCGGAGTCCTTGAGCGCGTCGGACCGCCAGTACTTCGCGATCTCGTCGTACTCGCCGGTGACGTGCAGGTTGGTCGCCTCGCGGTCGGCCAGCACCCGGTCGAACGCGGCGGTCAGGGCCTGGGCCCGGGCCGCCATCGGCGGAGCGTCGACGAACAGCCGGACGACGTTGCGGGACAGCTGCAGGGCATGGTTGCGCCCGTTCTCGCGGAAGCCACGCGCGCCGGCGATCGCCTGCAGGTGCCAGTCCGTTGGCGGCGCGTAGATCACGTGGCCGCTGCCGCCGAGGCGGGAGGACGGCCGGTAGAACTCGTGCGTCAGCTCGGCCGACAGGTCGGCGTACTCACCGTGCAGGACCGGGATCCACCCGGTCAGCAGCGGCGCCACCTGGTGGGTGAACCAGACCGTGGCCGGCGTGCCCTTGACGAAGTCCGGGAACGCCTCCGGGCGCAACGGCCGCAGGGCTTCGGGATCGTCGGCCCAGGCTCGCAGCTGAGCCCGGACCCGGGCCGTCCATTCGGCCGGCACCTCCCACGGCTCCTCCGCCGCCAGCACATCCAGAACTCGCGGTCTGCGGATGTCGTCTGCCACCAATTTCCTTCCCCAGGAGGAGCCACCAGCCGACCCAGTCTAGGGCTAGACCGGGCGACCGGGTGGGCAGGCTCAGGCCGGGTCGAGAGTCAGGCTGATGCTGTTGATGCAGTAGCGGAGATCGGTCGGGGTGCCGTAGCCCTCGCCTTCGAAGACATGGCCCAGGTGGGAGCCGCAGTCGGCGCAACGCACCTCGACGCGCTTCATGCCGAGAGCGGTGTCCTCGATGTACTGGACCCGGTCCTCGGCCAGCGGCGCGAAGAACGACGGCCAGCCGCAGTGCGAGTCGAACTTGGTCTCACTGCGGAACAGTTCGGCGTCACAGGCGCGGCACTTGTACACACCTACGGTCTTGGTGTCGGTGTACTCACCGACGAACGGCCGCTCGGTGCCGGCCTTGCGCAGCACGTGGAACTCGGCGGGGGAGAGCTGCGCCTTCCACTCCGCGTCGGACTTCTGTACGGCGTACTGCTTGGTGTCATCTGTCACGACACCAGTATCGGTCGCCCGGGCAAGAAAACCCCGCCCGGGCGACCGACGTAAGACTGCCGAAATCCTCGGGTTACCGCACCCAGGACGGCAGCGGGATCAGCTTGACCACCTGCGGGTCGTGGTCGGAGATCTGGTCCGGGAACTCCGCGTTCATGTGCACCACGTCGTACGACGAGGCCGGCCGCAGGTTCTGCGAGATCAGGATCTGGTCCAGGATCTGGCTGTTGCCCTCGAACACGTAGCTGTACCGCTCGTTCAGCGGCAGCGTCCGCGGCTCGTCGATCAGCGCGGTCTTGCCCGACCCGACCAGGATGTCCGCCGTGCCCGACCAGTCGAAGTCGTTGAGGTCACCGAGCACGACCACGTTCGCGCCCTTGTCCTTGGCCAGGATCTGGTCCACGAACCCGCGCACCGCCTGGGCCTGCTGGTGGCGCTTCGGCGCGCTGGACTGCACCGGCGGCTGGAACCGGCCCCAGAGCGGGTCGTCGCCGCCCTTGGAGCTGAAGTGGTTGACCACCACGAACAGCGACTGCCCGAGCCAGGTGAACTCGCCGGCCAGCGGGACCCGGGTGTCCGCCCAGGCCGGGTTGGCCGGGTCGACGCGGCCCGGCGACGCGCTCAGGTGCGGCTTGCCGAACCGGTCGGCGGTGATCGTCGTCGCCACCGTCGAGCCGCCGCCCGCGCGGTCGACGAACTTGACCGGCTTGTCGGTGCGGTACATGAACGCGACCCGGATGTTGCCGCCCGGCTCGCCGCCTTCCTTGCCGTCGACCGGGTCGATCTCGCGCCAGGTGTACTTCGGTCCGCCGGCCTTCACGATCGCCGCCGCCAAAGTGTTCAGCGTGACGTCCGCGGCGACCGTACCGGAGTTGACGGCGCCGTCGTTGTCCTGGACCTCCTCGAGACCGAGGATGTCCGGCGCGGCGAGGTTGTGCACGACCGCCTGCGCCAGCCCGTCGAACTTGGCCGGGCCGTCGGCCGGGTCGAGGTTCTCCACGTTGAACGTCGCCACCGACACCTGCACCGGCGAGGACTTCTTGGTGACCTCACGCTTGACGCCACCGTCGATCACCGTCGGCGTGACGGTCGGCTGAAACTTGAAGTTGCCGAACGAGTAGTCCAGAACACCCGTGACGACACCGGCCAGCTTGTCGCCGGTCTTCGCGTCCGGGATCGGCGCCAGGACGTCGTCCAGCAGCACCCGCTCCGGGTTGCTGTCGGTCTTCTGCAGCAGGATGCCGCCGCGGACCGTCCGGACCCCGGAGCCGGCCGGTACGACGGACAGCTCGCGGAACGAGCTCGTCGGGCCGGTGACCTGCGGCTGGTTGATGCCCAGCCACATGCCCTCCATCGACTCCCAGAAGTCCAGGCCGTCGTTGGCCGGGTCGAACGCCGTACTAGTGGTCTCCACGTCACCGGCCGAGTCGTCGTCGATCACGGTCGACGGCGGCACCCGCCCGCCAGGGCCGACGATGGTCGGTGCCGGTACGGCGGCCGTCCCGGTGACGGTGATCTTCGGGTTGGTCAGCTCGGTGGTGGTCAGGTTCGTCGTACCGCCGGAGCCGCCCGGGCGGAACTCGGCGACCGAGGCCTCGACCGTCAGCGCGTCACCGACCGAGACCGTCGGCGCGGAGCTGGTGAAGACGAACACGCCTTCGCTGGTGGCCGGGTTGCCGTCCGGCTGCGGGTCCTGGAACCAGAACCCGTTGGTGCTCTTCGCGGTGACCACACCGGTCACGTTGCTGACCCGCTTGCCCTCCAGCGGCGAGCGGTGCGCGGCGCCCTGGATGTCGTGGATCTTGGCGTCCACCGGCGGCTCGGCCGGACCACCGGTCAGCGTGCCCGGCGACGGGTTGCCCGCGGCGAAGTCGGCGCCGTTGTTGTCGGTGTCCGACTTCGGGTCGACCCGGGAGTCCGAGGTGGTGTTCGACAGTCCCGGCGCGGGCGTGCCCTCGGAGTCGGTCGCGGTGCCGTAGCCGACGTAGTCCTTCACGCTCGGGTCCGCGTGGCAGGTCGCACCGCAGGCGAGCGCGGTCTGGCTGGTGACCAGTGCGATCTTGCCGGCCGTCGCGGACATCGGGATCGTGCCGGTGACGTTCGGGGTCGGCATCGGCTGGCCGTTCGCCCCGCCGCCCTCCTGGACCAGGTACGCCGTACCCGGGTCGATGCTGCCCGTCAGCTTGGTGACCTGCCACGAGGTGCCGGCCGCCGAGGCGTACTGGATCGACCAGCCGCTGACGTCGATCGCAGCCGAGCTGTTGTTGGTCAGCTCGACGAAGTCGTTCGTGTACGGCGCGCCGCTGTTGCCGCCACCGCCGTACACCTCGGTGACGACCACATCGGCCGAAGCGGCCTGCGCGGGCGCGGCGATGAACGCCACCGCCAGCCCGGAGGCGAGAAGACTGGTCGTGACCACGAGGGCGCCCAGGCGGCGCCGTGGTCGGTTCAGGGCAGACATGGCCCGGATTCTCACACCGGCACGTGTGCGTTCCAAGGTCCAACACGTGAACACCCGGTGCGCGGTCCGAACACACGGGTGATCATTCGCCCAGCGCGACCAGCCGGTACACCTCCATCGGCTCGTCCTTGCCCTTCAGACTGAGCAGTCCGAGCGACTCGGTGTTCGCACGGGGCAGCAGCGCCTTGGTCGCCGGACCGATCGCGACCGCTCCACTCGGCGCCCGGCCCTCGATCCGCGACGCCACATTCACCGTGTCGCCGATCACGGTGTGTGTCCGCCCGCCCTCCGTCCCGAGCAGGCTCACCGAGGCCACACCGGTGTTGATCCCGACCCGGAACTTCGGCCAGCCCGGATGCGTGGCCTGTACGGCGGTCGCCGCCGCCTGCAACGCCAAACCCGCCGCGGCCGCGAGCCGGGCGTGGTCCGGCTGATCGCCCCGCTTGTTGAAGGTCACCATCAGCGCGTCCCCGATGATCCGGTCGACGTCCCCGCCGTGCCGCCCGACGACCTGCGGTACGACGACCTGGAAGTACGTGTTCAGCATCGTCGTGACCTCGGCCGGATCGTGCTTCTCGGAGAACGTCGTGAACCCCTCCAGGTCCGCGAACAGCACACTCAGCTCGCGCCGCCCCGACACGGTGTCGGCCTGGTACAGGTCCGCGAACCGCTCCTCGTACCACTGGATCCGCACCCCGGCCACGACCAGGACGAACGCGGCCAGCATCAGCGCGTGCCACTCCCACCACGACAGCGCCCAGTTCCGCGCGAACACCAGCGCGATCATCGCCTCGCCGAGCAGCACGAACGCCGAGATCATCGACAGCAACATCAACGACGGCCGCACCCACCACGTCCGCAGGTAGCGGCCCGCCGCGACGCCGTACAGCAGGACGGACGGTACGGCGAGCACAGTCAGGATGCCGTCGGCGGCTTCCGGCACCGATGTCGCGTGCAGCGGAGGCAGCTTCAGGATCGAGGCGGCCGCCCACAGAGCCAGCAGCGCGAGCAGACCGATCCGCAGCCGCTTTCCCCAGGTGATGCCGGAGACCGTCAGGCTGGACAGGAACGCGAACACAGATGCCAGCGCCACACCCACCGGCGTCGCGAGGGTGAAGCCGGCGTTCGGCGTGTCCAGCAGGACCTTCGGGGTCGCGAGGGCATGCAGTCCCAGAAACCCAGCCGCCGACAGGAAGGCCAGCGAGACGAACAGAACGCGCGCGTCACCTCGCCGTACGGCGGCCGCACCGGTCGAGTACGCGAGTACGGCGCTGAGGGTGGCGGTGAGCAGGACCAGCCAGAAATGGGTCGGATGGTGTTCCCAGTGCACGTCGAGTCGCGGATCGCGCACCAGCAACACCAAGCCCGCGAGCGGTATGAGCAGAACCAGCGACGTCAGCCCGACCATCGCGGGTGTGTAGACGAACCGCAGCTGTGTTGTCTGGTTCACTCGCTACGCTCGCTTACGGAAACCTTGAGATGGGCGTGGATCTGCGAGACCACCACCGACCCTTCGCCCACCGCCGAGGCCACCCGCTTCACCGACTCGGACCGCACGTCTCCGACAGCGAACAGCCCAGGCAGGGTCGTCTCGTACGGTTGCGGCGGCCGAGCCTCGTGCCACAGCGGGTTCAGGCCGGCATCCGCCCCGGTCAGCACGAACCCACGCGGGTCCCGCGCGACCTCGTCCGGCAGCCAGTCGGTCCCCGGCACGGCACCGATCATCACGAACAGCCCGTCGATCGGGATGGTCTCCTCTGCGCCGGTCTCACGGTCTCGCAGCGTCATCTGCTGCAGCCGTCCGTCGCCGCCGCCGTCGGTGATCTCGCTGGACGCGCGAACGGTCACGTTCTCCGCCGCGTCGATGGCGTCGATGAGGTACTGCGACATGCTCGCCGACAGGTCCTTGCCGCGAATCACCAGCAGCACGTGCCGGCAGTACCGGGCGAGATGCAGCACCGCCTGCCCGGCGGAGTTCCCACCGCCGACGACACAGGCGTCCCGATCCTTCAGCCCATGGGCCTCCGACACGCTCGCGCCGTAGTACACGCCGTTCCCGACCAGCTTCTCCAACGCCGGTACGTCGAGTCGCCGGTACGAGACGCCAGTGGCCAGGACGACCGCGCGGGCGGTCACCTCGCCCACGTCGCCGATCACCGCGCGGAAGTGGCCGTCACGCTTCTCGAGGTGCTCGACCGTCCGCATCAGCACGAAGTGCGCCCCGAACACCCACGCCTGCTGGTACCCGCGCTGCGCCAGCTCGGACCCGCGGATGCCGCGGGAGAACCCCAGATAGTTGCGGATCAGCGAACTCGTCCCCGCCTGCCCGCCGATCGACTCCCGCTCCACGACGAGCGTCCGCAGTCCTTCCGACGATGCGTACACCGCCGCCGCGAGCCCGCCCGGACCGGCGCCGATCACCAGCACGTCGAACGAGGTGTCGTCGGATGCCAGTGTGGTCGGCACGCCCCAGGCTTCAGCGATCTGCACGTCGGTCGGGTCGTGCAGCAAGGTGCCACCGACCGCGGGCATCCAGACCAGCACGCCCTCGCCGGGATCCGGCTCGCCGATGAAGTCCAGCGCGTCGTTCGCAAGCGCCGAACCACTCTCCCGGAAAGCACTCGGGATGCCGTTGCGGGCCAGCAGGCTGCGGATCTCCTGACCGCGGACCGAGTTCTCCGCGGCGATCACGACCACTTCGCGCAGGTTCGCGACCTCGTACCGCGACCACTCCTGGATGAACTCGGCGACGGTCCGGTGGAACAGCTCGTCGCGCGTCGTCCACGGCTTCAGCACGTAGTAGTTGATGTCGCCGACCGACATCGCCGTCAGGATCGCGGACGCCGTCGTACGGTCGGCCCACGCGCCCCACTCGATCAGCAGCGCCCGGCGCGCGTCCGGGTGGCCGGTCCGCGACGCCGCGAAGATCTCGGCGCGTTCCTGGTCGTCGAACCCGTGGTCGACGAGCACGACGGCAACCCGCTGTTCCCACTCGTGCGCTTGCCGTAGGCAATCGATCGCTGCGGCCGCGGTCAGCTCGCCGCGCACTCTGAAATCGACGCCGAAGGCTCGATCCAGTTCGGTTTCGCATCGCTCCAGACGCTCCGGGTCAGCGTCGACGACGAGCAGCAACGGCCTGGCTGCACGCAGTTGCGGCCGCCGCTGTTCACCAGTTCCCCCGGGTTCCCCACCCATGCCTGCGACGGTAGGTCCGCACAAACCCGGTGGCAATGGACAAAACGTTTGTACGACCGGTCCAGTGCGCTGACAGCCAAGTGGACTACTCCGCCCGGGCACCGGTTGCCTAGCGTGAGAGGTATGAGCGATACCCGACCTAAGACCAACTCCGTGCTGTCGATGCTGCTGTCCCAGACGCCGTCGATTCCGGACGGGGCCCACGTGATGACCGCGACGATCGAGCTGCCGCCCGGTGACGCCGGGACGCCACCGCACCGGCATTCGGGTCCGGTCTTCGGGTACATGCTCGAAGGCGAGATGATCTTCGAGCTCGAGGGCGAGCCGGAGTACGTGATCAAGGCCGGCGAGGCGTTCTGGGAGCCCGGCGGGGACGTGATCCACTACCAGGCCGCGAACAACCTGGCCGACTCCTGGAGCCGGTTCGTGGTGGTGATGATCTGCGCACCGGGGCAGGAGATGCTGACCTTCGTGACCGACGAAGAGCTGGCCGCACGCGCCGACCGGCGCGCGCCGCGTCCGGCCGGGAAGTGAGGACGACAACGATGCGGATCTTCTTCGCCGGCGGCTCGGGTGTCGTCGGCCGCCACCTGGTTCCTGCCTTGGTCGCCGCCGGGCACGACGTCGTCGGTCTGGCCCGCAAGCAGGACTCCCACGACACGATCGCCGCCCTGGGCGCGCAGCCGGTCCTCGGTGACGTGTACGACGCCGGCAGCCTGACCGAGCTCGTCCGCGCCGCGCGGCCCGAGGCCGTGATGCACCAGCTGACCGACCTCGGCGGGGGGGACCGGACCGCGAACGCCCGAGTGCGTACGCTCGGCACCCGCAACTTGGTCGACGCCGCACAGGCGGCCGGCGTCCAGCGAGTGGTTGCCCAGAGCATCTCGTGGGCCTACGAACCGGGTACCGATCCGGCCGCGGAGAACGCACCGCTCGACCTCGACGGCGGACCCGACCGGCGCGGGACGGTCGAAGGAGTGGCCAGCCTGGAGAGCGCGGTCGCGGAGCTCCCCGAGTGGGTAGTGCTGCGGTACGGGACGCTGTACGGACCAGGCACCTGGTACACACGCGGCGGGCTGATGGCCCAGCTGGCCGAGGCCGGCAAGCTTCCAGCCAACGCGGACGTCTCGAGCTGGTTGCACGTCGAGGACGCGGCGTCGGCGGCGGTCCAGGCGTTGTCCTGGCCGTCCGGCCCGGTCAACATCTGCGACGACGACCCGGCTGCCGGCAGCGACTGGGTGCCGGCGTTCTGCGCGGCGATCGGCGCGCCGGAACCGGAGCAGTCGCGCACTGAGCGGACCGGCTGGGCCAGAGGCGCGGACAACACCAAAGCCCGGAAAGAACTGGGCTGGACGCCTAGCCGGCTCTCGTGGCGGGAGGGCTTCGCCGAAGAACGCGCGTAGCGACGCTGGTCACCACCGGGAGAACTCGGCCCCGTCGAGGACGCCGGACAAGGCATCGAGCGCGGTACGCCACGAATGCGACGGCGGACTCGCGTAGCCGATGACGAGCCCGGCGCCGCCGCGTGCGGGGGAGTGCCAGTAGCCGGCGCCGTACAACCCCATCAGGCGGAGCCCGGCTGAGAGTCCGGCATCGACGATGCGCTTCTCCTCCTGCTGGGACGCCAGCGGGAGAAGAGCGTGCAGCCCTGCCGGCACGCCGTCGAGCGGTATGTCGGTCAGCGTCGCGAGCCGGGCCGCCAGCTCGGCTCGGCGTTTCTGGTAGCTCTGCCGTGCACGGCGGACCTGCCGGTCGTAGTCACCCCGATCCAGCAGGTCGGCGAGGGCGAGCTGATCGGGTGCGCCGACCGTGGCCCCGGCGTCTGTGATGGCGTCCAGCACCGGGATGCGCAGCGGCTCGGGCAGCACCAGCCAGCCGACCCGCAGCCCGGGCGCCAACGCCTTGCTGGTGCTGCCCGCGAAGACCACCCGGTCAGGTGCCGAGGCCTGCAGGGCTCCGACCGGCTGTTTGTCGTACCGGAACTCGCCGTCGTAGTCGTCCTCGATCACGAAGCCGTCGCGGTCGGTCACCCAATCGAGGAACGCCGTCCGGAGAGCAGGGCCGAGAACGACGCCGCGCGGGTGCTGGTGAGCGGGCGTCAGCAGCACGGCCCCCACGGCCGGGGTGAGGCCGGCGGGATCGGCGCCCTGCGGACCGACAGTCAGCGGCAAGGTCTCGAGCCCGGCGCCGTGGATCAGCCGCCGGTGGTGGATCAGGCCAGGATCCTCGGTGGCGATCGTGCGGACGCCCATCCGGTGCAACGCGCGGGAAACCATCGCCAGCCCGTGGCTGAAACCGCTGGTGATCACGACAGCGCCGGGTTCGGCCTGTAGGCCGCGGGTCCGGGAAACGTACGTCGCGACTGCCTCCCGCAGCACCGGCAGCCCGGCCGGATCGCCGTAGTCCAGGGTCGAATGCGTGGCGGCAGCCAGTGAGCGCTTGACCCCGGCGGCCCAGGCAGCACCAGGGAACAGGCTGAGATCTGGGCGGCCTGGCCGCAGATCGATGATCCGTCGGACGGCGCCGGTCGTCGCCGTCGCGCCGGGGGCGGATCTCGCCGGCGGCCGCTGGGTTTCGGCGACCCACGTCCCGGCGCCGGTCGCGGTGACGAGCCACCCCTCGGCCGTCAGTTGCGCGTAGGCCTCGACCACCGTTCCACGCGCCAGGCCCAGATCGTCGGCAAGGCTCCGGGTGCCGGGAAGGCGGGTGCCCGCGGGCAACCGGCCGGAGATCACGGCTTCGCGCAATGCGGACTCGATCGATCGCCCCACCCCGCCGGCGCCCGCGCCGACGTCGAGGTGCAGATCGATGCCCAGCGAGCGTCGCCCCGTACCGGTCGCCCCGTGACTTCCCATGGGCCCATTTGATCACCGGTCCTGTCCGCCCCAGTGGGACAGGACCGGCGAGCCTCAGGTCGTTCAGTTCACGGCAACCGCGGACCAGGCGGCCGCGACGGCGGAGCGTTCGATGCTGCTCGCGCCGTACAGGTCGGTGGCCGCGTTCAGCGTTGCGGTCCGGGCCTGGGCGTACGTCGTACCGCTGGTCATGTACGTCGTCAGCGCGCGGTACCAGATCTTGCCGAGCTTGTCGTGACCGATGCCGGTGACCGACGATCCGTTACAGGTCGGCGAGTTGTGCGGCAGACCGCCGATCGTCTTGGCGCCGGTGCCCTCGGCGAGCAGGTACGCGAAGTGGTTGGCGATCGCCGACGAGTAGTGCACGTCGAGGTCGCCGACGCCGGAGCTGTAGCAGTCCGGGGACTGGCCGTCCCGGCTCGGCTTGTCCATGTACCGCAGCGCCACGCGGTCCTTCATGATCTCCTCGCCGATGTAGTAGTCACCGGGGTCGGAGGCGTTGTTGGAGTAGAACTCGACCAGGGTGCCGAAGATGTCGCTGGTCGCCTCGTTCAGGCCGCCGGACTCGCCGGAGTAGGTGAGGTTGGCGGTGTGCTCGGTGACGCCGTGGGACATCTCGTGGCCGGCCACGTCGATCGAGACCAGCGGACCCGCCGCGACGTTGTCGCCGTCGCCGTACGTCATCTGCTTGCCGTCCCAGAACGCGTTCACGTAGTTCGTGCCGTAGTGCACGCGGCTCGGGACACCCTTGCCGTCACCGAAGATGCCGTTCCGGCCGTGCACGTTCTTGTAGTAGTCGAACGTGGTCGCGGCGCCGTAGTGCGCGTCGACGGCGGCCGAAGCCCGGTCCGCGTTGGCGCCGGTGCCCCAGTGGTTGTCCGCGTCGGTGAACTTCGTCGGCGTCGGGCACCCGATCTGCAGGAGCTGGCACAGGATCGAGTCGGTCTTGTTGTTCGCGTCGGCGGTGAAGCCGTTGCCACGGGTCGCGTCGGTCAGCGTGAATCCGCCGGTGACCGCGGTCGTCTGCAGCGGGACGGTCCCGGAGTACAGGCTCTTGCCGTCACCGGTCGCCGTCTCGATGTGCTGCTCGCTGATCAGCTTGGCGCCGGTCAGGGCATCGATCGTCGTGGTGATGCGGCTCGGCGTACCGTCCGCCTGGGTGCCGCCGATGGTGACGAGATAGGCCAGCCGCGGCGCGCCCTTACGGGCCTCGATCACCAGGCTGGGCTTGCCCTCGGCCTTCAGGCCTCTGGTCAGTGCCTTGGCCGTCGCGGTCGCGATGCTGACCTTCGGCGTACGGCTGACGTTCGCGCTCTTGCTGAGCGTCAGGCCGGCGCCCTCGAACGCGCCGTCCTTGGCCTGGTGTACGACGACATCGCCGCCGAGGACCGGGAGGCCGCCGACCGTGCGGTCCATCCGGACGTGGCTGGAGCCGTCGGGGTCGACGATCACGTCCTTGACCACGAATGCATCGGCCGTGGTGGCCCGCAGTGCGGTCAGGTTGCTCGTGATCGCTGCCTTGGCCTTGGCGACGGCCACGGCGGGGGTGGGGACGGGGGACGCTGCCGGCGCCCCGGTTGCGGTGGTGGCGCTGGTCAGTCCGAGGGCGGTAGCGGTCACCACTGCGGTCGCAGCGGCGATCAGGGCGGATCTATTCATCCTCGCGCTCCTTCTCAGGTGTCCCGGGGGCCTCACGCCCCAGGAACGAGGTGCAGGAACGTTACCGCCCGGTCACCTACCGTGGCCAGAGGTCGGGAAAAGTTGCCTTTCCCGCAAGCTGGTGGGGAATTCCGGGTTTTGGTCGGCGCGGGGCGATAGCGTCACCGCATGGCGAAGAGCACACCCGTGATGGTCACCGTGGGAGACCGCGAGGTCCGGGTCTCCAGCCCCGAGCGGGTTGTCTACGAGGCGACCGACTGGGCTCCGGAGGTGACCAAGCTCCAGGTCTGCGAGTACTTCGCCGGTGTGGCTCCGGCGTTCATGCGCGCCTCGGGCGACCGCCCGGTCGCCCTGGAGCGCTGGCCGGGCGGCTGGCGCGAGGGGATGACGCTGTCGGTGGACTCGATCGGCCGCCAGACGGGCGACGGGTTCTACTCCAAGCGCCTCCCGAAGGGCGCTCCCGACTGGCTCGAGACCTGCCGCGTGCTGACGCCGAACGACCGCCCGATCGACGAGCTCTGCCTGACCGAGCCTGCGGCGGCGGTGTGGGCGGCCCAGATGGGCACGCTGACCTTCCACCCGTGGGCGGTCCGCAAGACCGATCTCGACCATCCCGACGAGCTGCGCATCGACCTCGACCCACAGCCCGGCGCGACCTTCGCCGATGCCCGGCGGGTGGCCGGCGTCGCCCGTGAGCTGCTCGAGGAGTTGGGCCTGCGCGGGTACCCGAAGACCAGCGGCAACCGGGGGATCCACATCTACGTGCGGATCGTGCCGGAGTGGACGTTCGACGAGGTCCGGCACGCCGCGATCGGCCTCGGCCGCGAGCTCGAGCGCCGCGACGACGGCGTGACGACGGCGTGGTGGAAGGAGCAACGCGGCGAGGCCTCGATCTTCCTGGACTTCAACCAGAACCTCCGCGACCGCACGGTCGCGGGCGCTTGGTCACTGCGGCCGCGGCCGGGTGCGCCGGTCAGTACGCCGATGACCTGGGAGCGGCTGGCCGAGGTCGACGATCCGCGGGCCTTCAACCTGCACACGGTTCCGGAGTACCTCGCCGACGGTGACCCGTGGGCGGACATGGACGAGACGGCGTACCCGCTCGATCCGCTGCTGCGGCTGTGGGAGGAGCTTCCCGGTGGAGAGCTGAACTTCCCGCCGGACTACCCGAAGATGCCGGGCGAGCCGCCGCGGGTGCAGCCGAGCAAGAAGGTCGCCGAGCACTGGGACGACCAGGGCAACCGGATCGCCCCGGACTGAACTCACACCTTGCCGGGCTGTCTCGTCGAACAGGCGTCAACAGCCAACACGGCAAGGAGAAACACACTATGGAAGCCCGTTTCAACTACGCGGCCAGCACGCTCGGACCGAAGTTCGTCAAGCACATCGTGTCGGCCAGCACCGCGGTCGCGGGTTCACTGCCGCTCACGACTCTGGAGCTCGTGCAGCTTCGGGTCAGCCAGATCAACGGTTGTGCGGTCTGCGTCGACATGCACACCAAGGACGCCACGGAGCACGGCGAAACCTCGGTGCGACTGAACCTCGTCTCGGTCTGGCGGGAGGCGACGGTCTTCACCGAGGCGGAGCGTGCCGCCCTCGAGCTGGCCGAGGAGGGCACTCGGATCGCGGACGCCGCGGGTGGCGTCAGTGACGAGGTCTGGGCGAACGCGGCCAAGCACTACGACGAGGACCAGCTGACCGCGCTGGTGTGCACGATCGCCGTCATGAACACCTGGAACCGCCTGAACGTCATCACCCAGCAGCCGGCCGGCGACTACGTCCCCGGCCAGTGGGGCTGACGCCCAGCCCCGGCGCGTCGCTCGGGGCGGATCTCCTAGCCGATCCAGGCAGAAGATCCTCCCCGCGTCGTCCCGTTTGGTGGGTTCCCCCCTTAAGTAGGGGGTTCCCCCACCGGAATCCGGTGGGGGAACCCCACGTTTGATGGGTGCACCCACCAAATGGCGGAGGTCTGGAGGTCGAGCGGTTCGACCCGGTCGCGGGGGCGGGGCGGGGTGATGTGAGCGGAGACGGGGGCGGCGAGTTGGAGGGTGGCTAGATAGTGCGGAGTGCCCCGCCGTCGATCGGGATGATGGTGCCGGTCAGGTAGGAGGCGGCGGGGGAGAGGACGAAGGCGGCGACCCGGCCGAACTCCTCGGGTGTGCCGTAGCGGCGCAGGGGGATCGTCTTCTCCGACGCCCGGCGGGCCGCCTCGGGGTCGCCGCCCTTGGCGTCGAGCTCCTTCAGGCGGTCGGTGGAGATGCGGCCGGGCATCAGGCCGTTCACCCGGGTGCCGTTCGGGCCGAGCTCGTCGGCGAGGGTCTTGGCCACCATCGCCAGGCCGGGGCGGAGACCGTTCGAGATCGCGAGTCCGTTGATCGGTGACTTCACCGACGACGACAGCACGAAGGCGATCGACGTGTCCTCCGACCCGGCCCGGGCGACCGCGCGAGCGATCCGCAGCGAACCGAGGAAGACGCTGTCGAACGCCGCCCGCCAGTCGTCCTCGTCGCTGTCCAGCGCGGTCCCGGGCCGCGGCCCGCCGACGCTGATCAGCGCGCCGTGCAGCGCACCCCACTTGGCCACCGCGGTCGCCGCCAGCCGCTCCGCACTCTCCGGATCGGCGTTGTCGACCGGGATTCCGACGACGTTCTCGCCGAGTTCGGCCGCGGCGCGGGAGATCGACTCCTCGTTGCGGCTGGAGATCACCAGCCGCGCGCCTTCGGCAGCAAGGGCTTTCGCGGTGGCGAAGCCGAGTCCGGCGCTGGCGCCGGTGACGATGTAGGTGCGATCGCGCAGTCCGAGGTCCACAGCACCATCCTGCCCCACCACACCCCGTCGCGCACCTCGACAGTTCGTAGCCTCGGGCAAGAACTAGTACGCCGACTTGCGGACCGGTGATTCAGCGGTGGTCAGGTGCCAGGCGGTGTTGACCAGGCCGAGATGCGAGAACGCCTGCGGGAAGTTCCCGAGCATCCGGCCGGACGTCACGTCGTACTCCTCCGCCAGCAGGCCGACATCGTTGCGCAGGGCAACGAGTCGTTCGTAGAGATCGCGGGCTTCGCCGATCCGGCCGATCATCGCCAGCGCGTCCGCCAGCCAGAACGAGCAGATCAGGAACGTGCCCTCGCTGTCGTTCAGCCCGTCGTCGGTGTGCTCGGTCAGGTACCGCCGGACGAACCCGTCCGCGGCCAGCTCCCGTTGCACGGCCTCCACTGTCCCGACCACCCGCGGATCGTCCGCCGGCAGGAACCCGACCTGCGGGATCAGCAGTACGGCGGCATCCAGCGCCTTGCTCCCGTACGCCTGGGTGAACGTGTTCCGGTCCGCGTCGTACGCCTGCTCGCAGACCGCCCGATGGATCTCGTCCGCGCGCGCCCGCCATTCCTTGGCCGGCCCGCTCAGCCCGAACCGCTGCACCGCCCGCGCGGCCCGGTCGAACGCCACCCACGCCATCACCTTCGAGTACGTGAAGTGCTGCCGCCCGCCGCGGACCTCCCAGATCCCTTCGTCGGGCTGGTCCCACACGGTGTCCAGATGCGCCATCAGACCGCGCTGCACCTGCCACGCCTCGTCGGTCGCCCCGATCTGGTGCTCGCGGGCCAGCGCCAGCACGTCCATCACCTCGCCGAACACGTCGATCTGCAGTTGCTCGGCGGCGGCGTTCCCGATCCGCACCGGGCTCGAGCCGGCGTACCCCGGCAGCCAGCTCGCCTCGAACTCGGTCAGCCGGCGTTCACCGGTCACGCCGTACATGATCTGCAGGTCCGACGGCGATCCCGCGATCGCGCGGAGCAGCCAGTTCCGCCAGGATTCCGCCTCCTCGGTGTAGCCGGCGCGCAGCATCGCGGCCAGCGTCATCGTTGCGTCGCGCAACCAGCAGTACCGGTAGTCCCAGTTCCGTTCCCCACCGAGCGTCTCGGGCAGCGACGTCGTCGGCGCCGCGACGATGCCGCCGGACGGCGCATAGGTCAACGCCTTCAGCGTCAGCACCGACCGGGTGACCTCCTCACCGAAGTCGGTCGAGCTCCGGCTCCGGCCGATCCATTCCGTCCAGAACGTCTCGGTCGGCTCCAGCGATCCGAGCGCGTCCGTCGGCGTCGGCACCGGGTGGTGCGACGGATGCCACGTCAGCACGAACCAGGCTCGGTCGTTCTCCGAGATCCGAAAATCGGCGTACGTCGCGAGGTCGCGCCCGTACTGATGAACGTCGGACCGCAATGAGACCGCATCCGGTCCGGCAATCGCGTCGATCTGCCCGTCGGAGCGTCGTACCCACGGAACGACGTGACCGTAGTCGAACCGCAGCTTCAGCTCCGACTGCATCTCCACGGACCCGCTGACGCCTTCGACGATGCGTACGACGTCCGGCGCCTGGTCCCGTGGCGGCATGAAATCGATCACCCGCACCGTGCCGCTCGAGGTCGACCACTCGGTCTCCAGGACGAGCGTGTCGCCGCGGTAGTGGCGGCTGCTGATCGCGTCCGCGTCCCTCGGCGCGATCCGCCAGTGGCCGTTGTCGTCGGTGCCGAGCAGCGCGGCGAAGCAGGCCGGCGAGTCGAACCGCGGGAAGCACAGCCAGTCGATCGATCCCTGCTTCGACACCAGTGCGGCGGTCTGCAGGTCACCGATCAGCGCATAGTCCTCAATCCGGCGCTCCGGCACGGGCTTCCGGCCGCTCGACGGCCTCGGGCTTGCTGCCGCCTGACCTGTCCGCTGACTTGCTCCCTGACTTTTCACCTGACTTGCCGCTGTGCTTGTCACTGCGCACATCCTGTCTGGAGAAGTAGACGAGTCCGCCGAGCGCCATCAGGGCGAAGAAGAACCACTGCAGGGCGTAGAAGAAGTGCGGCCCGTCGTCGATCTCCGGTCCCGGGAGCGCGATGAATGCCTTGTCGTTGGCCGGCTCCTGCTTGTCCACGGTCAGGTAGCCGTCGTACAGGTTCAGCCCGAGCACCTTCGCGAAGTCCGGTCCGTTGATGAGCCGCGCCGTACCGCCGTCGGGGACGCCGCCGTTCGTGCTGCCGCCGCGCTCACTGCGCTGCAAGCGACCGGTGACAGTCACCTCGCCGGTCGGTACGGCGGGGACGTGCAGCGGCATCAGCTCGGAGTCCTGCCGGGGCAGGAAGCCACGGTCGACCAGGACGGCCTTCCCGTCGGCCAGGACCAGCGGCGTGACGATCTCGAAGCCGGGACTGTCCTGGACGTTGCGGTACTTGAGGACGATCTGTTTGGCGGCGTCGTACCGTCCGGTGATCTCCGCGGTGCGCCAGGCATGCTGGTCGCCGACCACGCCCGGTGGACCCAGGATCTGGTCGATCGGCGCCGGCGCCGCGGCCAGATTGCTCCGGGTCACCTCGTTGCGCGCCTTGCGCTCTTCGAGGCGATGCAGCTGCCAGCGGCCGAGCTCCACGCACACGAAGGCGAGCACGAGGACCCCCAGCGCGGCGGTGATCCAGCGGACGTTCATCAAGCGACCCACGTCTCGAACTTAAGCCATGCCCTGAAATCGCCGACGCGCGGCACGTACGCTGGTGCGATGACAGCGATCCAGGAAGCGACTCAGGCGGGTCTGGCGGACCGGTTCGGCCGGGTCGCCACGGATCTGCGGGTGTCGCTCACTGACCGTTGCAATCTGCGCTGCACGTACTGCATGCCGGAAGAAGGTCTGGACTGGCTCGCCAAGCCCGAGCAGCTCACCGACGACGAGGTGGTCCGGCTGGTTTCGGTCGCCGTGACTCAGCTCGGCGTCAACGAGATCCGCTTCACCGGCGGCGAGCCGCTGCTGCGCCGCGGCCTGGTCGGCATCGTTGCCCGGACGACACAACTCGCCCCGCGCCCCGAGGTGTCGCTGACCACCAACGGAATCGGTCTCGCCCGGCAGGCCACGGCGTTGAAGGAAGCCGGTCTGGACCGGGTGAATGTGAGCCTCGACACTATTCGGCCGGACACGTTCAAGGAGCTCACCCGTCGCGATCGTCTGAACGATGTCATCGCCGGCCTCGCGGCGGCCCAGGAGGCCGGCCTCATACCGGTGAAGGTGAACGCGGTCCTCATGCGCGGCGTCAATGACCGGCAGGCGCCCGAATTGCTGGAGTTCTGTCTCGAGCACGGCTATGAACTGCGGTTCATCGAACAGATGCCGCTCGACGCGCAGCACGGCTGGGACCGCACGACGATGGTCACCGCCGACGAAATTCTCGAGACGCTTTCCAGCCGGTTCGAGCTGACCCCCGACGACGCCTCGAAGCGGGGGAGCGCGCCGGCCGAGTCGTTCGTCGTCGGAGGCGGGCCGCAGACCGTCGGCATCATCGCCTCGGTCACCCGGCCGTTCTGCGGGGACTGCGACCGGGTCCGGCTGACCGCCGACGGTCAGGTCCGCGATTGCCTGTTCGCGCGCACCGAGTCGGACCTGCGGACCGCCTTGCGGGCCGGTGCCGACGACGACGAACTGGCTGACCGGTGGCGGCGCGCGATGCGCAACAAACTCCCCGGCCACGGCATCAACGACCCGAGCTTCCTGCAACCGTCCCGCCCGATGTCCGCGATCGGCGGATGACGGTCATACCGGCCCAATCCGGAAATGTGCTTTTTCGCTATGCCGTGGCATTCACCCGGTGAATGGCTCGACCTCGCGCAGGAATGACCGCCGGGCCAGGAAGTCGGACAAGCTCTCCTTGTGTTCGTCACAGGCGAGCCAGGTCTTGCGCCGGTCAGGGGTGTGGATCTTCGGGTTGTTCCACTGCAGCGCCCAGGTGGCAGGCTTGCCGCATCCCCTGGCGGAGCAGACCGACGGCGTGGCTTCTTCAGTCATCCGCTGCTGCCATTCCTCTGCATTCCTGATGCCTCAATAATCAATAGCCTGCAAAATGAAGCGACGTCGGACAGCCACGGGGGGAGCCGTCCGACGCCGCATCAAGTCCCTGAATTTCACTCATGAACTTCAGAGCACGCGGGAGATTCTGACACGGATCAGTGCAAGTTTTCCAGTCCCGGCCAAGATCACTTTTCGGTGTCGGTCCGGGGGGCCTCGGACGGGTCCTGAGGAGGGTTCTCGTCCTGGGCTACGACGACCGTCGGACGCGGTCCGATCGAGAGCCCCGAGGGCGCGATGTAGGCCTCCGCGGCGGGCTCGGTCGAGGACCGATGGGCGTTCGCCAGCACCACCGCGAAGTACGGGAGCGCGATCGCGCCGACGACGAACAACCAGCGCCACGGCGACGGGGTCACGACCGCGAGCACGAAGCAGACGATGCGGATCGACATCATCCACGCGTAGCGCACGATCCGGCTGTCCAGATCCTCGGACCGGCCCGGTTGTGCACTCGTCACGGAAATGACGGCTTCGCCGGTCCGTTCACGGTGTCGCGACATCTATCCTCCTCAGCAAGAACAACGGTACGCCGCGCCGTCGCCCCGTGCGCAGCCAGGATGGAGAGGAATGTCGCATGACTGATCGCACCTACCGCGTCACGGAGATCGTCGGCACCTCGAAAGAGGGCATCAACCAGGCGATCACCAACGGCATCGAACGGGCCGGCGAGACCCTGCGCCACCTCGACTGGTTCGAGGTCACCGAGATCCGCGGCCACGTCGTCGACAACCAGATCGACCACTACCAGGTCGGGATGAAGGTCGGCTTCCGGCTCGAAGACTCCTGACCCCACCCACCCGGCCCCTCGGACGTCTCAGGGGTCAACCCCGCAGCCGGTCGGTTGGCCCCCGAGAATCAGCCTCCGCAACCGGCCACCGCAGGGGTTGACCCCTGAGACGTCCGGGGGAGGTGGGCGGGTGACCCGCTGTGGAGAGTGGGGCGTTGTGGGCGATAGCGTTCGTGCGGCTGAGTTCGGTGACGTGAGGAGGGCTTGTGAGCAGGTCTGTGTTGGTGACCGGTGGTAGCCGCGGGATCGGGCTGGCGATCGCGACCGCGTTCAAGGACGCGGGCGACCAGGTCGCGGTCACGTACAACACCAGTCCGCCGCCGGAGGGCTTCCTCGGGGTGAAGTGCGACATCACCGACCAGGAGCAGGTCGACGCCGCGTTCGACACGATCGCGGAGCAGCACGGCCCGGTCGAGGTGCTGGTGGCCAACGCCGGCATCACCCGCGACACGCTGCTGCTGCGGATGTCCGACGACGACTGGGACGCGGTCGTCGACACCAACCTGACCGGCTCGTTCCGGGTCGCCCGCCGGGCCGCCAAGGGCATGCTGCGGCTGCGCAAGGGCCGGATCGTGTTCATCTCCTCCGTGGTCGGCCTGCTCGGCTCGCCCGGCCAGGTGAACTACGCGGCCAGCAAGTCCGGCCTGATCGGCATGGCCCGGTCGATCGCCCGCGAGCTCGGCAGCCGCGGCATCACCGCGAACGTGGTCGCTCCTGGCTTCGTCGAGACCGACATGACCGCGGTGCTGCCGGAGGAGACCCAGAAGCAGTACCTGAGCCAGATCCCGCTCGGCCGGTTCGGCCTGACCGAGGAGATCGCGAACGCGGTCCGCTGGCTCGCCTCCGAGGAGGCCGGCTACATCACCGGTGCGGTGATCCCGGTCGACGGCGGCATCGGCATGGGCAACTAACTTCCCCCTGATTGAGAAAGGGCATGCCGGTGGGCATCCTCGACGGCAAGCGGATCCTGGTCGCCGGAGTCACCCTCGACTCCTCGATCGGTTTCGCCACGGCCAAGGTGGCGCAGGAACAAGGCGCTACCGTGCTGATCTCCAACTTCGGCCGCGCGCTCAGCATCACCAAGCGGATCGCGAAACGCCTGCCGACCGAGCCGCCGGTGCTCGAGCTCGACGTCACGAATCCGGAGCACCTGGCCGCGCTGCCGGACGCCGTCCGCGAGCATGTCGACGGCCTGGACGGGGTCGTGCACTCGATCGCGTACGGCAACCCGGAGACGATCCTCGGTGGGAAGTTCCTGGACGGGCCGTGGGACGACGTGTCGCAGGCGGTGCACGTCTCGGCGTACAGCCTGAAGGCGCTCGCGGTGACGTGCGCGCCGTTGATGAGCCGTGGTAGCAGCGTCGTCGGGCTGACGTTCGACGCGACGGTCGCCTGGCCCGGGTACGACTGGATGGGGGTGGCGAAGGCCGCCCTCGAGTCGACCAGCCGGTACCTGGCCCGTGATTTGGGTGCGCAGGGCATCCGGTGCAACCTGGTCTCGGCCGGTCCGCTGAAGACGCTGGCCGCGAAGGCGATCCCGGGCTTCGAGAAGTTCGAGGAGCCGTGGCTGGATCGCGCCCCGCTGGGCTGGGACCCGTCCGACCTGGAGCCGACCGGCCGCGCCATCGTCGGCCTGCTGAGCGACTTCTTCCCCGCGACCACCGGCGAGATCGTGCACGTCGACGGCGGTTACCACGCGATGGGTGCGTGATAGGTGGCCACATCTCTGGTTGAGCTCCGGGTCCTGGACGGCGCCAACCTCTACTTCAGTCGTGCCGCGGTCAAGCTGACGCTGGACGTGTCGGCGATCGTGGACGCACCGGCGCCGGCCGCGAAGGCCTATGGACAGGCGATCGGTCTCGGGACCACTCGGCCGGGGCGGATCGGGTCGGGATTCCGGCAGCGGTTCGCGATCCGGGTCGTGGGTCACGTCGTACGCCGCATCGCGCGGGAGGCCGGGATCGGACGGATCGGCGTCCGGGTCCGCCCGGAGAACGACGTACGGCGGTTGGTGGTGGCGTTCCCGTGGGCGCACGAGGCCCGGGCGCGGGCCCTCGGGGCCGCGATCGTCGAGGTGCTCGACGCGTTCGGGGCCGAGGACCTGAGCGAGTTGATCGCGACCGTGGGCGAGCGGGTGCGGGACGAGCCGCCGGGCAACCCGCCGCCGACGCTGCGGCCCAAGGTCCCGGTGGTCGCGGTGACCGGGACGAACGGCAAGACCACGACCTCGCGGATGATCGCGCACATCGGTCGCGCCGCCGGGCTGCACGTCGGCTGGTCGAGCACCGACGGCGTGTACTTCGACGGCGAACTCGTGAAGTACGGCGACTTCTCCGGCCCGAGCGGCGCCGGGCAGGTGCTGTCCCAGCCCGGCATCCAGCTCGCGGTCACCGAGACCGCCCGCGGCGGGATCCTGCGCCGCGGCATCGGGGTGGCGTACAACGACGTCTCGGTGGTCACCAACGTCAGCGCGGACCATCTCGGCTTGGGCGGCATCGACACGGTCGACCAGCTCGCCGAGGTGAAGGCGGTCATCACCCACATCACCCGGCCGCGCGGCTGGTGCGTGGTGAACGGCGACGACCCGCGGACGTTCGCGATGCGGCTCGGTTCGCCGGCCAAGTGCTGGGTGTTCTCCCGCGATCCGGACTCGCCGTCGATCCGGACCGTTCTCGACGAGGGCGGCCGGGCGACGACTGTGCTTGACGGGTTCGTGACGGTGCTCGACCAGTCCCGCGACCCGGAGCCGCTGCTGAAGGTCGTCGACGTACCGATGACGTTGTCGGGACTGTCGCACTACAACGTCGAGAACACGCTGGCCGCGGCGTCGGCGGCGCTCGGGCTCGGGCTGCCGCGGGCGGCGGTGATCGAAGGACTCAGCTCGTTCGCGCCGAACGAGAACAATCCCGGCCGGATGAACATGTACTCGCTGCGCGACTTCACCGTCGTCATCGATCTCGCCCACAACGAGGCCGGGCTGGAGGCGCTGCTCGAGATCATGAACGGCGTCCGGCGCGAAGGCGGCCGGCTGATGCTGGCGCTCGGGTCGCCGGGGGACCGGGCCGACGACATGGTCGCGGCGCTCGGTGCGATGGGTGCGCGGGGGACCGACCGGGTGGCGATCGGCCACAAGAGCGACTACCTGCGCGGACGGCCGCCGGCGGAGCTCGAGGCGGTGTTCCGGGCGGGTGCCGCGTCGGTCGGCGTGGACGACGTACCGGCGTACCCGACCGAGCTCGAAGCGGCGCAGGCGCTGGTTGCCGAGGCGCGGGCCGGGGATGTGGTGGCGGTGATGTCTCTGCAGGATCGGGCGAGTCTTGACGGCTGGTTGCGGTCCGAGGGAGCTACTGTCGACACACCGGAGACCTTGAAGAGCAAGGTCGAAAGAGCCCAGCACTGAGCCCCTCCCGTCCGCCGGCAGGGGTGGGAACGGGGTTGTGATGCGCTACCTGTGGTCGATTCCGGCCGCGGTGGTCGCCTGGTTCGTGGGCGGCTTCTCCGCGACGTACCTGAAAGGGCTGCCGGACGGCGCGACGTACTTCGTGCCGCCGCGGATCGATCTCGTCCTCCTCGGTGGGTTCGCGGGCGGTGTGCTGGCCGGGCTGCTGATCGGCCGGGTGCGCGCCGCCGTACCGGTGGTGCTGGTCGTTGCCGCAGGCATGTGGTGGCTGACCGGGAACTCCTTCGGCGACCACGACATGCTGATCACGTTGCTGGTGGCAAGCGCTGTCGGCGCGCTGTTCGGTGCCGTGGGCACCAGAAGCTCGGTGGTCGCGGCGTTCGCGCTCGCGCTGCCAGTGGCCTGGTATGTGCAACGCCCGGCCGAGCAGCTGGCCGACTGGCGGTGGCTGTGGCAGCTCAACGGTCTGCTCGTCGGGGCTGGGCTCGCCCTGCTGCTGTACTTCGCCTGCTGGAAGCGAGGCTGGCCGTCGGTGGGTTTCTGGATCCCGCTGGCCGGGTTCTACCTGGTCTGCAACGGCTTCGTCGAGGCCGTCCAGGTGGTCGCCCGCTCGAACGGGAAGCCGATGGACGCAGTCGGGGATGCGTCGACCGAGGCGTTCTTCGAGTCCTTCCAGCCGCTGCTGCGCGAGTACTGGCCGTGGATGGTGGTCGGCGTACTGCTCGCGATCCCGATGGTGGCGCTGAAGCTCCGTGCCCTCCCACCGCCACCGCCACCTCCGGACCCGTACGCCGACCGGTCGAACGACGCCGTACTCTCCGACGACCTGGACTGGATCGACCAGCAGGAGGCCCCACGCCGCCTCCTGCCCCGCCGCGAACCGG
Source organism: Kribbella sp. NBC_00709 (assembly GCF_036226565.1). GTDB lineage: Bacteria > Actinomycetota > Actinomycetes > Propionibacteriales > Kribbellaceae > Kribbella. Next base: position 6,731,305 of record NZ_CP108996.1, read on the forward strand.
CGTCCTGAGCCCTCACCGCGGAGCGGCGGCGACCTCTCCGGCGGCATTCAGTGGCGTCACGGCGGTGATGTCGGCCGCGTCGACCACCAACGCGAAGAACCTGAGCCGGCTGCTGTTCGGCGTACCGACCGCGTCGGTGGTGAAGGTCTGACCGTCGGCGGTGATGCGCACCTTGCGGGCATCCGCGGACACTGCGCCCATGACCATCGTCAGGTGCATGGGCGAGGACAGGTTCGGCACCACCGCCGGGACGGTCTTGTACTGCGATCGCTGGTCGGGCTGCCAGCTCTCGTTGAAGCAGCCCTGGGCGCCGCCGAAGCTCTTGGCCGGACCCTCGTCGGTCACGATCAGACAGCCGGGGTTGATGTAGGAAGCGACTGCCCAGCGCTCGTTCGGGATGCTGCCGCTGGCCACGTAGAAGGCGGGCGCGTATTTGAGCGAGTCCGGCTGCGTCGTGAACGCCGGCTCGTCGGACCACGGCACAGGAAGCGGGGTGTACCTGAAGTCGGCATGGTGGCTCTGCGGTGTGGGGCTCGTCGCGGGAGTCGCGACGCCGGGCTCGGCGGACTTCATCGAGCCGAGGACCGAGCTCCCCACCACGACGGCTGCCGTTGCGGCCGCCGCGCACACCGCCGCGGCCGTGGTACGGCGACGCAACTGGCGGCGCTTGATCCGCAGCCGGATCGGGCCGGCGGGTTCGGCGGGTTCGGGGCGGTCGTCGGTGAGGAGAGCGAGTTTGCCTCTCAGATCGTCAGTCATCAGATCCCCCTTTCGGTGAGGTCGGCCAAGTCGTCCGTGATGTCGATCCGGAGTGCTTCCAGGCCCCGGCGGGTGTGCTGCTTCACGGCGCCGACCGAGCAGCCGAGCAGGTCGGCGACGGTGCGCTCGGACAGGTCCTCGGCGTACCGGAGGTAGACGGCTGCGCGTTGGCGCGGACTGAGCCGCGCCATCGCCTGGCGGAGGGCGAGGCGCTCGTCCACCTGGACGGTCGCCGGATCGACGACCGTCTCCGGTGGCCTGTCCGTCGGACGCTCACCCAGCCAGCGGCGGCGACGACCGGACAGGAAGGTGTTGGCGACGATCTTGCGCAGGTACGCCTCGGGATTCCCGTCCCGCAGCTTCCGCCAGTGGAACCAGAGCTTGGTGAACGCGTCCTGCGCCAGGTCCTCGGCCTTCTGATGGTCCAGGGTGAGCGCGTAGGCGAGCCGCGCGGTGGCGGTCCACCGCGCCCGCACGAACTCGTCGAAGTCATCCTCGGCTGTCATCGACACATCCTCTACAACGCGATGAACAGCGTCGCAAGGTGACAGGCCGGCCGGGAAGAGTGTCCTAGGCCGGTTCGGTTTCGGTGTTCTCCTCGTCGACCGGCACGAAGTCCGGGTCGCCGCCCTCGTCGCCCGACCGTGCGCCGGCCTGGGCGAGGTGTGACACCGACTCGAGCTCGGCCAGCACCGACTGATGCTGGTCCACGCAAAGCACCACGAGATCGCCCCGGTTCGAACGACTGAGCGCGTGCTTGACCGCGTCCAGCTCCTCCAGCACAATGTCGACCTGCCGGCAGCGCGCCCCCTGTTCCATCGCGGCTCGCACGCCGGTCTCGATCAGCGCGGCCGACTCACCACGTTTCCGCCCGCGCAGCCGGGCATCCTCGCGGACGATGACCACGTCGAAGTGCTGCGCCGCGACCTGACCCAGTTCGCGGATGTCGTCGTCGCGCCGGTCGCCCGCGGTCGCGATCACGCCGATCCGGGACGGCCGCCCCAGCTCGGACGACGCGGTCAGGCTCTCGCCGAGACGATCCACGAAGTCACCGAGCATCTGCATCGCCGGCGCGTTGTGGCAGTAGTCGACGATCACGGTCCGCCCGTCCACGTCGATCTCGTTCAACCGCCCCGGCGACAGGTAGTACGACGTACTGAACGTCCGCAACCCCTGGCGGATGTCGTGCAGCGACGCACCGGCCGCGAACGCCGCCGCCGCGGCCGCCATCGAGTTCTGCACGTTCATCATCGCCCGCCCGCCGAACGTTGCCGGCAGCAAGTGGGTCCAGGCGAGCTGCATCGTCCGCCGCCCGTGCTTCACCACGATCATGTCGCCCAGGTCGGACCGCTCCAGCACCACCGCGCGGCCACCGCGCCGGCAGTGCCCCTCGATGTACTCGCGGACCTCGCTGCCCGGCTCGGCCATGCTGAACCACACCACCTGGCCGGAGCACTTCCGGCGCATCTTCCGCACCAACGGGTCGTCGGCGTTGAGTACGGCGTACCCGGTCCGCGGCACGGCCTCGACCAGGACAGCCTTCACGTCCGCGAGCTGCTCGAGCGTGTCGATGCCCCGCATCCCCAGGTGATCGGGCTGGATGTTCAGCACCACGGCCACGTCGTTGCGCTCGTACCCGAGGCCCTCGCGGAGGATCCCGCCGCGCGCGACCTCGAACACCGCGAAGTCGACCCGGGGGTTCTGCAGCACCATCCGCGCCGACTTCGGCCCGGACGCGTCCTGGCGGATCACCAGCCGCTCGTCGATCACGATGCCGTCGGTCGAGGTCATTCCGACCTTGCGGCCGAGCCCCTTGAAGACGTGGCTGATCATCCGCGCGGTGGTGGTCTTGCCGTTCGTCCCGGTCACGGCGACGATCGGGATCCGGCTGGTCGCGCCCGGCGGGAACAGCATGTCCACCACCGGCTTCGCGATGTACTGCGGCTCGCCGATCGTCGGGTTCGTGTGCATCCGGAACCCGGGCGCCGCGTTCACCTCGCAGATCGCGCCGCCGGTCTCGCGCACCGGCTGGGTGATATCGGGGCAGATGAAGTCGATGCCGGCGATGTCGAGCCCGATCATCCGGGCCGCCTCCTCGGCGATCTCGACGTTCTCCGGGTGCGCCTCCCAGGTCCGGTCGATCGAGATGCCACCGGTGGACATGTTGCCGGTGAGCGTCAGCTTCACCATCACGTCCTCCGGCGGTACGTCGTCCAGCTCGAAGCCCTGGTCGCGGACGAGCTGCCGCGCGGCGGCGTTGATCGTGATCCGGGTCAGGATCTTCTCGTGACCGACGCCGCGGCGCGGATCGGCGTTGGTGATGTCGACCAGCTCGGCGACGGTGTGGACGCCGTCGCCGACCACGTGCGCGGGCACGCGTTCGGCGATCGCCTCCATCCGGCCGTTGATGATCAGGCAGCGGTAGTCCTTGCCGGTGACGAAGTTCTCCACGATCACGGACCCGCGCCGGGACTGCTCGGCCGCGATCGGGAACGCCTCCCGCAACTCGTCCGCGTTCTGCAGGTTCAGGCAGACGCCGCGGCCGTGGTTGCCGTCCAGCGGTTTGCAGACGACCGGGTACCCGATCTTATGCGCGACCATGACCGCTTCGTCGACCGTGCGGACCGACTCCGACCGCGGCACCGGCAGACCGGCCGACGCGAGCAGGCGCGTGGTCAGATCCTTGTCGCTGGCGACGTCGACCGCGATCGACCCGGTCTCGGACGTCATCGTGGCCCGGATCCGCTTCGCGTGCACGCCCTGGCCGAGCTGCACCAGGCTGGCCTTGTTCAGCCGGATCCACGGGATGTCGCGGGACACCGCCTCGTCCACGATCGCCTGCGTCGACGGGCCGAACGCGGTCCGCTCCGCCTGCTTGATGAACTTCTCCAGCTCGGTGGTGAAGTCGAACGCCGGATCCGGCTGGACCAGGTTGTTCACGAACCGTACGGCGAGGTCGCCGGCGGCGAGGCCGACCGCTTCGTCGGCGTACGCGTAGACGATGTTGTAGATGCCCGGCGATCCCTTGACCTGCCGCGTCTTGCCGCGGCGCATGTCGTGGCCGGCTTCCTGCTGGAGCTGGAGCGCGACGTGCTCGGCGATGTGCCCGAGCCAGGTGCCCTCGTCCAGCCGCTCGATGAATCCGCCCCGGCGGCCGCGTGAGCAGTGGTGCTGATCGAGCCGGGGCAGGTCGGCCAGCAGTCGCTCCGTGAACCCGGGGATGGTGTTCGACGGGAAGTTCTCCAGCGAACCCAGGTCGACCACGAGGTGGATCGCGGGGTCGTAGCTCCAGACGTTCGGGCCACGGTAGACGCGGGTCTCGATGATCTTCAGGTCGGGAGCGGGGGTGCCGTGCGTTTCGGTCATGTGTTTCCGTTGTCTGCTTGCGTGCGGTCGGGGAGTTCGGAGTCGGCGCCGGCCGTGATCGGCTCGGTCGCCTCCGGTCTGGACTCACCGGCAGCCGCAGACTTCTTGGAGGTACGGCGTCCCGCCCGCCGCTTGCGATCCGCGTAGTACTTGGGTGACACCCCCTCGGCCGCGATCTCCTTGGCCAGCTTGCGCAGATCCGCCTCGGCCGCCTCCATCTCGGCGAGCTCCGTCGCCGGGGGCTGCTTGCCGAACGACAACAGGACCCGGTCCTGCAGGTCGAACGTCGCGGTGGCCGGCAGCACATGCAGTACGACGCCGGACGCCAGCAGCGGCTCGGACCGGCCGGCGTAGTGCCCGTTGGACGTGATCCGGCTGCCGTCGAAGATCGTCACCGCGCCGCGGCCGACGACCTCCAGGTGCGAGCCGCGGAACACCGCCGCGGTGTCCTCGTCGACGCCGATCCCGAGCAGGCCGGGGGACTGGGCGACGAGCGACAGCAGCCGGCCGTACCGGTTCCGCTGGGCGAAGTGCTGGTCGACGATCGCGCCCTGGACCAGGCCGAGGCCGCCGGACAGCTGGCTCATCCGCTGCCGCGGGGTGGCGCCGGAGCGGCCGAACGCGATCATGTGCTCGGCAAGGATGCTCGCGCCGGCCGACGTACCACCGACGGCGGCACCGCGGGCGTGGGCAGCCGTCACCGCGCGGCCGAACGCCGTACCGGTGACGACGCCGGCGAGCTTGAGCTGGTTGCCGCCGGTCATGAAGACCCCGGTCGCGTCGTTCAGCGGCGAGATGAAGGCAGGGTCGTCGGCGTCCTCCCGGTTCTCCGGGCGGACGCCGACCACACTCTCGGCGCCGAGCGCCGCGAACAGGGCCCGGTACACGTCGATGACATCAGGCCCGAGCGCCGACGCGGTAGGCACGACCACGATCCGCGCCTTGGACCCACCAGCCGCCTCCACGAACTCCTGCAACACCGTCCGCTTCTTCAGCTTGTCCTCGGCCCCACCGATCGCGAACAGGGCCCCAGGCCCACCCTGCAGTTCAGACATAAGCCGAACAATAGAGCCTCCCCACCCCCACCCGCCCCCGCGGCAACACCCACCAACCCCGACTTTGAGAAGCCACCAACCACTCTTCGCGCCGATTCGTGGTCGGTGGCTTCTCAAAGTCGGGGTGTCGCGAGGGGAGTTGTCCACAGGCGGAGGGGAATGGGGAGCGGGGGGATGGGGGAATGGCGGATGGTGAGGGGATGGAGAAGCTGATCGACGAGGTTCGCGAGCGGGTGCTGGAGCTCGTTCGGACACCGCAGGCGCGGCAGGTGTTGCTCAGCGCGGGCCTGCGAGACGCCGACCTGCGGCGGCTGCTGCGGAGGCAAGCTCTGCGGCGCATGCACGGGCGTTACGTCGACGGCAGGCTCGACGAGGATCTCGCGCGCATCGCGTGTGCACATGCTGCACCCCGGCTCGGTTGTCAGTCACTTCAGTGCGATCCAGCTGGCGGGGCTGCGCAGCTGGACGGACAGTCGGCGTACGTCGTCGCCTCCCGCCGACGCCGTCTGGCTGACGAGAGCACCTACAGCACAGCGGAATCAGCGCCGCCAGGACATCGTCGTACGACGCGCAACCCTGGAGCCGGCCGATGTGTCCCGGCACTTGTGGCTACCGGTCACCGGTACGGCGAGGACGGTGGTGGATCTCGCTCGCGAACTGCCTTTCCGCGAGGCGATCGTGACAGTCGACCACGCACTGCGGAGCGGTGTCTCCGCCGCCGACCTCGAAAGCGTCATGGAACGTCAGGTCCGATGGCCGGGTATCCGCAGGGCGCGGACCACGATCGGCTTCGGCGATCCGAGGTCGGAGTCGGTGCTCGAGTCGATCGCTCGAGCGCGCTTCGCCGTCGCGGGTCTTCCCGTTCCGGTTCTCCAGGCCCAGTTCTGGGACGGCACCGCATGGATGCTCGAACGGGTGGATTTCTGGTGGCCGCAGTTCCGGACGATCGGCGAGGCCGACGGTCTTGCGAAGTACGACGGCGAGAGCCCCGAGGAGCGGCGTCGGCAGCTGCGCCGCAGCCACCGGCGGGATCAGCGGCTGAGCGATCGCGCGGTCGAGCTCGTGCATTTCGGCTGGGAGGACGTCCTGGATCTCCGCTCCGATCTGATCGCCCGTCTCACCGCGGCTTTCGCACGAGGCGCCGCCCGCCCAGGCGACGCTCCGAGCTGGCGCGCCCCCGACCCCGAATCCCTCACCAACTGGCTGCGTGCCGCCTGAGCCACCCCATCAACCCCGACTTTGAGAAGCCACCAACCATTCTTCGCGTCCATTCGTGGTCGGTGGCTTCTCAAAGTGGCGCTGCGGTACGGCGGTCAGTGGCCGAACGTGAACCAGTTCAGGTTGACGTAGTCGGATGGTTGGCCGCTGGTGAAGGTGATGTAGACGTCGTGGGTGCCGGTGATCGCGGAGATGTTGGCGGGGACTGTTCGCCAGGATTGCCAGCCGCCGGTGTTGCCGACCGCGAAGCTGCCGAGTGGGGCGTTGGTGCGGCTGTCCAGGCGTACTTCGACCAGCCCGCTGACCCCGCCCGCGGCACCGGAGGCGACGCGGGCGACGAACTGCGTCGCGGGTGTACTGCCGAAGTCGATGCCGCGGTAGAGGGCCCAGTCGCCGTTGCCGATCTGCATGAGGTTCTGGCCGCCGCCGGTGTCGGTGGTGGTCTCGGTACCCATGCCGGACTGCTGCTGGAACGACTCGGCCTGCAGGGTGCTGTAGGCGCTGCCGCCGCCACCCGGCGGGGGAGAGGTGGGCGGCGTCGTACCGCCGCCCTTCGACGAAACCGCCACGTAGTCGACGACCATCGGACGGTCCGGCACCGTCGAGGCGCGCGGCGTCGGGCCGTTGAGCGCGTCCGGGAACGCCCCGCCGATCGCCAGGTTCAGCAGGACGAAGTACCCGGCGTGGGACGTCATGTTCGCCCAGGTGTCGGCTGGGAGCTGCCCCTGGCTGACCGAGTGGAACTGCTGCCCGTCGACGTACCAGCGCAACTGGTTCGGCGCCACCGACGTGTCCCACTCGAACCGGTAGGTGTGGAACGCGGACTGGCAGGAGGATCCCGGGCAGGCACGGTTCGCGCCGATCCCGGTGGTCTCGTTGCACGGGCCGCCCGGGTTCACGCCGCAGTGCAGCACGCCCCAGACCGAGTTGATCCCGTTGACGTTCTCCATGATGTCGAACTCGCCGATCCCCGGCCAGTTCCAGTAGTTACCGCGGTACGGCGCTCCCAGCGCCCAGAACGCGGGCCAGTAGCCGAGCGCCGCGTCGCCGGTGACGTTGGGCATCTGGATCCGGCTCTGGATCGCCAGCACCCCACCTGCGGGCGGCTTGAAGTCGGCGCGTTGGCTCTCGATCCGGGCCGAGGTCCAGTTGCCGGCACCGTCACGCCGCGGCGTGATCCGCAGGTTCCCGGTGCCGTCGAGGGACAGGTTGTCCGGACTGTTGGTGTAGTTCTGGATCTCGCCGGTACCCCAGTTGCCCGGGCCGCCCGGGTAACCGTGCCCGGTGTCGATGATCCAGTTAGAGCCGGACGGCAAACTTCCGTTCGGCCCGTCGAAGTCGTCACTCCACACCGTCGTCCAGCCGCCGGTCGGAGGCGGCACACTCGCATACGCGAGAGGTACGACGGCCAGCAGAGGCGCCAGCAGCGCAATCACAAAGGGGCGGGTACGCATGACGTCTATGGGAGCGCTCTCATGGCGCAGTGTCAACAGCTCGTCACAGCTGCGTTCGATACACCGTCGTACTGCGGCGTACCCGCATGCCGAGGCGTTCGTACATCGCCAGGGCGCCGGTGCCGGAGTGGGTCCAGAGGATGCAGGTACGTCGCCCGCGGGTCAGGAACTCGGTGCAGGTCCGGTCGAGCATCGCCCGGGCGATGCCCTTGTTCCGTTGATCGTCCCGTACGGCGAGCTGCTCGACGTACCCCTCCTCGCCGTCCAGCGCGATGACCGCGCCGACCAGCTCGTCACCGGCGTACGCGAGCGTCGACACGTCCGGCAGGAACGTCGACCGCCCAACCGTCAGCTCGGCCCACTCGTCGAACGACTTCGCCCGCGGCTGGAATGCCGAGAACGCCTGCTCGATCAGCTGATGTACGTCGTGAGCCCGAGCCGGGTCGTAGCCGTCGAGGCGGATGCCGGTCGGCACTGCCGGCGGCTCCGGGGAGAGCGGACGTTCGAGCAGCCAGTTGGTCGCGAGTACCTCGTACCCGCGGGACCGGACCAACTCGGTGCCGGCCTGGTCCGCGTCGTCGACGATCTGGGCGAGCCAGTCCGTGCCGATCTCGTAGGCCCGCGCCTCGGCCCAGTCGAGCAGCTGCGTCCCGAGGCCGCGACCGGCGTACGACGGATGTACGTCGATCTTCGCGTGCCTGCCGCCGTGGACCCAGGCCCAGCCGGCCAGGTCGCCGTTCGGCGCTTCGGCGACGCGGGTGTCGAGGTCGAGCTGGATCAGCGGCCGCCGGAGGTCTGCGGCGACCGCGTCCGGAACTGCTTCCACCTGCCCGTGCAGAGCCTGCTCGGCGGCGGCGATCAACTGGTGGATCGCCGGCGCGTCGGCAAGGATCGCGGGCCGGGTCGAGAACTCCATGGCCCGATCCTGCCGCATTCCGGTCGGTCCGGAGCCGAAGATTGCAGCTTGTTGCGATCAGGCCGGAGTGTTGGCGTCCGCGGCTTCTACCTCTTCCCGGGTGATGCCGAGGAGGTAGAGGATCGTGTCGAGGTACGGAACGCTCAGGTGGGTGTCGGCCGCGGCGCGGACGACGGGTTTGGCGTTGAACGCGACGCCGAGGCCCGCGGCGGCGAGCATGTCGAGGTCGTTGGCGCCGTCGCCGATGGCCACGGTCTGGGTCAGCGGGGTGCCGGAGCGTTTGGCGAACTCGCGCAGCGCGCTCGCCTTGCCCGGGCGGTCCACGATCTCGCCGACGACGCGGCCGGTGAGTACGCCGTCGACGATCTCGAGCTCGTTCGCCTTGGCGTAGTCGATGCCCAGCTCGGCGGCCAGCTTGTCGGTGATCTGACTGAAGCCGCCGCTGACGATCGCGAACTGGTAGCCGAGCCGCTTCAACGTGCGGACCAGAGTTCGCGCTCCCGGTGCCAGCTCGATCGCGGCGTACACCTCGTCGAGCGCGGTCGCCGGGAGACCCTTGAGCGCTGCGACCCGGTGCCGGAGCGATTCGGCGAAGTCCAGCTCACCGCGCATCGCCTGCTCGGTGACGGCGGCGACCTCCGGCAGCCGGCCGGCGTGTGCGGCGAGCATCTCGATGACCTCGCCCTGGATCAGCGTCGAGTCGACGTCCATCACGATCAGCCGCTTGGCCCGCCGGTACAGCCCGCCGTCCTGGACCGCGACGTCGAGCCCTTGCCGGACCCCCTCCAGCGCGAGGACGGTCCGTAGCCGCTCCGGATCCGCGCCGGAGACAGCGAACTCCATCGCGGTGACCGGGTACCGCGCCATCCGGCTGATCCGGTCGATGTTCGCGCCGGTGTCGGCGATCCGTCCCGCGATCGCGGCCAGCCCGGCGGCGGACAGCGGGTACCCGATCACCGTCACCTGGCTGCGGCCCTTGCGCCGGGGCTCGTTGTCGCCGACACCCTTCTTCACCGAGATGTCGACGTCGAGGACGCTCGCGAGCGCCTTCAGCTCGTCCTTCAGGTCCTTGTGGTCACGCGGCGCGGACAGCAGTACGCCGAGCACCAGCCGCCCTCGCAGGACGACCTGCTCGGCGTCGATCACCTCCAGCCCGCGGGTCGCGAGCGTGGACAGTACGGCGGAGGTCAGTCCCGGCCGGTCGGTCCCCGTCAACGTCACCAGGAGCGTCGGCCGCTCGGCCGCCGCAGTGTCAGCCTCAACCTCACTGGGATCAGTCATCGCACCCCGAACGCTACCCAAATGAGATGACCGTCCACTGGCCGGTCCAGATCTCAGGCATGAACGGGCGGCGCGCACGCCGCCACCAGCGCCCGCCGGGCCGCGCCGGCGAGATCGAGCAGCGCCCGCCGGCGAGCGTCGGCCTCGGCGCCGGTCACTGCGGCGCCGTCGTCCTCGAGCGCCGCGTCAGCGATCGCAAGGCAGCGCCGGGCCGTCGCCGCGGTCTTGACGGCACGCGGCTCGTAGCCCGGAGCAAGGACGTCACCATCTCCGCGGCCGATCTTCCGGATGTCGATCAGGGCATCGGCGACCTCGGGCTTCCACCGCGCGACATCGAGCGCGGCCAGGGACTCGGCCGCGTCGATCAGCGCCAGCCGCAGACCGCGGTCCGCCTCGCCCAGGTCCGCCGGCGCCGGGCTCGCGGCCGGCAGCACGGACCATTGCACGGCCGGTCCGACGTACGACGGAACCAGTCCGAGCTCGGGCCCCGTCAGTACGACGGCCTCGCCGGTCTCCAACGCCGCCTCGTTGAACGAGGGCGGGCCGGCCAGACCGATCGGGTCACCCGGGACGGGCAGCGCGAGGTGCGCCTGCGTCGTACCGGCGGCGCGCAGCAGGTTCAGCGCGACCGGGAGCGTGGCCGGCTCCGGGTGGCCGGCCAGGCCCGCGACGTGGTGACCGACGTCGTCGCCGAGGATCTTCTGGGCAGCGGTGTCGGGATCGCAGGCGCCGGTCAGCATCGCGTTCGTCCAAACGGTGAACCGTACCGAGGCGGAGGTCGTCAGCACGCCCGCAAGTCTCTCACCACCCGACCACACGCGCGGGACGGCGACCCCTTAAGTTTTGAGCATGACTGCAGTGGTGGAGCTGGCCGGGGTGACGATCGTCCGTGGTGACGCGCGGCTGCTCGACGGGATCGACTGGACGATCGACGAGGCCGACCGGTGGGTGGTGATCGGTCCGAACGGCGCCGGCAAGACGACCCTGCTGCAGATCCTCGCCGCCCAGCTGCACCCGACGTCCGGTGTCGCCGGCCTGCTCGGCGAGGTGCTCGGCGCCGTCGACGTCTTCGAGCTGCGGCCGCGGATCGGACTGACCAGTGCCGCATTGGCCGACCGGCTGCCCAAGAGCGAGCGGGTCTCCGACGTGGTCGTCTCCGCGTCGTACGCCGTGCTCGGCCGATGGATCGAGCAGTACGACGACCTGGACCACCAACGCGCCGGCGCACTGCTGGCCGAGCTCGGGATCGGGCACCTCGCGGACCGGACGTTCGGGACGCTGTCCGAGGGGGAGCGGAAGCGGGTGCAGATCGCCCGCGCGCTGATGACCGACCCCGAACTGATGCTGATGGACGAGCCCGCGGCCGGCCTCGACCTTACGGGTCGCGAACAGCTGGTCCGCTCGCTCAGCGCGATCGCGACCGCCGTCGGAGCCCCCGCGATGGTCCTGGTCACGCACCACGTCGAGGAGATCCCACCCGGCTTCACCCACGCCCTCCTCCTCAAGCAGGGCCGCGTCGTCGCGGCCGGCCCGATGGACGAGGCCCTGACCGCCGAAACCCTCAGCGACACCTTCGACCTGGCCCTCACCTTGAAGCAGGAAGACGGCCGCTACACCGCCCGCGCCCTCTGAAGCAGGATCCTTTAGGGCACCAGACGCGTCCAAACATCTGCTTGCAAGCCCCGACGTGGATAGGCTTGGGAAATGATGGATTGGCTGCGGGACAACATGTGGGCGGCGTGGCTGACGATCGCCGCCGTCCTCGGCCTGGCTGAGCTGGCCTCGCTGGACTTCACCCTGCTGATGCTGGCCGCCGGCGCGCTCACCGCCGCGGGCGTCGCGGCGTTCTTCCCGGGACTGCTCTGGCTGCAGATCGTCGTCGGCCTGATCACCGCGGCCGCGATGCTGGGCGCGATCCGGCCGATGATCGTCCGCAAGATCCATCACGGCCAGGAGCTGAAGACCGGCTCCGCGCACGTCATCGGCCGGACCGGGACCGTGGTGAAGGAGATCCACCCCGACGGCGGTGGCTCGATCCGGATCGGCGGCGAGCTCTGGACCGCCCGGCCGTACGACGAGGTGTCGACGATCGCGCCGGGTACGCGCGTCGAGGTGATGATGATCGACGGCGCGACCGCGGTCGTGTACCCGGTCGGCGAGCCGCTGCACCACGAGCTGGACATGCCCGAACCGACCCAGGACCCCAAGCCGACCGACCCGCCCAAGAGCTGAAGCCCGATCAGCGGTTGAGTGGTCCCCTCGGCGCAGTAGTGTCGAAGTGAGGGACGGTTGAAGTAGCTACTCGATCAGGCATCCGACGCGCCGGGAACCGGTACGGCGTCTGCCCCGTCGATACGAAAGACTGTCCGTCCTGAGGGTCCGTTCGAGTGGAGGGTCAAAGTGACCGCGTTCCTCATAGTCCTGGCACTGGTCGCCTTAGTGGTGATCGTGACCTTGGTCAAGTCCGTCCGGGTGGTGCAGCAGCAGACCGTCGGGATCGTCGAGCGGTTCGGCAAGTTCAAGACCGGTCTGCAGCCGGGCCTGAACCTGTTGACGCCGTTCGTCGACAAGGTCCGCTACACCATCGACATGCGCGAGCAGGTGGTCGCGTTCCCGCCGCAGGGTGTCATCACCGAGGACAACCTGATGGTGTCGATCGACTCCGTCATCTACTTCCAGGTGAACGACCCGGTCCGGGCGACGTACGAAATCTCGAACTACATCCAGGCCATCGAGCAGCTGACCATGACCACGCTGCGAAACATCATCGGTGGCATGGACCTGGAGCAGACGCTGACGTCTCGTGAAGAGATCAACGAGAAGCTCCGGTACGTGCTGGACGAGGCGACCGGCAAGTGGGGCATCCGGGTCAACCGGGTCGAGCTGCGCTCGATCGATCCGCCGCCGTCGATCCAGGACTCGATGGAGAAGCAGATGCGCGCCGACCGGGACAAGCGCGCCGCGATCCTCACCGCGGAAGGTATGCGGCAGTCGGCGGTTCTGTCCGCCGAGGGCCAGAAGCAGTCCGCGATCCTCACCGCCGAAGGTGACAAGCAGTCCCGCATCCTCCGGGCCGAGGCCGAGCGGCAGGCGCGGATCCTGAAGGCGCAGGGTGAGGCGCAGGCCATCACCACGGTCTTCAACGCGATCCACGCCGGCAAGCCGGACCAGGGTCTGCTCGCGTACCAGTACCTGCAGATGCTGCCGTCGATCGCTCAGGGCGACGCGAACAAGCTCTGGATCGTGCCGAGCGAGATCGGCGACGCGCTCAAGGGTCTCGGCAGTGCGGTCGGCCAGGTGGCCGGCATCACGCAGAAGGCCGAGGGCGACTGGCACGCGCCGGAGCTGTCCAACGGCGAGGTGCCGGAGCTCGACTCGTCCGCGGCCGCGCCGGCCGCGGTCGCCGAGGCCGACAACGCGGTCCGCGAAGCGATCGCCGCCGCCGAGAACGCCGCGGTGGGCAACCGGGGCCAGATCCCGACAACGCCGTCCGCGGTCCCGCCGCCGGCTCCCTCCCAGGAGCCTCCGGCGGCAGAGCCGCCGCAGCGCTGAGCTGTACGTCGTTCGCACGAGGCCTCCCCGGTCCGCCGGGGAGGCCTCGTGCTGTCCGGGGCTGTCGAACGGCTGTCGATTGACGACCAGTCGATCGCATACTGTCTGCTCAATGTGCGGACTGGTGAGCGGGAACCGCGATCGGGTGCGTAAAGTCAGGCAGCGATGACATGGTACGAAGCAGTGTTCGTCCTGCTGGCGGGGATGGGCGCGGGCACGATCAACGCCGTGGTGGGGTCGGGCACGCTGCTCACCTTCCCGGCGTTGCTTGCCGTCGGCATCCCACCGGTGCTGGCGAACGTCAGCAACACTGTCGGTCTGGCGCCGGGCACCGCAGCTGGCGCGATCGGCTACCGCCGCGAGCTCGAGGGCCAGCGCGGCCGCATGCTGCGACTGATCCCGGCATCGCTGGCCGGCGGCATCGTCGGGGGAGTGCTACTGCTGACCCTGCCCGATTCCGCGTTCCACGCCGTCGTACCGGTGCTGATCCTGCTCGGCTGTCTGCTGGTCGCGTTCCAGCCGTGGCTGTCGAAGTGGATCAGTGCCCCGTCGCACCTGCACCGCGGGGCCTGGTGGGTGATCCCGGCCGTCTTCGCCACCGGTGTGTACGGCGGGTACTTCGGCGCCGCGCAGGGCGTGCTGCTGATGGCGATCCTCGGCCTCGGCCTGGACTCGAACCTGCAGCGGATGAACGGCCTGAAGAACGTGCTGGCCACGGTCGTGAACACCGCGTCCGCGATCCTGTTCATCATCGTGCACGACATCGACTGGCTCGCGGCCGGTCTGATCGCGGTCGGATCGACAATCGGCGGTTTCATCGGCGCCCGCTACGGCCGCAAACTCCCGCCGATCGCCCTCCGCGGACTGATCGTCTGCATCGGCATCCTCGCCATCGTCACGATGGTGTTCTGAGCTGCAACCCCGCCAGCAGTAGATCCAGGCCGTAGTCGAACTGCTCGTCGCCGCCTGTCGTTCGAGCCAGCTCCGGCGCCAGCTCGACGACCGACGGGAACTCCCGCGCCGACAGCGACTCCATCGACGCCCGCAGCCGCCGCCAGGCCTCCGGGTCGCGGCGCTCGGCCGCCATCTGGATCTCCCACGAGGTCGAGCCGAGCACGTAGGTGAACAGGGTCGTGTGCGTCCGCGCCGCCGTCTCCGGATCGAAACCGGCGGCCCGCAGTACGCCGAGCAACCCCTCGGCGACCCGCACGGTCTCGTGCCCGCTCAACGGCCGCCCGGCGAGTAGTTGCGCAAGGCAAGGATGCTGCAGCATCAGCAGCCGCAGCGAACGGCACACCGCCCGCACCTGGTCCGGCCACGGCGCGTCCAGCGGTACGGCGGGCAGCAGGCCCATCAGGTGATCGCGGACGGCGTCGTACAGATCGTCCTTGTTCCGGAAGTAGGTGTAGAGCGCCATCGGGCCGACGCCGAGCTCGGCGGCGACTCCACGCAGGCTGAACGCGTCCGTGCCCTTGGCCTCCATCAGCTCGAGCGCCGTCCGCACGATCAGGTCCGCGCTCAGGGTGTTCCGCGGCGTCCTGGGCATGTGACCCACCTCCCTTCGAGGTTCCTAACGTACAGTGTATAGTACGGTGTATGCGAGCCATTCAGATCACCGAGTTCGGCGGACCCGAGGTCCTCAAGGTCAGCGACGTCCCGGCACCGGTCGCCGGTGAGGGGCAGGTCCTGATCACGGTCGACCGCGCGGGCATCAACTACGCGGACACGCACCAGGTCGAGAACAGCTACCTCTCCAAGACCGAGCTTCCGCTGATCCCGGGCGGCGAGGTCGTCGGGCAGACGGCGGACGGCCGTCGGGTGGTCGCTCTCGTCGGGTCCGGCGGTTATGCCGAGCAGGCCGTCGCCCACGCGCCGTACGCCTGGGATGTCCCGGAAGGTGTCAGCGACGGCGACGCGCTGGCGCTCGTGCTGCAGGGCACCACTGCGTGGCACCTGCTGAAGACCTCCACCCACCTGCAGCCGGGGGAGTCGGTCCTCGTGCACGCCGGCGCCGGCGGTGTCGGCTCACTCGCCGTCCAGCTCGCCAAGCTCTGGGGCGCCGGCCGCGTGATCGCGACCGCCTCCACCGAGGAGAAGCGCAAGCAGGTCCTCGAGCTGGGTGCCGACGCGGCCATCGACGGTACGCCGGAAGGCCTGAAGGACCGCATCCTCGAGGCGAACGGCGGGAAGTCCGTCGACATCGTGCTCGAGATGGTCGGCGGCCCGACGTTCGACGAGTCGTTCGACGCGCTGGCGCGCTTCGGCCGCCTGGTCACCTTCGGTGCGGCGTCGCGACAGTCAGCCGCGCCGATCGACCCGAGCCGGCTGATGAAGGGCTCGAAGACCATCGCCGGCTTCTGGCTGGCCGACTGCTTCGCCAACCCGCAGCTGCTCAGCGGTCCGCTGGCTGAGCTGTTCGACCTGACCGCGGCCGGCAAGCTCCGCCCGATCGTCGGCGGTGAGTACGGCCTGTCCGAGGTCGCCACCGCTCACGAAGACATGCGCGCCCGCAAGACTGTGGGCAAGCTCCTGCTCGACCCCACTCGCTAGGAGAAACCAGATATGACGATCGCTGTTGAGAAGGTTCTGTACACCGCCCGCGCCACCGCCGACGGCGGCCGGGACGGCAAGGTGGCCACCGACGACGGCAAGCTCGCCGTCACGGTCGCGCCGCCGGTCGAGATGGGTGGCAACGGCAACGGCACGAACCCGGAGCAGCTGTTCGCGGCCGGGTATGCGGCCTGCTTCCACAGCGCGCTCAAGCTCGTCGCCCGTAAGGCCCGCCAGGACTCCGACGGCTCGACCGTCACCGCCGAGGTGGGCATCGGCCCGATCAACGGTGGCGCCGGTTTCGGCCTGCAGGTCGAGCTCGTGGTCAGCCTGCCGGGAGTCGACACCGCGGTCGCCGAGGAGCTCGTCGCCAAGGCGCACGAGGTCTGACCGTACTCCAACGCCACCCGCGGCAACATCCAGGTCGACCTCAAGGTCGCCTGAGCCGCCGCTGGGTCAGATCCGCGCGAGGGCCTCTTTCAGGAGGCCCTCGGTCGCGGACACCGGGGCCGCCGAGATGGTCAGCCCTTCCATGATCGCGACGTACTCGTCGACCTCGTCGAGCTTGTCCAGGTACAGCGCGCTGGCCGCGTGCTCGATGTAGACGATGTCGGGCAGATCGCCCTCCGGGAACCGCAGCAGACTGAACGCGCCGCCCGCACCGGCGTAGCCGACACTGCTGAACGGCATCACCTGCAGGGTGATGTTCGGCTGCTGCGACCACATGATCAGGTGCTCGATCTGGGCCCGCAGCACTTTGTCGCCGCCGACCGGCCGGTGCAGCACCGACTCGTCGATGACCACCCAGAGGCGGGCCGGGTTCGCCCGGGTGAGGATCTGCTGCCGGGTCACCCGGAGCTCCACCCGATGGTCGACCTCCCGGTGCGGCAGGAACGTCGACTTGCCGAGCTGGACCATCGCCCGCGCGTACTCCTCGGTCTGCAGCAGGCCGGGGACGAACATCACCTCATAGGTCCGGATCAGCGCCGCGGCGACCTCGAGACCGACGTAGTTGGTGAACCAGCTCGGCATCACGTCGCTGTACCGGGACCACCAGCCCGGGTTGTTCGCGGCCTTGGCCAGCTCCATCAGCCGGACCCGCTCGTCCTCGTCGGCCATCCCGTACAGCTCGAGCAGGTCGCTGACGTCGCGTTCCTTGAACCCGACCCGGCCGAGCTCCATCCGGCTGACCTTGGACTCCGAGGCGCGGATCTGCCAGCCCGCGTCGGCGCGGCTGATCCCGGCGCCCTCGCGCATCCGGCGCAACTGACCGCCGAGCATGATCCGAAGAGCGGTCGGCCCGCCTTCGCCGCCGCTCACCGACACCTGATCACTCACCCTGACCCACGCCCAGCCACGCACCCATTTCAGCCCGTGATGCTACCGCCTGTCCACGGGTATCGTCGGATCGGCGCTCCGCCGGCTGAGATGCGCGGCGTGTTGGGCCAGATATCTGATCAGGACGCGAGCATCGCGGTCCACGCCCTGGATGCTGGCCGAGGCGATCGCGTACTGGAAATCGAGCCCGAGGAAGTACAGACCCGGTACGTCGGCCGACACGCCGCGCTCGTGCCGCGGCCGTCCGTCGTCGCCGAACACGGGCAGATCGATCCAGCTGTGGTCCGGGTCGGATCCGGTGCACCACACCACGGTCGTGACGTCGTCGAGGACCCGGCCGTCAGCGGTGACGGGACGGCCGTCGCGGGTGCCCTCGATCCGGCCGAGCCGTTCGATGCCGGCCGCGTCGAGGTGGTCGAGCTTGTTCCGGGTCAGCGGCAGCCCGTTCTTCACGGCGTTGGCGATCGCCTTGCGGCCCATCGGCGTACGGCGGGTGAGAACGTACTTGAACAGGAACATCACCACCGGCGTGAACACGTGCCCGATGGTCGAGTCGATGTCGACGGGCACCTGCCCCGGATGCCGTCCGGCGAGTAGCGTGCGGTGGGTCTTGACCGCGTCCAGCGCGACGTCGGTGCCAGAGTTGGCCGCACCAACGATCAGCACGGTCCCGTCCGCGAGTTGCTCAGGGTTCCGGTACTCCAGCGAGTGCAGCTGCCGGATGGATGGATCGAGGTCGTCGGCGAACGACGGCCACCGGGGCGTGCTGTGCATCCCCGCCGCCACCACGACCTGGTCGGCCCGCCAGTCGCCGGCGCTCGTCTCCACCACGAACCCGTCGCCGTCCCGCGACAACCGCGTCACGCGTACGCCGGTCCGCACCGGCAGCTCGTGATGGACGGCGTACTGCTCCAGGTAGTCGGCCATCTCGTCGCGGTTCGGGCAGTCCCGGGTGCCGATGCGCAGCCCGGGAAGGCTCGCGTATCGCGGCAGGCTGAAGAGCCGCAGCGAGTCGTACCGCTCCCGCCAGCAGTCACCCACGCGGTCGTTGCCATCGAGTACGACGAAGTCGTCGCCGCGCCGCCGCAGGTAATACCCCATCGCCAGCCCCGCCCCGACCACCACAGTCCCGACCCTGTCCATGAGTTCACGGTAGCGGTGCAACCAGAGAGCACATCCTCCAACCACGCCAACTCAGACCGGTGGTGAATGGTCATTTCTACCCATGTGGCTGACCCGCGCCCAGCTGTCCCGGGTCACGCCATGGTTGTAAGCCCAGGCGGTCGCCCCGGCCCGGTTCGGCCCCCGGAGCTTGCCGAAGATGTTGCTGACGTGCCGTGCAACGGTCCGCTCGCTGAGGAAGAGCTGGTTCGCGATCCCGCGGTTCGTCGCGCCGGTCGCGAGCCACCACAGCACCTCCCGCTCGCGAGGAGCGAGACCCGTCCCGTCGAACGGATCGACCGGCGGGTCGGGCATCGTGAGGTCGCCGTCGGCGCCGAGGCGTTCGAAGACGGCTCGGGCGCCGCGTAGCTCCATCTGCTCGGCGTCGGTGTCTCCGAGCTGCCGGCAGGCGTCCGCGATCAGCAGCCGCGTGCGGGCGCCCTCATACGGCATCTCCAATCGCTGCCACAAACTCCACGCGCGCCGTAACGACGGGATCGCGCCCTGTGGATCGGACGCCCGCGCGAGGTCACCGCGTTGCTGCAGGTGGAACCCGAGCCAGAACCCGCCGGATCACCGCCTCGACATCGCCGCGGGCGAGATGTTCCTCGAGCGCCCGCTCGCGGCACGCTGCCACCTCGTCGTCGTGCCCGAGAACGAAGGCGACGACCGCCAGCCGCTCCAGCTCCGCCGGCGGCAGCGGAGCGCGCCGGTCGGCAGCCGTCAGCGTCGCGTACTCGGCCGGCCAGTCGTTCTGCTGCATCGCCCCATCACCCGGGCCAGCGTACTGCGGGCCGCTTGGCTGCGATGCGCCAAATCACCTCGCGGGAGTTGGTCGATCGACCAACTCCGGCCCCCGTTCCGGCTCCTACTCTGACGGAGAAGGCGACTGGAGGAGGTTCGAATGCCCACCATCAAGTACTGGCAGGGGCTGCTCGTCGTGGCGGCGGTCGTTGCCGCGGGCACCGCCTGTTCGACCGGTGCGGACTCGTCGAGCGGTACCGGCGGATCCGTGCGCTACGCGATCCGCAGCGATCCCGGCGCGCTGGATCCGTCCGCTTCGACGAACTCGGCCGGCCAGCAGGTGGCGGGTCTCGCGTACGACGCCCTGGTCGCGCTGACCGGCGACGGCAAGATCGTGTCGAACCTGGCGAAGAGCTGGACGTTCGACGCCTCGTCCGCGACGTTCACCCTGAACAAGGGGGTGAAGTGCGACGACGGCCACGCGCTGACCGCGTCCGACATCGCCAAGAACTTCGACTGGATCAAGAACCCGGCGAACCACTCGCCGCTGCTCGGGTCGGTGCTGCCCGGTTCGGGCTACACGACCACGGCCGACGACGCGACCGGCACCTTCGCGATCAAGTACGCCGAACCGAGCGGCTTCATCCTCGAGCAGCTGTCCAAGGTGCTGATCGTCTGCCCGTCGAGCATCGGCAACCGGGCGAAGCTGGCCACCGGCAGCGACGGCACCGGGCCGTTCAAGTTGACCTCGGCCGTGCCGGGCAAGTCGTACGACTTCACCGTCCGCGACGGCTACACGTGGGGCCCCGGCGGCGCCGGCACCGGTGACGCGAAGTTCCCGCACAAGGTCACCGTTGTGGTGTCGACGAACGAGACGACCGCGGCGAACCAGTTGCTCAGCGGCGAACTGAACATCGCCGACATCCGCGGCCCGGACACACCACGCCTGAAGGACCGGAAGCTGTTCGAGCGCGGCTACTTCCACATCACCTCGGAGCTGTTCTTCAACCAGGCCCAGGGCCGGCTGCTCGCCGACGAGGGGCTGCGCAAGGCACTGGTCCAGGGCGTCGCGCTCGACCAGGTCGCGAAGGTGAACACCGGCAATCTGGGATCGGTGGCGACGAGGCTCACCGACGGCGGCGGCGAGCCGTGCGCGGACGACGTCACCACCGGCGTGGTTCCGGCGTACGACGTGACTGCGGCGAATGCCGCCCTCGACCGGCTGGGCTGGAGGACCGGTGCCGACGGCAAACGTGTGAAGGACGGCAAGCCGCTCGAGCTGACGCTGATCTACCCGAGCAACGCCCAGAGCTCGGTCTCGGCCGGACAGCTGCTTGCGTCGCTGTGGGAGCAGAACCTGCACATCGCGATCCGGACGCAACCGTTGACTCCGGCCGCGATCGACGGGAAATGGAGCCAGGCCGGGAACTGGGGCGACGTGGCCCTGGCCCGGGCGTCGGACCAGCTGCCGTCCAACCTGGTCGGGCAGTTCTCGGGAGCCACTCCGCCGAACGGCACCAACTTCTCGGCGGTCGCCAACGCGAAGTACCGCGACTTGGCCGGCCGCGCCTACGGCCAGCCGGGGCAGCAGAGCTGCGCGCTGTGGAACGAGGCCGCGAAGGCGCTGCTCAGCGCCGCCAACGTCCTGCCGGTCGCGGCCCAGAACTCGACCATCTTCGGCAACGGAGTGACGTTCGAGGTCGGTGCCGGAGCGGTGATCCCGACGAGCCTCCGGCTCGGGTGAGGACGACACGTCATGGCCAGCACGGAGACCGCCGGCCGGCTCACCCGGACACAGCGACCGGGCTGGGTCGCGAGCCCCTGGCTGACGTTCGCGGCGCGGCGGCTGGGGCGACTCGCCGTCGCGATCGGCACCTTGCTCACGCTCACCTTCCTGATGCTGCACCTGGTCCCTGGTGATCCGGTCCGGTCTTCGCTGCCGCCTGGTGCGTCGGCTGACCTGATCCGTGCCAAGCGCCACGAACTGGGGCTGGACAAGTCGTTGCCGGCGCAGTTCGTGGACTATGCCGGTGACGTACTGCACGGCCGGTTCGGGACCTCGGTCTCGACCGGTGAGCCGGTCGGCAGCATCGTCGCGAACCGGCTGCCACCGACCGTGCAGATTGCGACTCTGGCCTTCCTGACGATCCTGGTGATCGCGCTGCCGACCGGTATCGCGGTGGCGGTGCTCACCCGCGGTGGCCGGCGGCGATCGCTCGACACACTGTTCACGTTGTGGACCGGGTTCGTCGGGGCGATTCCACAGTTCCTCAGCGCGGTCGGTCTGGTGTTCGTTTTCTCGGTCACCCTCAAGTGGTTGCCGGTGGCTGGGCGGACCGGCGTACCGAGTTACATCCTGCCGATCGTGGCGTTGTCCGCGGGGCTGGCCGGGCATCTGGCCCGGATCGTCCGGATCGAGACCCTGGTCGTGCTGGAGAAGGACTACCTGCGGACCGCGCGGAGCAAGCGGCTGCCGGTGCTGCGGACCTACGGACGGCACGCACTGCCGAACATCCTGACCTCGGTGCTCACCATCAGCGGCATGATGCTGCCCGGCCTGATCGGCGGCACCGTGCTGGTGGAGAGCGTCTTCGCCTGGCCGGGCCTCGGGACGACCTTGGTGCAGGCGATTCTGGCTCAGGACTACAAGGTGATCCAAGCCATCGTGCTGCTGCTCGGAACCGTCGTCCTGGTCACCAATCTCGTGGTCGACGTCGCGCTCGCGCTGATCGACCCCCAGTCCTCGATCAGGAGTACCTGATGCAGATCAGGATGCGGCGCCGCAGAACGCGCTCGAGTACGGCGGTCATCGGGCTGGCCGGTGCGGTCGTCCTGCTGCTGGTGGCGGTGATCGCTCCGCTGCTGTGGTCCGGACGGGCCACGGCGCCGGACCCCGATCATCTGCTCCAGGGCATGAGCGCGCGTCATCTGCTCGGCACCGACGGCCTCGGGCGTGACGTCTTCTACCGGGTGATGGTCGCGACCAGGACCAGCCTGTCGCTCGCGTTGCTGTCCGCGGTGTCCGGTGCGGTCTGCGGCGTACTGCTCGGTGCCTTGTCGACGTTGCTCGGACGGCGGTCGCAGCGGCTGTTCTCGAGCGTGCTGGCGATCTGGCTGTCGTTCCCCGATCTGCTGCTGGTGATGTTCTTGTCCGTCATCGTCGGTGTCGGCGGTGGCGGAGCCGTGGTGGCGGTGGCGATCGCGTTCGCGCCGAGCTTCGCCCGGCTCGCCCAGACGCTCTCGTCGTCGGTGGTCACCCGCGACTACATCTCCGCCGTCCGGCTGATGGGCCTGTCGCGAACGCGGATCCTGATCCGGCACGTGCTGCCGAACGTGGCCGAGCCGCTGATCCTCAACACCACGTTCGCGATCGGCGGCGCGCTGCTGTTCCTGTCCGGCCTCTCGTTCCTGGGGCTGGGGGTGCAACCGCCGGCGTACGACTGGGGACAGATGCTGGCGCAGGGTCTCGACAGCATCTATCTCAGCCCGCTCGCGGCCTTGGCTCCTGGGGTTGCCATCGTGATGACCGGGGTGGTCCTGAACTTCTGCGGCGAAGCACTCGCCGCGCTGGCCGCCCGGCGTCAGGTCGGACCTCGGAAGGCCGCTCGCCCCGCGACTGCGTCCGAGGTGCGGTCACCGGACTTGGCCGCGGTCGGCAGCCACGTGCTGGACGTCGAAGGGCTCAGCGTCGCGGTGCCGGTCGGCGAGGGCATGGCCGAGGTCGTCCGGAGCTTCGATCTCCGGCTGAGCAAGGGGGAGATGGTCGGCGTCGTCGGCGAGTCCGGAAGCGGCAAGAGCATGTCAGCGATGGCCGTGGCCGGTCTGCAGCCGCCGGCCGCCGAGATCCGGGCGGAGACGTTCTCGGTCGGTGGCACCGATCCCCGGCGGCTGCGGCCGGCCGCGGCCAGGCGGCTGTACGCGCGATCGCTCGGCATGATCTTCCAGGATCCGATGTCATCGCTGAACCCGTTGATGGCGGTCGGAGCCCAGCTCGCGGAGGGTGTCCGGATCCATCGCGAGCTGAGCAGATCCGCCGCCCGGCAGCTGGCCGCCCGGCGGCTGGCGGAGGTGCGGATCCCGCATGCGGAGCAGCGACTCGGCGAGCGGCCGCACCAGTTCTCCGGCGGGATGCGCCAGCGCGCGATGATCGCGATGAGCCTGATGTGTGAGCCGGACCTGATCATCGCCGACGAACCGACCACCGCGCTCGACGTCACCATCCAGCGCGAGATCATGAAGCTGCTGGCCGACGCGAACTCGTCCGGCGTCGCCGTCGTCCTGATCTCGCACGACATCAGCCTGATCCTCGACGTCTGCGACCGGGTCGTGGTGATGTACGCCGGGCGGATCGTCGAGGAACTCGCGGCGCGCGACGTCACCACGGCGGCACGGCACCCGTACACAAGGGCGCTGCTGCGTTCGGTGCCGACCATGACCACCGACAGGCAGTTGCCGCTGGCAACCATACCGGGACGGCCGCCGACCAGGAACGACGAAGCGGCCGGCTGCCCGTTCGCTCCGCGCTGCGATCGCTCGACCGACTCCTGCACCGAGTCGATGCCGCCGCTGGAGCAGGCCGGTCCTGGCGCCCGCGTGGCGTGCTGGCATCCGGTGGCGACGACCAGCGTGAGGGGGGTGATGGCTCGATGACTGCCTTGGCGGTCGAGGGTCTCTCGGTTCGCTACGGTTCCCGGCGCCACGACGCACCGGCCGTGGACACGGTCACGCTCGAGGTGAGCGCCGGCGGATCGCTGGGCGTGGTGGGGGAGTCGGGCTCGGGCAAGTCCACTCTGGCCCGGGCGATGGTCGGGCTGTTGCCTTCCTGCGCCGGCCGGATCGTGCTCGACGGCCGTCCGGTCGGTCCCGGGCGCGCCGAGCTGGCAAGGCTGCGATCCGCGGTCCAGCTGGTGTTCCAGGATCCATCGTCCTCGATGAATCCGCGGATGCGGATCGGCGACGCCATCATGGAGGCGGTGCTGGCCAATGGCAGGACCACGTCGGCGGCAGCACGAGCGCGGACGGCGGAGCTGCTGGATCTGGTCAGTCTGGACGCCTCGGTGGCCGTTCGGCTGCCGGTCTCGTTGTCCGGCGGCCAGTGCCAGCGGGCCGCGATCGCGCGGGCGCTGGCGACCTCCCCGCGCTTCCTGATCGCCGACGAGATCACGTCGGCACTGGATGTGTCGGTGCAGGGATCGGTGCTGAACGTACTGCGCGACGTCCAGCGCGAGCTCGGCATCGGCCTGATGTTCATCTCGCACAACCTCCCGGTGGTGCGGTACATGAGCGAGCGGATCGCGGTGATGTTCGCCGGCCGCGTGGTCGAGTCCGGTCCGACCGACGCCCTGATCGCCGCACCGCAGCACCCGTACACCCGCGAGCTGCTCGCCGCGGAGAACCCGGGGATGCTGAGGGTGGGTCGCCCGTGACAATGCACGCGAGTGGAGGACCTGTGCGGTCGAACGACTACGAGGCCGGTCTCGACGAGCTGGCCGAGGTCAGCTTCGACGGCCTGACCTCGCCCGCCCTGGTGGTCGACCTCGACCGGGTCGAGAGGAACCTCGGGTCGATGACCGCCGCGGTCACGAGCCGGGGCGCCGTACTCCGGCCGCATGCCAAGACGCACAAGTCGGTGAATCTCGGCCGGATGCAGCTCGAGTACGGCGCGACCGGGCTGACCGTCGCGACGCTGTCCGAGGCGGCGATGTTCGCCGCCGCCGGGTTCGACGACCTGTTCGTCGCGTATCCGGTCTGGCCGGCAGGCGACCGGCTGCGGATGCTCACCACACTGGCGGCAACGACGCGCCGGCTGAGGCTCGGCGTCGACAGCTCCGAAGGCGCGGCCCGGGTCGGCGCGGCGGTGCGGTCCGCCGGAAGGCCGGTGGAGGTGCTGATCGAGGCGGACTGCGGTGGCGAGCGCAGCGGAGTCCGGTCGGTCGAGGCAGCTCTCGCGGTCGCCCGGTCGGCGACGGAGGCCGGTCTGGACGTCGTCGGTGTGTTCACCCACGGCGGCCACTCGTACCGCACCCGCGACGGCGTACGCGCGGCGGCCGATGACGAGGTGCTGACCCTGCATCGGTACGGCGAGGCGCTCCGCAACCACGGGTACGACGTCCGCGAGCTCAGCGCCGGGTCGACGCCGACCTCGCACGAGGACGAGCGCACCGGAGTCACCGAGGAACGGCCGGGGACGTACGTCTTCAACGACCGCTTGCAGGTCCGGCTCGGAGCGTGCGGCTGGTCCGCGGTCGCGCTGACCGTCCAGGCAACGGTGGTCAGCGTCGGGCGCGACCACGTGATCATCGACGCCGGCGCGAAGGTGCTGTCCAGCGACCTTCCGGCCGGTCTGGAGGGGTACGGCGTACTGCCCAGGTACCCGGCGGCGGTGATCAGCAGGCTCTACGACCATCACGGTGTCGTCCTGCCCGGCGATGGCCCTCGGCCGCGGCTGGGCGAGACAGTGGTCGTCGTACCGAACCACGTCTGTCCGGTCGTCAACCTGGCCGACCAGGTGCAGATCGTCTCCGGCGGGAAGCCGGCCGATCCGTGGCCGGTCGACGGACGAGGACTGGTTACGTGACGGAAGCCGCGGCCACGATCGGGATCCTCGGTGGCATGGGCCCGCTGGCGTCCGCCGAGTTCTACGGCCGGTTGATCGAACTCACGCCGGCGGCTGACGACCAGAGCCACTTCCCGGTCGTGCTGTGGTCGGAGCCGTCCACGCCGGATCGCAGTGCGGCCATCCTCGGCGACGGTGTGGACCCGACTCCGTGGCTGCGGGACGGCCTGCAGGCGCTGGAGCGACTCGGTGCAACGCTCATCGCCGTACCGTGCAACACCGCCCACCACTTCCTGCCGGCCGCGTCCGATGGGATCACCGTCCGCGTCCTCGACATGGTCCAGGAGACGTGTGACCGCCTCGCCCGGCAACGGCCACGGGTCCGGCGCGTCGGCCTGCTCGGTACGCCGGGACTGCTGACCTCGGGCTTGTACCAGCGCCGGCTGAAGGCCGCCGGGATCGACTGCGTGACGCCCGGCGAGACGCAGTACGGCCGGGTCCTGGAGGCGATCACGGCGGTGAAGGCCGGGGACGACCTGATCCACGCCGGCAGCATCCTGGCCGAGTGTGCGGTCGCCCTGGGAGGCTGCGACGCGATCCTCGCGGCGTGCACCGAGATCCCGCCGGCGCTGAGCCGGGTGGAACACGGCCTGCCGATCGTCGATCCGGGCCTGATCCTGGCGCGGCGAACGATAGATTTGGCGACGGAGCAACGAGGCCGGACAGGACGGTGACGTGCGGTGACCCTTCGAGCGCGGAAGCGCGGCGACGCCGAGCCGCCGGCTGACACCGTCGATGAGTCGACGGCCGTGGGAGCGACCATCCGGCGGCTCCGGCGGGCGCGGGAGATGTCGGCGGCCGAGCTCGCGCAGGCGGCGGAGCTGAGCCCGGGTGCGATCAGTCAGATCGAGTCCGGTACGACGCAGCCGTCGCTGCCCGCGCTGCGGCGGATCGCCCGCGGCTTGCGGGTGCCGGTGTTCCAGCTGTTGCTCGAGGACGAGAAACCGAACGGGCACGTGGTCCGCCGGTCGGAGGCCGGCCCGCGCGGCCGGGGCCAGATCGCGTACGACGTCCTCACCCCGGACACCGACGGCGAGCTGGAGGTGATCGAGGTCCGGCTCGCCCCGGGGCAGTCCACGGCGGATCGGCCGGTGTCGCATCCGGGGGAGGAGTGCCTGGTCGTGGTGGAGGGTGACGTCACCGTCGAGATCGGGGCGGAGACCTACGACCTGGCGCGGCGCGACGCGGTGACGTTCCGCGGCGAACGGCCGCACCGGGTCATCAACTCCGGTGTCGGCGACGCACTGGCGATCTCGATCGTGACCCGTTCACCTCGGGCCGCCGACTGACCGTCGCCGTCTGTACGAAGACCCAACCGCGACCGGGATCGTCGGCTGAATCCACCATCCGGAACCCGGCCCGGCGGCCTAGCGTAGTGGTGTGACGACATCACTGACTCCCGAGCTCATCTGCGACCTGTTGGTGCCTGAGGACGTCGCCATCTCGCGTGACGGCGGCCGGGTCGCCTGGCGTGCGGCGCCGAACGGTGTCGACGACCCCAACCCCCGCGGCGGCATCTGGACCTGCGTGACCGGATCGGGCCGCGCGGAGCAATGGACGCATGGTCCGGACGACTGCTGCCCGCGCTGGTCACCCGACGGCACGACGCTGGCCTTCCTGTCCGATCGGGCCGACCGGGGCGTCAGATCGGTGTACATGCTGGAGACCGGTCGCGGCGAGGCTCGTGCTGTGTACGCGCCGGGCACCTCCGTGGTCAGCGTGGCGTGGTCACCGCTGGGAGATCGAGTCGCCGTACTGGTGCCGACGCCGGTTGACGTCGCTGATGGCGCGGTCGGCGACGAGCAGGTGTTCGGCGAGGACTGGCGGCCGGTCGTCGTCCATGTGGTCGATGTGGCGACCGGCACCGGGCGTGCCGTCACGACGGTGGATCGGCACGTGACGGATCTGGCCTGGTCGCCGGACGGGGCACGGATCGCGGTCGTGAGTCAGCCCGATGTCGAGCCCGAGTCCGGTCTGCTGGCCGAGGTCGAGGTGGTGGATCTCAACGACGGCTCCCGGTCGGTGGTCTGCTCGGCGCCGTGGGCCGATTACCTCGGCTGGCTGGAGCGTGACGACAAGATCGTCTTCAAGGCGCCGCTCGATCCGCAACCGTTGTCAGCGGCAACCTTTTGGGCGGTCTCCGCGACCGAGGACGCGAAACCGGTCGCTGCCGGTCCGGGGCCCGACGACACCATCTGCGTGATCGCCGTCCGTACTGCGCAGCCGGACACCGCTGTGGTCGCCCTCGCCGACGGGCTGGAGACGATCGTCCGCGCGTACCCGGTCGGGGGCGAGGCACACGACCTGGCGCGGCTGGACGGAGACATCAAGGCCTTCGACGTCGCGGACACTCATCAACTGGGTGCGGCGATGCAGGCGCCGGGCGGTCTGGTCGAGCTGTGGTCCGGCCGTCCGCAGGAGCTGGTCCAATGCTCGTCGTACGGCGAGGCGCTGGCCGGTGTCGAGCTCGCCGAGGTCGGGTCGTTCGTTGCTCGCAGCAGCGACGGACTGGAGATCGACGTCATCAGCATCGCGCCGCCGGCCCGGTTCGGTCCGGGGCCGCACCCGACTGTCGTACTGCCGCACGGCGGTCCGTACGGCCGGTCCAACCTCGGTCTGCACTGCGCGCCGCTCGACTGGGGACAGCTGATGGCGACCGCGGGGATCCATGTCCTGATGCCGAACTACCGTGGCGGCAACGGGAAGGGGTACCGGTTCGCGGTGGCGGCCCGGGCGGACATGGGCGGCGCGGAGTGGCAGGACGTCGAGGCGGCCGTCGACCGCGCGATCGAACTCGGCCTGGCCGACCCGGCCCGGTTGGGAATCGGCGGGTGGAGCCAAGGCGGATTCCTAGCGGCGTGGGGTGTGACCCAGACAGATCGGTACCGGGCGTCGATCGTCGGTGCGGGGGTGACCGATTGGCGGTCGCTGGTGCTGACGACCGACAGGCCGTTGTTCGAGGGAACGCTGGCGGGCAGTCTCCCGTGGGAGCCGGCCACCGGTGACGGCGCCGTCGACCGGTCACCGGTCACGTTCGCCGGGCGGGTGACGACGCCGGTGCTGATCCTGCAGGGCGAGCGCGACGTACGGATCCCGGTGAGCCAGGCGACCGGTTACAACCGCGCGTTGCGGGCGGCCGGCGCCGACGTGCAGCTGGTCGTGTACCCGCGCGAGCCGCACGTGATCCGGGAGCGCACCCATCAGATCGATGTGATGCGACGCGCCCTCGAGTTCTTCCGCGGCCGCCTGACGAAGTGATCATCCGGCCCGGAGCCGCAGTTGCAGCATCAGCTCGAACCGCGTTCCGGAGTCCTCCAGGTCGATCCCGCCGATCCGGGCCACGCTCTGCATCCGGTACCGCAGGGTGTTCGGGTGGATGGACAACCGCCGCGCGGCGCGGCCCACGTTGCCGAAGCAGTCCAGGTAGGCGTCGAGGGCGTCGAGAAGACCGGTGCTGTGGACGGCGTCGTGCTCGCGCAGGGCTTCGATCATCCTGGCCGGCGGGAGCGTCTCACCGGCGATATGGCGCCGCAGCCGGCGCAGCAGCATCCGCCCCTGGAAGTCCGCGATCGTCGCCACCCGCTGGTCGTTCTGCTCGTTGCACAAGACATCGAGGACACCGTCGGCATCGGCGCGTGACAGCGGGATCTCGTCGAGGGTGCGGGCCAGCCGTCCGACCGCGAGGACGATGTCGCCGTCCGGGCACGCGCGGGTGACGTGGGCGCGGGCCGCGGCCTCGGCCCGGCTGGTGTCGCGGGCCGACGACGGCAGCGGGAAGGCGGCGTACACGGTGTTGCCGGACAGCACCACTGAGACCTTCGGATTCGTCGAGGACAACTGCAGTGCGAGCGACTGGCGCAACTTGTGCAGCGTCGCCGTCCGCTCCGCGCGCCTGTCGGCCGGCTCCTGGCCGGCTGTCTCCGCCCGGCCGAGGGCTCGCGCACCGATCACGCACAGCACCCGTCGGTCCAGGTCCAAGCCCCGAGCGGCCTCGGCCGCGGCGGCACCGCCCTCCAGGACCGAGAGCAGCAGCTGCTCGCGGCGGCGCAGCTCGGGGTCGATCTCGTGGCGGCGCCGGAGTAGCAGCAGGGCGGCCGAGTTCGCCGCGTTCTGGAAGGCGAGCAGTTGCTCGGCCGTCGGTTCGGTCGCGACCGCGGCCCACATCGATCCGAGCGCCTCGTTGCCGGCCGTGATACCCACCGCTAGGCGGGCCAGGATCCCGTCCGAGGACGAGATCAGCACCGGTTCCCGGGCGCGGTAGATCCGGCCGTAGATGCCGTTCGCGCGGTACTCCTGCTGCCATCGTTCCGGCACCCGCAGCGACAGGATCGACGCCGTGCGGGCCGGGTCGACGTCCTCCTGGCCGGGGGAGAACGCGACCACGGTCGACGACAGGTCCTCGATCGTCACCGGCGCACCGAGGATCGAACTGACGGTCGTCGCGAACCGGAACAGATCGGCGGTGGTGGTGCCGAAGCTGTCGGTCCATCCGGCCGGCTCCGCGGCCTCGAGGAACTGCCAGACCGCACCGGCCAGCTGCGACCAGTTGATGGCCGCGGTCGAGCGCAGCAGGGTCACGCCGTACCGCTCGGCCTTCGCTACGCAGCGCCG